>JBMFWH010000005.1:0-49613 GCA_049965455.1 Thermoplasmata archaeon | reverse complement strand
CGTGTTTTTTATTAAATCTCCTATTTTTATCCATTCATCATTATACAAAACTAACCTGTTGGTCTTGCATTCTGCTATCCAATCTTTTCCTTTTGATTCAATATATTTTACCAAACTATTATCAAAGTACCACGAATCCATCACTAATGTTGAAAACTTAAGACCCCCTTCCACACATCTCCCTATTGCTTCCTTTTGCATCTCTATCTTGCTCTTGAAATTTTTTGTCTTACCCTTCCGTAGGTACTGTTGCCATAGCATTGAATATATGCCATTCTTACCTGAGGCAACTGTTGTTACTGCTTGTATGCCATATACATTTTCTCCTTTATTGTGATCAAAAAACCAGTCCGCTCCTTCTATCTTCTTCCCGTGCCTTTCTATTATTGTGTCATCTATTACAAGAACTGTATCTTCCTCTACCCTGTTCACTATTTCACACATTTTATTAAACATGCCATTTTCGTTATATTTGGAGATAATAAACCTGTTCATATTTGATTGATTTGTATGATTTATGTTTATTCCATTCAAATGCACTACTGATCTTGAATTACTTACTACCATTGCATTTGCAAGATTTTTGAACTGGTTAAAACCTCTATAACTCTTGAAATATGGCTTAAATTCATTAATTAATGAATTAAATGTGTCAGGTCCTTGATAAACAGGAATCTCTATCATTAAATATATGAATAGTAAAATAATATAAAATTTTTTTCAAAACCGCAAAACTATTGTAAGTGATAAAAATATTCCTCAAGAAAATGTCAATAAATTTGACAGCAATCAAAAAGAGATGGGAGCAGATCCGGTAAAAAACATAAAATTGCTGAAAAAGCATCTAATATCATTAACAAAAACGATAATATATCCAGAAACAGGATTAAAATTTCACTTAATAAGCAACATAACGCCCCAAATAACACATATTTTTGGGGATTTTATTAAAAAATATGAGGATAAAACATTAAATTTAAGGTGGTAGATAAGTGAAAAATCAATTTGGCAAATTATGATAAAGCACTTTCAATTGGCGAAGTTAAGTTATGAAGATCTTCAAAATTGGTGTTTATTAAAAATGAATATAAAGCGCTTTGAAAATAATATTTATTGAAATAATCTGAAGCAATTTGATAAGTTGATGAAAGAATAGTTAACAATCTCATACAATTATATTTTCATGGGTTTCGCATATAAAAATATTTCTGATTTTTGATCTTGTCAACTCTTCGTTGATAATTACTTATTATTTCATTTTGTCGAAGGCATAGCTTTTATCTGGATTATTTAATTTGAATATTTTTTGAAATATGTATGGTAGGATAACTGATGCTATTTTTAATATTTTCAACGAAAAATTGACAGCGTCTGATTTTTCGTTCTGTGAGTTTCAGAGAGATCATAAAAGAGCAATCTCTTTTTATAGTCAAAGGTTTCGGGACTATACAGAAAAAATCAAAAACAGAAAAATTTAAACATTTTGTTAGTATTAATCAATCATGAAAACTGAACCTTTGTATTATTATGATTCTTACCTAAAAGAGTTTGAAGCGAAGATAATAGATATCTCTGAAAATAAGATAGTGCTGGACAAGACCGCTTTTTATCCGGAAGGTGGCGGGCAGCCTGCAGATTTTGGAACTTTAAAGATCGGCAATAAAAGTTTTAAAGTTTTAAATACTGTAAAAGATTCTGACCTGATATATCATGTTGTGGATCCTTACCCAGATAAAGAGCTGATCTCTTCCATCGCCCATGGTCTCATAGACTGGGATAGAAGATATGCGCACATGAGGTACCATACTGCAATACACATTTTGAGTGGGGTATTGTTCAAAAAATATAACGCTAAAATCACTGGCTCTCAGATCGGCGAAGATAGGGCAAGAATGGATATAAATTATGAGGCATTGAATAGAGATCTGTTACCAATAATTGAAAATGATGCCAATGATATTGTAAAAAAGAATTTGCCTGTTACTGTGAGGTTCGAAGATCCAAAAAACCTGGATTTTAACAATATTGTCAGGGTAAAACTGGATCTTTTGCCTGAAAATCTAGAAACGGTAAGATTGATAGATATTGAGGGATTTGATTATCAGGCAGATGGTGGAACCCATGTAAAAAATACTGCCGAGGTTGGGGCTATTAAAATTGCAAAATACGAAAGCAAGGGCAAAGCAAATAAGAGGATTTATGTCTCTCTAGAATGAGAAAAATTTTCTTTTTTTGTTATTTTCACCATCAAATTCTGCCAGAAGTTCTCTCTGTCTTGACGTTAAAGAGGTAGGGATTTCCACTTCAATATGCACGAAAAGGTCTCCATTACCCATATGCCTCATTCTTGGCATGCCTTTCCCTCTCAGTTTTATTATTGTTCCAGGCTGTGTTCCAGCAGGGATCTTTAATTTTTCAGTACCGTCAAGAGTCTCTATTCCCAGTTCATCACCAAGTGCAGCTTTTACAAACGAAATTTTTTTGACCGTGTGTAGATCATCTCCATCTCTTTCGAACCTGGGATCTGGCTGAATGCGAACTACCACATACAGATCTCCACTCTGCCTTTTTCCCATCTCTCCTTTATCTGCGATCCTTAGCCTTGCTCCGTCCTGTATACCTTTCGGAATTCTGACAGAAAGTTTTTCAGTGACATTTATCTTGCCAGTACCGTTACATTTTTTGCATTTTTCCTCTATGATATATCCTTTCCCACCGCATACATGGCAAGGTTGTACAGTGACATACTGCATGAATCCATGTACAGTTTGTTTTCTTATTTTTCCAGTTCCCTTACAGAGAGGGCATGTTTTTGTTTTGCCATCCTTGGCACCAGTACCGTTACATGCGTCGCAGCTTTTTGATCGGGTGTATGATATATCTTTTTCCACTCCTGTATACGCATCTTTAAGGGTTATGTCAACCGCAATGCCAATATCTCTGCCAGTTCCACTGTCTTCCTCGTCATAAAAATTTCCAAATCCCTTAAAAAATTGGTTGAAGAGATCTGATATGTCTTCATAGTGTGTAAAATTGCTCCAGTCAAATCCCTGAGAACCGAACTTTATACCCTCTTCTCCATATTGGTCATATTTCTGTCTCTTGTCGTCATCCATAAGCACTTCGTAAGCTTCGCTGATTTCTTTGAACTTCTCTTCTGCCTCTTTTTTATTGTTGGGGTTGAGGTCAGGGTGATACTTTTTAGCGAGTTCCCTGTATGCTCTTTTAATCTCATCTTTACTTGCAGTTTTTGATACACCCAGAATCTCATAATAGTCTCTGCTCATTCTTTGTCACTTTTATCTTTGTACTCAGCATCAACGGTTTCATCTGTTTTTTTCTCTTCTTTGGGTCCTGACTGCTGGTACATAGAGGCGCCAACTTCCTGGATTTCTTTGTTCAGTTTTTCAGAAACCTCTCTTATTTTCTGATAGTCTTTGGATTCAATAGCAGATTTTAGATCCTTTATTATGTCTTGAACCTTGTTTTTACTTTCTTGCGGGATCTTGTCTCCATATTCATTTAATGTTTTTTCACTGGCATAAACCAGACTTTCAGCAGTGTTGATCAGATCAATTTCCTCTTTTCTTTTCTTATCCTCTTCGGCAAATTTTTCTGCCTCTTTCTTCATCTTTTCAATTTCTTCTTTTGTCAGTTTTGTAGAAGCACTTATCGATATGCTTTTTTGTTTTCCGGTTGCTTTGTCTTGGGCCGTAACATTTAATATTCCATTTGCATCAATATCGAACGTAACTTCAATCTGCGGCACTCCTCTGGGAGCAGGCGGAATACCTTCAAGGTTGAACATGCCTAAAGATACATTGTCTTTCGCTAAAGTTCGCTCTCCCTGAACCACGTGAATTGTTACTACAGTTTGAAAATCAGCTGCAGTAGAGAAAATCTGGGATTTTTTAGTCGGGATTGTTGTATTTGCAGGAATTAAGGGTGTAGCAACACCTCCAAGAGTTTCAACGCTCAAGGTTAAAGGTGTGACGTCCAGCAGCACAATATCTTTTACTTCTCCTGCAAGAACCCCAGCCTGCAATGCAGCACCTAATGCTACACATTCCATTGGGTCCACACCATGCTCAATTTTCTTGCCTAAAAATTCCTCTATAACTTTCTGCACGATAGGCATTCTTGTAGGTCCGCCTACAAATATTACTTTATCTATGTCTTTTTTGTCTAACTTTGCATTTTCTAAAGCATTGGTAATAGAAATTTTAGTCTTCTCTACAATAGGAGATACGAGCTCTTCTAACTGAGCGCGTGTAATCTGCATTACAAGATGTTTTGGTCCTTCTTGATTTGCAGTGATGTACGGTAAATTTATTTCTGTGGCAGTTGAAGTCGATAGCTCGATCTTTGCTTTTTCAGCAGCATCCCTGATTCTTATAAAGGCGCTTTTATCTTTTTTGAGATCTATTCCTTCTTTCTTTTTGAAATCGTTAGTTATGAAATCTATGATTGCATTATCCATATCTGTGCCACCCAATTGAGTATCACCGGCAGTGGACATCACCTCGAATACTCCTCCACCAAATTCCATGATTGTTACATCAAGCGTTCCACCGCCAAAATCGTAAACAAGTATTTTCTGTTCCTTTTCCAGTTTATCTATCCCATAGGCTAATGAAGCAGCAGTAGGCTCGTTAATTATCCTGACTACTTCAAGCCCCGCAATCGCGCCGGCATCTTTAGTGGCCTGTCTCTGGTTGTCATTAAAATACGCGGGTACGGTGATTACCGCCTTATTAACTTTTTCTCCCAAAAATGATTCCGCATCTTTCTTTATCTTTTGGAGAATAAATGCGGATATCTGCTGTGGAGTATACTCTTTTCCAAATACCTTATATTTGTAATCAGTTCCCATCTTTCTTTTTGCAGCATATATTGTACCTTCAGGGTTTAAAAGTGCCTGCCTTCTTGCAGGTTCTCCAACCAGTAACTGGCCATCTTTTGTAAAAGCCACATAACTCGGAAAGGCTTTACCGCCTATGCTTATTCCTTCAGCACTGGGAATTATAGTGGGTTTTCCAGATATAATAACTGCTGCAGCTGAATTGCTGGTTCCTAGATCTATTCCTAATATTTTTTCCATATTTAATTCACCTCTTTTTCAAAACTTTAACTTTAGCGGGTTTTAGTAATGAATCATATAAAAGATACCCTCTTTTATATTCTTCTATTATAGTTCCGTCTTCTCCATCTCCTTCTTCTGTGGCGATAACTTCGTGGTAAAATGGATCAAATTTCTTGTTTTTTGTATCGATCTTCTTCACGCCGAATCTTGTCAAGGTGTTCCATAAATGCTGCGTTATTCCTGAAACAGCATTATAAAACTGGTCTTTTGCACTGGCTTTCTCTACAGCCATCTCCAAGTTTTCTAGATCGTCCAGAAGATCAAGTATCAATTTTCTGTTTGCAGATCTTATGAATTCCTCTTCTCCTCTCTGTATTACTTTCTGATAATTTTCAAAATCAGCCTGCATTCTCAATAATTTGTCATTGTATCCTTTAATGCTTTCATCTAATGATTTTATCTTTTTTTCAAGTTCTTCAATAACCGCATCTTTCTTGACCAATGATTCATTGCATTGTTCAAGCTTAGTTTTCATTACCTCTTTCGTATCTGTTTTCTTAGGCATATTGATCCATCCTGAAACTCTCATTCGGTATTTTATTTCTTCTATATATATCTTTCTTAAAATGGCTCATTTTACTTAATCCTGATATTTTATAACTAATTTTATATACTCATAACATATCTCAAATCTATAAAAAGCGAGGATTTATATGCCATATTATAGAAAAAGTAATGAAAGTACTGAGATGGAGATTACGAGAGTGCCATTGCCTAATAAGAATAATGGAGAGCTATTTGGAATAGTTGACAAGTTGCTGGGCAGTGCAAGAATGACCGTAATGTGTGAAGATGGTAAGGCTAGGACGATCAGGGTTCCGGGAAAAATCAAGAAGAAAATGTGGATTAAAGAGGGAGATCTTGTAATCCTAAAACCATGGAGTTTTCAGGATGATAAGGGGGATATCGTTTACAGGTACTCTCATACGCAAGCTTCTTATTTGAGCAGAAACAGGTTATTGCCTGAAATTTTGGATGTATTTGGAAAAGCATGATAAATGAAGAGTATACAGAATATGTTAACAGAAAAATAAAGATTGAGAGGCAGATAAAAAGCTCCGAAGATCGCAATACTTATGACGAAGTATTTGACAAGAGAACACTGCTGGCATTTTATTATCTTTTTAACCATGGAATATTGGACACCCTTAATTATTCAATATCTACTGGGAAAGAAGCAAATGTTTTCATAGGGGAAAAAGACGAGAAATCATATGCAGTTAAAGTTTACAGAACTTCAAACGCCAATTTCAAAGCGATAATTAACTATATTGAGGGCGATTACAGATTTGATAAAGTTAAAAAAACTAAGGATAACATTATCTATCTATGGGCACAAAAAGAGTTTAAAAATCTAGAGCTTATGCATAAATTTCATGTTCACGTTCCAAAGCCGATAATATCTTATCAAAATATCTTGATCATGCAATACCTGGGAACATCGAGATCTTCTGCACCAACCCTAAAAGATGTGAAATTAGAAGATCCAGGAAAGGTATTCGAAGAGGTAAAGAAATCTATCTTGCTAATTGTAAACAAGGCGAAACTAGTTCACAGTGACTTGAGTGAATATAATATCCTGTATTATAGGAAATTGCCATATATAATAGACGTGGGGCAGAGCGTACCTTTAAACCATCCTTTAGCCATAGAATTTTTAAGGAGAGACATAGAAAATATAGTAAAATATTTTAATAAGTATGGGTTGAAGATTAAAGAAAATGAAATATTTAAAGGATTGAAGCTGGGCGATTGATATGTTTTATTTAAAAGTCCCAAAGATGAGAATTGGCGCATTGATAGGAAGGAACGGAGAAACCAAGGAAAGTATAGAGCGCTCTACAGATACGAAGCTGGAAATAGATTCAGAAGATGGCTCTGTGGTGATAGATGACACTGGCAGTGACCCCATATCCGCAATGAAATGCAGAGATATAGTGCAGGCTATAGGGCGTGGTTTTTCACCTAAAAATGCATTTAAGCTCTTCAACGAAGACATGTTCTTAGAGGTTATTGATCTGAAAGATTTTTATGGTAAACGCGAGAAAAAAGTGCATGTGGCAAGGGCCAGAATTATTGGCACTGACGGAAAGGTGAGAAGAACTATAGAGGAGTTGACAGGATCGAATGTTTCTGTATATGGAAACACGATCTCAATAATCGGCAACTTTGATGAAATTGAACTTGCAAAAAAGTCTGTTGAAATGTTGTTGGAAGGTAGCAAACATTCGACTGTTTACAAGTTTTTGGAAGCTAAGAACAGGGATGAAAAACATAAAGTAGACTATTACTAGACCTTAGAGTGGGATTCCCCGAAATAGATGGCGCTGGCAATTATATGGGATATTCTTATCGGTTCTGGAATAGCGCCTCTGACTGTAAATAACTTAATAATTTTTACGGCATCGGCATCTTCAATACCTAGATATTGGGTAAATATCTCGGAGTTATTATTTATAATTTTATGGATCTCTAATTTTTTCATCAAATATAATTTCGTTTGCCAGCCTGAAAAATGTTTTTTAAGAGCGTCCTCAATCTTTTGAAAATCTGGCATTTTCCTGGATATTGTGATCACTGGGATACTGTATTTTTTGTATACTTTTTCCAAGTCAAGGACATTAAACCCTCCAAAAGTAATGCCGTTCGTAAAAATAACACGGAGTTGATCCAAAAATTTTGAATGTTCAAGAAGCTCGATTAATTTGGAGGTTACGTCATCTCCGTCTACATTTATAGCCTTTACTGCGACACCCTCTATATATGCCTGAGCTCGCATAACAGTGCCTATAATACCGCTCTTATCGGACCTGGACTTGAACGGTAGATCGTCTATACCCAGTGCTCTTATATTTTTTTTCATGTCTCATAAAAGTGGTAGGGAAGAGGTAATCTTATCTAGGAAATCCTCTTTGTCAGGCCCTATACCCAGGCAAGTGACAGTTCCGGGAGGCACTTCTGTCAATCCTGCATCCGTGATCAAAGCGGTGACAAACCCTATAGATTCAGCCTTTTCTTTCAGCAAAAACAGTTCTTTTTCGTTCTTAACCTTTAAAACCACCTTTTTCTGACCTTCTCTGTACCATCCTTTAAAAACATCCGGAATTCTATCTTTAGCTTTAATTGCGCATTCTACAGAAGCATGTGCTACCTGCGCCGCCAACTTACCTTTAGATAAGGTAAGATCATCTCTTACAACAATGACAAGTTTATATTCCATATTGGACTACGTATATCAAAATCGTATTTAACATTTTACAATATTGTTTTTATTGGATAATTTAACAGATACTGTTATGAAATTGTGGGCGGTTAGGAGAAATACCGCACTCTAAGATTTAAATGGCAAGCATATTAACTAAGTGAGGTGGGGGAGGTCATAACAGTTAAATAGATATATATAATTAGCATATCATTATTAAAATAATAAAGGTGCTAAAAAATGTCATGGAAAGATGTAGAAGTAAGAGAACTGAAAGAAGGGCATTATATAATTATCGACGATGAGCCTTGCAAAATAGTTGAATTCACGACATCCAAGCCAGGAAAACATGGTGAGGCAAAAGCCAGGATAGTCGCTATAGGGGTGTTCAACAACCAGAAAAAAAATGTGGTATTTCCGGTAAAGCATAAGGTTAAGTCCCCAATCATAGAAAAAAAGAACGCGCAGGTACTGTCTGTTAACGAAAATACAGTGCAGCTTATGGATACATCCACATATGAAACTTTTGAGATGGATATACCTGAAGAGTTTAAAGGGCAGATTGTCGCAGGATCTGAGATACAGTACTGGGAAGCGCTTGGAAAAAGAAAGATAATGAAAACATAAGGTAAATTATGCCCCATCTGTTAAAATATGCGGATTCTAATGCAGATTTTGAAGAAGCAGAATTTGTGATATTTGGAGTTCCTTTCGATGGCACTACCTCATATCGCGGGGGTGCGAGATTTGCACCCAATGCGATCAGAGAAGCGTCAATCAACATAGAATCTTTCATCTTTGAAAAAAAGTTCAGCATGAATAATGTAAATTTGCATGATATGGGCAATATGGAAGAAAAAGGGTATGTTGAGGACGTGATATCAGAGGTAGAGTTCTATGTCAATGATATTCTTGACAGATCTAAGTTTCCAATTATGCTAGGCGGAGAGCACTCTATAACAACAGGTATTGCTAAAGCGCTGAAAGAAAGAGATGCAGCAATAGTTTTTTTAGACGCACATCTGGACTTCAGAAAAGAATACTTGGGGGTAAAATATAGCCATGCGTGTGTTGCAAGGAGGAGTCATGAAATATTAGGGAGCCATAGAACATCGGCATTTGGGGTAAGATCCATTTCTGAAGAAGAGTACTATGATGCATTAGAAAAAAAATACTTTTATGTTAATGCCTACAATTTCAAAAGTATTGGATGGAAGAATGCCATTGACCAAATTTTAGAGAATATTTCCTCTAAAAAAATATTTTTGTCTTTGGATATTGACGGTATAGATCCTGCCTTTGCGCCAGCAGTAGCCACACCAGAACCTTACGGGTTAGATCCTTATGATGTGAAACAGATAATAGATTATATCGGGAATAGGCTGATTGGAGCGGATATTGTCGAGATCTCCCCGCATTATGATCAAGGAAATACTGCAATGCTTGGTGCAAGGTTGGTGCAAGAAATAGTATTGTCTAAGACTATTAAAAAATAGAATTTTTACATTTTTCATAGAAAAATTTATAATACAAAATATTAATAATACCTCTAAATGAAAGCAGATTTTCTGGCAGGGTATAAACAGGCATCAGAATCGATTATCCGTGATTTAAAGGAGATCTTAGATAAAATGCAGATTGACGAGTCTGCCAAGAAAGAGCTTTTAATGTTTATAAATGAAAAGCAGAAAAAAATGATGATACTGGAAAAGAACCTAAGATCTAGGGTCATGCAGAAACCCGATTATAACTTATCGTTGGGGAAATCATATATAATCAATGAAAAGAAACCAAAGTTAGTATTTAGTATATTCAAGCAGGTACTAGACAAGAACTATCCTGGAATATGTGTATCCAGGATCCATCCTTCAACACTGGACATCTATAAAAATTATCCAAAAGTGAACTATTACTGGCTCACAAAATTAGACAGGGGCACAAATAGTATGGGGGCAAAAGAGCTACCAGTCACGGATCTTAGCAAAATATCGTCAAAAGTGCAGGAGTTCCTGGCACAAAATAATAATAGCATTATTCTTTTGGACGGTATAGAATCGATGATTAACAACACTAATTTTAATTCTGTATTGAAGATGGTAGAAAATTTGAAAGATTATGTTTCAGAAAATCATGGTATATTGTTAGTCACTTTAGATTTTGATATATTAGATGAAAAACAAAAAAGTTTTATTATGAAAGAGTTTGAGTATGTATTTGAAGAAACAAAAAAATAATCAGTTTTTAAACTGATTAATCTCTATTTTGCATGGTGTAGGAAGCTTCATGGTAGCTTTTCTAAACGCTTCTTTGGCTTTATCTAAATTTTGGGAATCAATTCTTAGCAAAAATAATACTTCACCTGCTTTTACTCTGGCCGCAGTGCCAACAGGCCTGCCAAACGCCATGCTCATGCCACTGGATATCCTATCTGCACCAGCTCCGGTAGCCATCTTATGTTCTCTTAATATGTGGTGAGGATATTTGATAATTTTCAAATAATAGTTAACTGTACCCACAGCGGACATCAAATATTTATTTGCAGAAATTCTAGCTGCTTCGAGAGACGTATGCCTGATCTGGCAAGATTCCACGGCTCTAAGCAACAATTCATATTCAAAGCGAGTTTGATTTTTAAGGTCTCCATGCTCAAACTGTTGAATTCTAGAGGCGGGAACTCCTGAAATATACTCTCTTCTAGAATACGCTGGTCCAGTTATCTGTCGGTACATTCGGCCTGGTTTTTTTGTCATATATGTACACACCTTTTTTTTTCTTACATATTAAGTGAGTATATTAATTTTTTGAATTATTTTTTACAACTAACTAACTTATAGATAAACTATTTAAATATGTATTCATTTAGAGAAATCATGAACACAAAAGAGTGGATCTTTCGTGGTACTATTTCTTTACTTATATTGAGATATTTATTGGACGGACCTTCACATGGTTATGCATTGCAGAAAAAGATCTCAGAAGATGTCAAATATAATTTACCGGCAGGGATGATCTATACGCTTTTAAAATCGTTAGAAAAGAAAAAATTCATCATAGAGAGCATAGACACTAAATCCAAAGGAAGAGTCAAAAAGACTTATGTGATCACTGACCGTGGCAGATCATTTTTAAAGAACCACAGAGAACCTCTTTTGATCGCTTACAAGATATTAGGAGAATTAATTACGGTAACATCACAAATGTAAATTAACGGGTGCGAAAATTAAAAACGATCAGAAAAATTTATTAATGAAATACATATAATCCATCAAATTGCTATTTAGAGGAATTTATTATGACAACTAAAACAAACATTGAGTTGATAGATCTTATCAACAATTTAAAAAAGCAGTCGTTAGATGAAAAAGTGAAGATTTGGAAAGATGTAGCAATCAGGTTAGAAAAACCTTTAAAGAATTTTGCAGCAGTAAATGTAAGCAAGATTGAAAGATATGCTAAGGATGAAGAGATCATATTAATACCGGGCAAAGTATTGGGTGCTGGAAATTTAAATAAGAAATTAACGGTAATTGCATACAGGTTTTCAAAAGAGGCTAGAGAGAAGATAGAGGCTATTGGAGGAAAAACTTTGAGCATAAAAGACGCTTTAGTTCAGAATCCAAAAGGAAGTAATATAAGGATATTCAGGTGAGTTCAGATGGATATAATTGATGCTGAAGGATTGATAGTAGGAAGACTCTCATCGGTTGTTGCAAAAAGACTATTAGATGGGGGAAATGTAGTGATAGTAAATGCAGATAAGGCGATCATCATTGGAAGAAAAGATAATATTATCCAAAGATACAAGGCGAAGTATGAGCGTGGGTCTATCAGGAAAGGTCCTTTTTTCCCGAGGATGCCAGATCGTATACTAAGGAGAACAGTCAGAGGAATGTTGCCTATGAAAAGTTCACATGGCAAGATGGCATATAAAAACCTGATGGTTTACATTGGAGTTCCTAAAGAATATGCAGATGGTAAGAAGATAGTAATAGAAGAAGCGAAAAATGAGAAAGTTAAAGGATTCATAACTTTAAAAGAGATATCCAAGCAGTTAGGTGCGAAATTATAAAAAAGTGAGGGTTAATAAACATGAAAACGGTAGTATCAAGTGGGAAAAGAAAAACTGCCATTGCGAAGGCAATAGTTAGAGAAGGTAAAGGAATTGTGAGAATAAACAAACAGTTGCTGGATGTATACACGCCAGAGCTTGCAAGATTGAAAATTCAAGAGCCATTATTACTTATTGGCGAAAAGCTTAATTCCATAGACATAGACATAAATGTATCTGGCGGTGGAGTAATAGGGCAAGCTGATGCCAGCAGAACCGCAATTGCGAGAGCTATTTTACAGTATTTTGATGATCCGACTATTAAGGATATGTACAGAGAGTATGACAGAACGCTATTAGTTAATGATGTTAGAAGAAAGATGCCTAAGTTGCCAATGGGTCGCGGTGCCAGAAAGAAAAAGCAGAAATCTTACAGGTGAGTAGATTATGATAATTCCTGTAAGGTGTTATTCTTGTGGTAGGGTCATAGCTTCGGATTACATGAACTTTAAAGAGAAAGTAGATGAAATCCGGAAAAAAGAGAACAGGGATCCAACCGTGGAAGAGATCAAAAGCATTTTTGAGCAGATTGGGGTCAGAAGATACTGTTGTAAAAGAATGATCATATCTCATATAGATCTGATCGATGAGGTTATTCCCTTTGACTGAAATTAAGCGGGGCCGTGGGGTAGATTGGTCCATCCTACCAGCCTGGGGCGCTGGCGACCCGGATTCAAATTCCGGCGGCCCCATATTTAATACCAGCCATTTTTTTAACGAAAAGTTATAAATAAAGATATTGTATCTTGTTATAGATGCGTTCATTGAAAAAAGGTGTGAACATAAATGAACATGAACATAATTTTGAAAAATGTGCAGGAGGTAATAACCAGAAAGGAGCTTGAGGATCTAGCAGAAAGAGGTACTAAAATTAGAGGATATGTTGGTTTTGAACCTTCAGGGTTTGTGCATTTAGGAACAGGGCTGATATGTGGCAACAAAATCAAGGATTTAGCAGATGAAGGAATTGAGGTTACGGTATTGCTTGCAGACTGGCATGCATATATCAATGATAAGCTTGGCGGAGACATGGACAAGATCAGGCTTTCGGGAGAGTATATGAAGCAATCTTTTTTAAAGTTAGGTGTGCCAAGCTCTGTAAAAATCATATTTGCGGATGAGCTTGTAAACAGAAGAGAATACTGGGAAAAAGTGATCAAGGTTGCTAAAAGGACCTCTTTAAAGAGGGTAAAAAGGGCTATGAGCATAATGGGCAGAAAGGAGGACGAGGCAGATTTAGATTCATCAAAGATAATTTATCCATTTATGCAGGTTGCAGATATATTTGATCTGGATCTGGATATAGCATATGGTGGCATGGATCAGAGGCATGCGCATATGCTCGCAAGAGAACTTGCACCAAAACTTAACTATAAGGTTCCTATCGCAATACATACGCCGTTATTACCTGGATTGCAGGGAACTGGAAGAATGGACCCTGCTGAAGCCAAGATGAGCAAAAGCAAGCCTAACAGCAGTATAAATGTTCATGAAGATGCAGATATCATACGCGCAAAGATCTCGAAAACATACTGCCAAGAGAAGGACATCATAAATAATCCGCTCTTGAAAATTGCAGAGTACATTATATTTCCTTATTATAAAGATAGGATCACGATAAAAAGGGAAGAAAAATTCGGTGGGGATATTACAGTGGCCAGTTATAAGGAGCTAGAGCATAATTTTGCAGAAGGATTGATCCATCCGCTAGACCTCAAAAACACAATTGCAGATGAGCTTATTGAGATATTAAAGCCTACTAGAGACTATTTTTCGAAACATATGGATCTGATAGAAGGAATGAAGTGATAAAGATGCTTGAAAAAGTTGTAAAAGATATTAAATTGAGCGAGAACATGAAACTGTCACAGCTTCTGGATTATTACAAGGAATCTGGAGGATTTACCTCAGCAAAGCTTGGCACTGCCGAAGACATATTGATAAAGATGTTTAAGGACAAGAACACCACCAAGTTTCTATCCTTTCCCGCGGATATTATATCTACAGGAACTAGAGGTGTAATTAAGGAACTTGTTAAACGAAAGCTGGTAGATGTCATTATCACTACCTGTGGCACGCTGGACCATGATCTTGCCCGCTCTTTTAAGCCATATTATCAGGGCTCGTTTATGCTTGATGACGCAATGCTGTATCAAAAAGGCATAAACAGATTAGGAAATGTGCTCATTCCTAATGATAGTTATGGGATGATCATAGAATCAAAGATGCAGGATTTTTTAGAAAGCTTAACAGTCACAAAAAAAAGGTGGGGTGTGCGCGAGCTGGTTTACGAGCTTGGTAAATATATCAATGATGAAGACTCAATACTTTACTGGGCAAGCAAGAACGACATACCAGTATTTGTGCCTGGAATAACTGATGGCGCTGTAGGATCTCAGCTCTGGAGCTACTGGGAGCAAAATCGTGATTTTAGCGTGGATTTACTGCTAGATGAGCATGAACTGTCTGATTTTATATTCAGTGCAAAAAAAACCGGTGCACTGATGGTAGGTGGTGGCATATCCAAGCATCACACAATCTGGTGGAACCAGTTTAAAGGTGGGCTGGACTATGCAGTGTATATTACTACCGCCGAAGAGTACGATGGATCTCTTTCCGGCGCAAGGCTGAGAGAAGCGGTATCTTGGGGCAAGATTAAAGCAAAAGCGAAATATATAACGGTTGAAGGCGATGCAACTATAATATTGCCGATATTAGTCGGCTCGATAATTTCGAAATTAAGGTGATAAAGATGGCCAAAATAGGTATAATAGGTGGTTCTGGAATAACAGAGATGTTTAAGCCAGAGGTCACGAAGAAAGTAGATACGCCTTACGGGCCTCCGTCTGGCGATCTGGAGATAGGAGCGATTAACGGTGTGAAAATAGCCTTTTTGCAGAGGCATGGAAAAGGGCATAGAATTCCGCCTCATAAAATAAATTATAAGGCAAACATATACGCAATGTACAGTGAGGGTGTTGAAAAGGTGATAGCCATAAGTGCAGTAGGATCCTTGAAAGAAGAGTACAGACCTGGAGAAGTAGCGTTTCCAGATCAGTTTATAGATTTTACAAAATCTAGAGAATACACATATTTTAATGGACCGACAGTGGCACACATTTCTATGGCTGATCCATTCTGCGAGTCATTGAGAGGCATTGTTATAGGCTCTGCACAGAAACTGAACATCAGTTCACATAAAGGCGGTACATACATATGCATAGAAGGGCCAAGGTTTTCAACAAGGGCAGAATCTAAAATGTTCCGGAATTTTGCGGATTTGATAGGAATGACTCTGGTGCCAGAAATAAATTTAGCGAGAGAACTCGGAATGTGTTATTTATCCATTGCAACTATAACAGATTATGATGTATGGGCAGAAAAGCCAGTAACTGCGGGCGAGGTAACGAAAGTTGTTAAGGAGAATGAATTTAAGGTTAAGAACATACTTAATGATTCTATAAAAGAAATTAACAATGATAATTCCTGTGACTGCAAAAAGGATATAAACATTGCAAAAATGTAGGATTTGAATAAAATGAAATTTAAATTTTTTGGCGGTGCCGAAGAGATCGGAAGCCTAGGAGTATTATTCGAACTTGAAAAAAATAAGCTTTTGGTAGAGTATGGTATAACACCCACAAAACCTCCTGCATACCCAATCGAAGCCCCTAATGTAGATGCAATATTATTAACGCATGCACATCTGGATCACTCGGGAATGGTGCCATTTCAGTCTAATAAATATAATATCCCGATATATTTGACCGCGGTTACAAGGGATCTGTCTAGACTGCTTTTTTACGATTCTGTGAAAGTAGCAGATCTGGAAGGTTTTTTCAGCCCTTACAACAATGAAGATCTTGAAACAATAGAAGAAAATTACATGTCAATAGCGTACAACAAATCATTCATGATCAAAGATGTGGAGATCACAGGGCATTCTGCAGGGCATATTCCGGGTTCAACAATGTACATGATTGATGATTCTCAAAAGATCCTTTTTACAGGGGATCTGCAGACCATAGATACAGAGCTTCTCAAAGGCTGTAAAAGTTATTCTGCAGAGACGCTATTTATCGAATCCACATACGCGGGGAAAGAGCATCCTCCACGCGCAACCACAGAACGCGAGTTTCTGGGGAAGATAGAGGAAGTACTGGACCGAAAAGGAAAGGTAATAATCCCCGCATTTGCAGTGGGCAGGACGCAGGAGCTTATGTTGGTTCTTAAAAAACTGGATCGAGAATTTTATGTGGACGGTATGAGCAACACTGTAAACCATATCCTAAAACATTATCCAGGATACATCAAAGATGCGAAAGAGTTCAGTGAGGTCAGAAAGCTGGCCATTCCAGTAACCAGGAAAAAAGAGAGAAAACAGGCACTTGAAAACGGGTTGATAATAACCACCAGCGGAATGTTAGAAGGTGGACCTGTGCTTGGGTATCTGGCTCAGATAAAGGATGACGCTAAAAATGCAATATTGTTTACGGGATACCAGGTAGAAAACACCAATGGTAAAATGTTGTTGGAAACAGGTATACTGGACCTATATGGGGTTAGATCGAGAGTAATGGCCGAGATACATAAATATGATTTTTCAGCGCATGCATCGCATTCCGAGCTCGTAAAATTCATAAACAGCACAAAGGCAGAGAACGTGGTTCTGTTTCATGGCGATCACAGAGAAGCATTAGCGCAAGATCTGCACCAGAACGTAATACTTCCTATCAAAGGGGAGACGTACGAGCTAAAATAAGGATAAGATGGGCATAAAAATAAAAAGTTATGTGGTAGGCGCATTAGAAACAAACTCCTATCTTGTTTTTGATACTGATTCAAGAGAGGCAATGATCATAGATCCGGGATCTGAACCGGAAAGACTTTACAAAAACATAAAAGATGAAAATTTGCGCTTAAAATACATCATTGCCACACATGGCCATTTTGATCATGTTTTAGGTGTTAACAGATTGAGAGCTCTAACCGGGGCAAAGTCTTGTATCAATGCCAGAGATATTGAAATCATGAAATATTTAATATCCAGAGGGCTTTTTGTAGTAACGTCAGAGCAGATAGAAAATCCAGTATTCGATTTTTATATTGATGAAAACACGGAATTTGAGATTGGAAATACTGTATTCAGAGTGATTACGACCCCAGGGCACAGTCCCGGCGGCATATGCATATACACTGAAGGAATGCTGTTTTCCGGGGACACGCTTTTTTATAGGGGCGTAGGAAGAACAGATATACCGGAGGGCAATGATAAACTGTTAAAAAAATCACTTTTGAAATTGATGGAACTAGCCTCAGAAACTGCAGTATATCCTGGTCATGGCCCTGCTACAAGGATCATAGATGAGAGAAAACACAATCATTTTATTTTAAGCATTCTGGAAAATAAATAAAGTTAAAGAACATGTATGAGTTCCCTCTTCATAGATTGTAAATGTCAGCGAATAATACAAAAAGCAGGGATCATACAGCCAAACAAAATAACAAGTATCTCTGGTTTTTAAGCTATGTTCTATCCAATATTTCCAGCGGTTTAATAAGCCCTCTTATCCCTCTTTTTGTAGTTTTATATCTCCATTCAAGTGTCTTTTATGTGGGCTTGGCATCTTCAATTGCATCCATTGCTACAGTTCCCGCACTTATATTCTGGGGCAATCTTTCAGATGCTATAGGGAAAAGGAAAATATTCATAGTGACAGGATTTATCGGCTCATTTGCATCATTGCTACTGGTCATTTTTGCGCATATGATATGGACATATATAGGCGTGCTGGCACTATTTCAATTTATTGCAATGGCTGCAACACCGGTTTCAACGCTATTAATATTAGAAAATACCAAAAAGGAAGAATGGGCAGCAATGCTCGCCAAGTTTAACTGGTACTCATACATCGGGCTTATTATAGGGCTTATTGCCGGTACTGGGCTTATAGCTACCTACGCATCTGGATCAGGATCCATCCTCCCGATATTATATGTAATTTCTGCTTTAGTGTACCTTAGTGCCGGGATATCTGCAATATTAATACTTCCAGAATCTGTGCAAAAACTGAGAAGGTCCGGAGTGCCAATTTTTACAGTTCGGCTAGTAGAGAGAATCAGATATTTTCCAGGTAGCGTTTTGCACATTATCTCATTTAGAAATCTTAAGAAAAGCAAGCCATTACTCCCAAAAACTCGCAATTATATTTTTATTACTGCTTTATTGATGTTGGGATTCCAGGTTTTTTTTGTACCATATCCTGTATATATGATAGAAAAGCTGAAAGCAACTGAAAACCAGATATTTATAATGTATCTTTTAAATAACATTTTCTCTGCACTAGGGTTTAAGATAGCTAACAGATATGTTACTAGATTTGGGCTCAGAAAAACAATTTCGATTGCTCTTTCCACGAGAATGTTATTTATAGGTGCGGTGGCAGTAATTGCTTTCATATCTATATCCTCAGTGCCAATACTGTACCTGTCCATATTGATATATGGGCTCATGGGATTTACATGGAGCTTTATTGGGCTTTCTTGGGTTACATCAGTTTCAAAGATCGTATTGCCTGAGAGCAGAGGAAAAGCTATTGGTTTTTATAACTCGTTTCTTGGTATAGGGCAGGTTGCTGGGGCTGCAATTTCAGGAGTGTTAGCTTATTACATTAGCTACAGTTTTGATTTTCTGGCAGCTATAATTATTATATTTATAGGTTCAATCATAATATCCGGCTTTTACCTACAAAACCCAGAAATAGAAAAGACTACTACATAACTTATAGGTTCAATAGCTAAAAAGTAATAATATATATATTACCTTGTAATATTCTTTAAACATATTTAGGAACTTTCCTATTGAAAGATTAAAAAAGAAGATCTCTGAAAAACAAAGGTGAGTTAAGATGATAGACCAGTTTATGATAAATATAAAAGATGTGACAAACGCAGAGAAGACTTTGAATGGTATTGCAAAGATGACACCAGTCGAGCATTCAAGAACATTTTCAGAAATGTCCGGGAATGACGTGTATCTAAAACTTGAAAATTTACAGACTACAGGCTCATTTAAGTTAAGAGGAGCATATAATAAGATATATAATGCCACCGAAGAAGAGCGGAAGAGAGGGATAGTAGCTACCAGTGCTGGCAATCATTCACAGGGTGTTGCTTATGCCGCAAAATTATTGAACGTAAAAGCCACAATTTTCATGCCTGTTTTTACTAGTCCATCGAAGATAATTGCAACAAAAAACTACGGTGCAGAAATCCAGCTTTTTGGAGAAACATATGATGAATGCAACAAGAAAGCGATTGAATACGCTGAAAAAAATAACAAGGTATTTGTCCACTCTTTTAACGATCCTTATGTCATAGCAGGCCAAGCAACAATTGGAATGGAAATTTATAAGCAAGTAAAAGATCTGGATGCAGTAGTAGTTCCGATTGGCGGCGGTGGCCTTATATCAGGAATAGCATTTGCATTAAAATCTCTTAACAACAAAATAAAAGTAATCGGTGTAGAGGCTGAAGGAGCCTCATCTATGAAATATTCTGTAGAAAAAGGAGAAATAGAGCCACTGGTAAAACTTGATACTATTGCGGATAGCATTGCAGTAAAAATACCGGGCCCATTGACTTTGGACATGGTCAAGTTATATGTGGATGAACTTATAACAGTTAAAGATGAAGAAATAGCAAATGCGATGTATTTACTTTTGACAAGAAATAAAATTGTAGCAGAGCCAGCAGGTGCCGCTTCACTGGCCGCAATTTTGTCAGGAAAGATAAAAATGAAAAACAAGAAAATTTGCGCAGTGATCAGTGGCGGTAACGTGGACTTTAATTTACTTACGCAGGTAACCCAGAAAGGCCTTTTAAACGAAAAACTTATGATAAAGATATCGGTGACTATTCCAGATAAGCCTGGCTCTCTAAAGCAGATATTGAACTACCTGTCAGAGAGGCAGACCAATGTTCAGGATATTTCTATAGACAGAATTGAAAACGATGTCCCGGCAGGAATGGCAAAGATCAATATTGTAGTGCAGACAATAGGTTCAGAAAATATTAAGGATATAGTTAACTTTCTGAAAGCGCAGAATATAGTACATAAGATATCTGATTAAACTGCAAATCAGATATTCATATCTATCTTATATTTTTGACTTTGCTTGGGCTTTAAAACCTCGATGCTATGGTGGATATTTAGCATTATCAACAATTGCAAGGCCGATCGCTGAAGCGTTAGCTGAAACCACAAATCTGTTGCATTAGTATAAAGTCTTTTGGTTATTCTACTACATTCTCCTGCAATATAATTGATGGCTCATACGTTGATATTTTCATTTTTGCAGCTAAAGGGATAGTCATCTGGTCCGGGCCATGCCCAAAAGGCATGCCGTAAATAACCGGCTTTTTCATTTTATTCACATAATAGTAAATTATTTCTGGGAGTGAAGGATTGGGACCCTCGTCGTTCGGGATCTGTGTAAAGTCCCCAAAAACTAGTCCTTTAGCTCGATAAAGCATTTTGGATAGCCATAGTTCAGACATGTACCTATCTATATCTGAGATGCTTGTAGACACATCTTCTAAAAATAATATTCTCTCACTTGACTTGAATTCGTATTCTGTACCTATGAGTGAAATCAAAAGCGAGAAGTTTGTGCCAGTGCTTATCCCGAAAGTTTCCCCGTCAACAATGCTCCCAACAATTCTTTTGATCTGAGGCGTTAAGTCCAGGGTTTCACCGGACAGGATTTCAATCATATGGTTCATTGTTATATCGTTTGTAATGTCAAAATCTACGCCGGGCATCATGCCATGAAAGGTTATAAGCCCTGTTTTCTTGTTTATTGCAATATGCAAGGCCGTGATGTCGCTATATCCAACAAATACCTTCGGATGATCTTGGATTATATCGTAATCTATGAGAGGTAGTATTCTCATTGACCCATACCCACCCCTTGCACAAAATATTGCATCCACAGTGTCATCACTGAACGCATTAACCAGCTCTTTTGCGCGTTCTGTGTCCGGTGCAGATAGATACCCAATCTGCTTTGTTTTCTTTATATTATCCCCAAATGAAATTTTAAACCCAAATTTCCTAAATTTTTCAATGCCGATACTTAGATTCTTTAAATTTGGTGGGCTTGCAGGGGCAATTATCCTGATATGCGCATTTTTCTTCAATTTAGGCGCTTTAATAATCTCTTTCATACATGTTCAGTATTTTATTATCTTATATGAATATTGCTAATTTTTCAAAGTATTGTCTTAGAAAAGATTTTTTTCAAATATCTTAATTATATACAAAATTTTATTAAGGCACTTATAAATCATGATTAAACTGGTGTATATATGTATGATTAAAGGAGTAATTTTTGATATAGATGGCACCATTTTAGATTCATTCGAGTCTATATACCTCTCTCTATCTAATATACTTAAAAAGTATAATGTTGAAAACTTAAATAGGGAAGAATTAAAGGAAATGATGGATTATATGTCCTTTGAAGAGATCGTTTTAACACTAGCAAAGAAATATAATCTTCTTGATTCTGAGAAAATATTAGAGTTAAGTAAAGATTATACAGCATATTTCAAAAAATCAATAAAGGTTTATTCCAGGCTGTTTCCAGGCATAAATAATGCTATTCAGCATCTATCAGAAAGCTTTAAATTAGGAGTGATTTCTTACAATCCAAAAGATATTGTCAAAATACAATTATTAGATTTTGATCTATTAAAATATTTTCCATTCGTAAGAGGATTTGAGGATGTGAACGGTCATAAAAGAGTGGGAATCATAGAATTTTCCAGAACGTACGGCCTAGATCTGAATGAGATTGTATACATTGGTGATCAACCTAAGGATATAATAGAAGCAAGGCTGGCAGGAGTAAGGTCTATAGCAGTCACTTACGGAGTGAGCAAATATGACTCATTGCTAAAAGAGCATCCAGATTATTTTGCGGATAGTGCAAAAGAGCTTCTTGAAATTATCCAAAAAAAATGAATTACTATACTCTTATTATACATAGTATATAAATATAAATAAACATTTTTCTTATAATAATATATTTTTTTAGAATAATTTTAAAAAATTATGATTGTTTATAATTATTCTATTTAAGTATTAAAAAAGTATATATATAATCATTTCAATTGATTTTTTATGGTTTTTAATCCCAGATTTATAAAAAAAGAGGAGATTGAAAAGTTATTAACTGAGGTTACACAAGAAGAGTTTTATAATGCCAGGGCAAAATCACTAACACCTTTGAAAGACACTATTTTATTTAAGGGAGATGGTCCTTACGTAACCGATGTAAATGACAACAAATATCTGGATATGACCGCTCAAGCATGGACGTTGAATTCAGGATATTTAAATGAGGATATAATGTACAGTGTTTATACGCAGATGCACTATCTCACCCATGTAAGATACGGATATCCAACCATACCTAGAATAAAACTGATAAATACTTTAACAGAGCTTTTTGGATTTGAGAAAGTAGCTTTCAACAATGAAGGTGGAGGCTTGGCAATAGAAGCAGCAATGAAACTCGCGATGGTAAACAGGCCAGGCAAAAAAGTTTTTATTATGAGTTATAGAGGATACCATGGCTCTACATTGGCAACCATACCTGCCGGAAACCCTCTACCCGCAGCAATAAGATTTGACGGATTTGGCACTGAGCATTTTAAAAGGATTCCTTATCCATATTGTTACAGGTGCCCTTTTAACAAACAATTTGGAGAATGCGAATTTGAATGCCTGAGTTCATTAGAAAATTTACTGACGTATGATAACAACAATGATATTGCTGCCCTGATCATAGAACCTATGCAAGGGCCTGGCGGTCAAATACCTTCACCTACGGGGTATTTAGAGAGGCTGAAACAGATAGTTCATGAAAACGATCTGCTTTTAGTATTTGATGAATCTCAAACCACTTTTGGAAGAATAGGTAGATGGTCCGCTTCAGAATACTATAATGTAAAGCCAGATATAATGACCACCACAAAAGCCTTAGGTGGGGGCTTTCCACTAGGTGCAATTCTCGCAACTAAGGAGCTGAGCGGTTTTACTGAGGGGGAGGAACACACTACATTCGGAAGTGATCCAGTTTTATTTGCAGCAGCTCTGGCCAGCATAGAAGTAACAAGGAGAATGAAGCTCTTAGAAAATTCGGAAAAGATTGGAGGTTATATTTTAAAGAGGCTTAATGAAATGAAAGAAAGCCATAAGCTTATTGGGGATGTTAGAGGTGTAGGATTATTCATTGGCATTGAGCTGGTGAAGGATAAAAAAACAAAGGTCCCTGCTACAGAAGAGACAGAGCTTATAATACATTATGCATACGATAAAAAAGTGATATTTGACTTTTCAATGCCACAGATCACAAAGAACGAATTTTCATTCAGGAACGTACTGAAGATGAAGCCTCCGCTGACAATCACGGAAGAAGAAGCAGGCCATGCGCTGGATGTTTTTGAAGAGAGCCTGACAAAAGTGGAGCGGGAGGAATAAAGCAATGAACGAGGACCAGATTTTAGTCTTTGATATAGGCACAAGCAAGCTCAAAGCAGGTGTTTATAATGAGCAAGGAGTAAAAGTTGCAGAGTCATCAAGGGGAATGGACATAAATTATCCAGCTGAAGGATTGGCTGAACAAGATCCAGAAAAATGGATGCATTTTATAGTAGAGTTATCAAAAGAGATCTTGAAGAGGATGAAGCAGGTAAACATAAAAGGCATTGGAGTTACTGGGCAGTTGATGGGACTAGTGCCCGTGAATGCGAACATGAAACATTTAAGAAACGCGATAATCTGGCTAGATTCAAGGGCCGAGCAAGAAGCAGAAGAGATATTATCCAGCATTTCAGTCATGGATTTTCTTGAAATGACTGGTGGAATACCAACCGGAAAAGATGTTATAGCCAAAATTTTATGGCTAAAAAATCACGAGCCTGAAATTTTTGATAAAACCAGGTATTTCTTAGATGTGAAAGATTACATAATATATAGATTGACCAACAACATAGTAACAGATATCAGCACTGCAGCCGTGAGGGGGCTGATAGACGTAAGAATTAAAAATTGGTCTGAAACGCTTTGCAACATCATTGGCACAACCGTAGACAAACTGCCAGTCATTACTGAAACTAAAAGCGTTATAGGAAATTTAAAAAACGAGAAGCTGTTGAATATAGGGATCAGCAAAGAGGCAGAAGTGATAAATGGGTCAGGTGACGCGTTTGTTACACCGTTTGGCGCAGGAGCGGTCAGGGACGGGAAAGCACATTACTATCTCGGTACTTCTAGCTGGGTCAGCACGCATGTATCAGATCCTCTAATGAATGAAGAAAGAGGAATTGGAAGTGTTTATTCTGCTATTCCTGGAAAATGGCTTTTGATATCAGAATCAGAAAGTGCAGGGTCTTGCCTTGACTGGTTCATGTCAAATATATATAACGCAAAAGATGACAATGCTTACAGGGAAATTAATGCGTGTGTATCAAGATCGAAACCGGGGTCAAAAAACCTTATTTTCCTACCTTGGCTATATGGAGAGCGATCTCCCGTACTGGATGTATATGCACGAGGCGGATTTGTAAATTTGAGTCTGGACCATAATATAAATGATCTTTCTAGGTCTGTGATGGAAGGCATTGCAATGAATGCAAGGTGGATGGTTGAGGGAATCTCGGAGGCAGGCGTAAATTTCACATCCATAAACGTGGTAGGTGGAGGCGCGAAAAGTGAAGCATGGATGCAGATTCTGTCAGATATGCTAAAGATGGAAGTGAATAGGGTAGCAGATCCACAAAACGTGACGCTCAGGGGTAGTGCAATGCTAACATTGCTAGGATTAGGATATCTTAAAAATGTTGAAGAAACAGAGAGTTTGATAAAGATCGATACAACTTTTGTTCAGAATCCAGAGACTGCATATGTATACGACAAGCTTTTTGAAAATTATAAGAAAATATATTCTTCGTTGAAAGAGGTATTTGAAAATTTGAACAGTTAGAGGTTGGTGATTGAGATGGATAAAGAGTATTTGAAAAAATTGTATGGTGAAGCGAATTTAGTTGAAAAATTATCCGATCCAGAATCTTTGCCTGAGGGCATAGATAAAGAAGAGTATGTGGTAGGAACATACCTGTTAAAAACAAAGAGAGCATGGAAAATAAGAGAGCTGTCAAAAGCGCTGGCAATAGAGCAATCGACAGGAACATGGCTACCGGTACCGGGTGAGACTGCAGAAGTGAGAATGCAATCTGTCGCAAAGGTAATAGGTATCTACGAATTGCCAGATTATGAAACTGAAGTTCCAGAAGATGTCAAAGAGAGGAGCTATGTGGTAAGAATTGCATTTCCATTCATAAATTTTGGAATGCAGATACCGATGATGCTTTCTACGGTTGTAGGAAATATATCTCTTGCCGGACAGATAAAAGTTTTGGACATAGAATTTCCAGAAAGCTTTGTAAAAGGGTTCAAAGGGCCCAAGTTCGGCATTGAGGGCATAAGAAAGCTTTTAAATGTGAAAGAAAGGCCTTTGTTATTAAACATGATCAAACCCTGCACAGGTTTTCCTCCGGACATCGGTGCAAAATATTTCTATGAGGCTGCAAAAGGAGGTGTAGATATCATAAAGGATGATGAGTTACTCGCAAACGCATCATTTAACAGGCTGGAAGATCGCATTGTTAAATATATGGAAGCAGCTGACAGAGCAAGTTCAGAAAAAGGCGAGAAAACCCTGTACACAATTAACATAACGGACACATACCCTAAAATCATTGAAAATGCAGAAAAAGTGCTTGATCTCGGAGCTAACGCACTGATGGTGAATGTTTATACAGCGGGTTTTCCCGCTCTGCAAGCACTGGCAGAAGATAGCAGCATAAAAGTACCGATCTTAGCGCACATGGACTTTGCAGGGACTATGTATCAATCACCATTGTACGGTGTTACTTCTCCTATAATTTTAGGAAAGTTACCAAGATTGGCAGGCGCGGACATGATGATCTTTCCTGCTCCATACGGGAAGGCATTTTATCTTAAAGAAAAAGCGATAAGAACAGGAAGAGCAATGACTGACATATTCCATAATTTAAAGCCTACATTCCCAGCACCAAGTGGTGGGATTGCACATCCAATGGTGCCTGACATAATAGAAGATTTTGGAAAAGATGTAATCATAGCTGCTGGAGGCGCCATACATGGGCACTCTAACGGTCCGGCTGCTGGAGCCCGGGCGTTCAGAGTCATAATAGATGCCATAATAAGCGGAAAAACCATTGACAGCATAGCGGAAGAAAATGCAGAAGTGGCAATGGCAATAGAGGACATGCTAAAATCTATAAAAGAACTAAGAAAAATAGTAGGTGAATAATAAAAAGAGGTGAAAAAAATGGTAAGTGTGCCATCGTTTTTATTAAAGAAGCTATATGTGAAAAATAGCCTTAAAAATACAGAAAACGGATATCAGTTTGAGCTGAAAAATGTGCTTGCAGAGGCAACCATAATATCGGGAATAAAGTTGTATCTGAATGAGAAGCCTATAGACCAGAAAAACATCTCTTTATCAATTAGAGAGAGCTCTATAAAATCAGAGGATATTAATGTAGGCAATCCCATAAAATTCTCGGTCGGAAATTCAGTAATGGTGAAGGTTCTAGATAAACCATTACCACCTTCGCAGTACAAGATTGACATAAAGACTGAATCCAAAGAATTTGGAGAGATATCTTTCTCGGTCCAGGATTCTGTTGCATGAAAACTAAATTTTCAGTCACTTTTATTTTTTTATCGTACCTTTTATTAGTTGCACTAAACCAATTTTTATGGATCAATTTTGTAACATTGAGCAACAATGTTGCGTCGGCATATCAAGTATCAGTATTTGATGTAGGGTTATTGGCAATAGTTTTCCCGATAGTATACGTAATAGTTTCCATACCATCAGGTCTTATAATAGACAAAAAAGGCTATAAGTTCAGTCTGTTAATAGGCGCGTTATTCATGACTGTTTTTTCAGCGATCAGGATTGCACAAAGCACATACACGTTTCTGTTAGTGGGGCAGATTGGAATTGCCATAGCACAACCTTTTTTTAACAATAGCGTCTCTAAACTTGCAACATCCGAGTATTCTCCAGAAAGGGCGCCGATAATTATAGGGTTAGGATCGTTAGCTATATTTGTAGGTGTTGCTCTTGGAATGATCTTGCCACCAGTACTGATCATGTATATGAGCATACAGAACATTGTATTCGTCACGACAATAGCATCTTTAATAATATTCTTCATATTCTTAATATCCCTGATAATGATAGGCAAAACAAAGGAGATCAAGAGCGAGACAAAACTTAATTTCTTAAAGATCTTGAAAATAAGGCAAATATTAATTTTTGCAATAATTGCATTTGTGGGAATGGGAATTTTTAATGGCATATTGACATGGATAGCGCCGATTCTCACACATTTCAATTTCAGTGATATACAGATGGGAATTATCGGGCTTGCAATAGTTGTTGCAGGAGTTTTTGGAAGTGCCATAATACCCGGGATGGTCACTAAATTCCATAGAAGGAAGATTTTCGTATATCTTGCTTTTGCAGTTTCTACCCCCATTTTATTGATATTCGCGTTTGTATCTAATTTTTATTTGCTGGTTACCATAAGCGCATTACTTGGTTTCTTCATGTTAGGTGCATTCCCGCTTTTGATTGACTGGGGCACTCTCTTATCAGGGCCTCAACTAGCAGGATCTACAACTTCACTAATATGGTTATTGGGGCAGATCGGGGGATTTGTGATACCTATTGTAATGGGATCTGTCGGGCCGATTTCCCCCAACAACGACTACTTTTACGCTTTACTCTTCGATGGCATAATGTTTATAATAATATTTCCGTTAATCGTAAAATTAAAAGAAACAGATATCTAAAGAACGATCTCCATATCTCCTGTCTTGTGATCCCAATAATACCTGAATAAATTGTTTACCCAATTTATCTCGTTTTCCTTTCCTGCATAAAACGTGTTACTGTAATCTATTTCTCCATTTGAGAAAGGTATGTTGAATTCTCCACTGTTCTCGTCAACCAATATTGCCATCTCAACTGTATCCACAAACCTGGCTCTGATCTTTACGTTTCTTTTATATCCAATGCTTTCCAGAACATCAAAAAACTCTTTTTTTGCATTTTTCTGGATCAATAATTTAATCTCTACGCCTTGATCAATCATTCTTTTAATGGGATCAATAAATGACGTAAAAATTTCCTTTGTCATAATATGCTCATATGTATGCGTTTTTCCAAATCTCTCCACGGTCAAGTTAAATCCTTCAATGGTCCCTTCTACGATCTTGATGTCTTTCAGCTCTCCGATAGAGGCCTGAAATTGTACGGGTATAAAATTTAAGTCATGATTTTCCAGAATGTTGCTATAACGTTCCAAAAATAAAAAGTTTTGAAGCTGGGCCATGATGATCTTTCCGCTGGAAGTAAGGGCATACTCATTTTTATTATCCTTATAAATGATGCCGGCAGATATCAATCTTTTTAAGTTTCTATAAATTTCCGGTTTCGGTATAGTCATGTTTTTGGAAAAATCTTTTAAGTTTTGATTATGGCAACTCAATATACTCAATATCTTCAATCTCTGCTCATTAGAAAGTTCAAATAACAGTTCTGATAAATCTATCTTGTTTTTTTCCATACTTATTTTATATTCATTAACCTTAGGCTATATAAATATTTTTAAAACAGATCATATTTTTAAAACATTATCAATTTTTAATTGTTTTTTGTAATGAGTAAACACATAACAAGAAATAGAATATGATAAAAATATGTATTATTAATAAAAAATTGAGAGTCTTACCTCCAAAATTGATGGAAAAATATTATTTATCAAACTGTATATTACAGGCATATGATAACAGTTAACAGACATTTGACAAGGTCAATCAATCATAAAAATTATATACAGTTTAGAACATAACTATAATGAGGTGAATTATACGAACGATGAAAGTAAAACAGCAGCAGAGCAGATAGCAGAGAAAGTATCAATACGATCAGATACAAAACTAAGAAAGGCGCTGTCATTTCAGGATCTATTTTTCTTGTCATTAGGAGGTATGATAGGTTCTGGATGGCTTGTTGCAATTGCATACGGTGCGTCAATAGCAGGTCCTGCCATAATTATATCATGGATTATAGGTGGAATAATTATACTATTTATAGCACTTACCTTCGCAGAGATATCCAGTGCAATACCTAAAAGCGGTGCAATAGTCAGATATCCACAGCTTGCATTAGGTGGATATACAGGGTATATAGTCAGCTGGGCTTACTTTTTAGGTGCTGCTAGCATGCCACCGGTAGAGGCAGAAGCAACGCTAATTTATGCAAATAGCTATTTACCCAGTACTTTAAAAGCAGTTTCTGGAATCGGGCATTTGACGACCCTCGGTATCTTGTTTGGAATAGTCCTTATGGTTATATATTTCTTCTTGAACTATCTAGGAATCAAATTTTTAGGCAAATTCAATACATATGTGACATGGTTCAAAGTGATGATCCCAATTATTACATTCATCATAGTATTCATATTTTTGTACCACAGTGATAATTTAACAGGATTTGGATTCATGCCATACGGATCTTCAATGATATTATATGCAATTCCAACCACGGGCGTAATATTTTCATATATCGGTTTCAGGCAGGCTTTACAGTTCGGTGGAGAAGCTAGAAATCCACAGAGAGATATACCGAGAGCAACAATATTTTCTGTGCTGATAGCAATGATAATTTATGTGCTGATAGAACTTGCTTTTATTGGCGCTATTAACTGGACCAGTGCAGGTGTAGTTGTTGGGCAGTGGTCTACAATAGGGCCTGCAAATGAGTTAGGCTCAACGCCGTTATTGTCGATCCTCAAATATAGCGGTATCGCTGGAATTATTGCGTTTTCTTATTTCTTAATGATTGATGCTTGGATATCTCCATCAGGTACGGGCTGGATATATGAAGGTAACACAGCAAGGGTAGCTTACGGAATATCCTCAAACGGCGTGTTTCCAAGAACATTTTTAAATGTAACTCAAAAAAGCAGAGTTCCATTATATGCTCTTTTATTAACATTATTTGTTGGCATAGTGCTACTACTTAGTTTCTCTTCTTGGTACGTGTTTGTTGGATTTATTACCAGCATAACAGTGCTCACTTATGTGATAGGCCCAATAGCAATCTTCGCATTTAGGAAACATGCACCGGAACTTAAAAGGCCATTTAAGCTAAGAATGGCAGGAGTTGTTGCACCTATTGCATTTATAGGTGCTGGATTGATTGTATATTGGTCTGGAATAAAAACGTTAGGGCTTGTATACTCGACAATATTTGTGGGCATTCCTTTATTCTATTTCCTGTACGGAACAGTTAAGCTAGAGCTATCAAAAGCATATGCGTATACAGTAGGTATTATCGGAGTGATCATTGCCGCTATTTTGGATCTATTTGAATACTTTTATGTATTATATCCATCATCGTCAGAAACTTTGGCTACTAATGAAAAATACTTCATAGTTATATGGGTAATTCAACTGATACTGATATTCGGCATTACATTGTTAACACAGAGAAAGGTTAAGGAAGAGCACAAAAAAATGTTCAAGTCATCGTACTGGCTCTTGATATTCATATTCTTTTCATATCTTATCTCATACATAGGTTCATATGGATATACACTTTTATTCACAAAAACAGTACCAATTATCCAGAAACACGGCCCTGCAAAAATAGTTACTACCGCACCAAACGCATTGCTTGGTTATCCTTACGATACGATACTGATGATCATTGTCTTTGCAATAATATATGTATTTGGGCTCAGGGCAACATATAAGACCGAAGATATGGAAGATGTGATAGAAGAACAAAAGGAATTAGAACAGGCAGAATAAATATCCATCCCTTTTTTTATTTTTGTGTTTATAAGAATAATTTAGGTACGGTTTTATCTACGTTCACAACCAGCACTTTTGCATAATTTCCTTCTTTTAACCACTCTATTTCTTTCAACCCAGAATCAGCGACTCTAACATCTATTCCAAAGCCTTTGACTATGTTTTCTATTTCTAGGTTTAGAGTTAGATATTCCGCATTTTCTAGCTCCGGGTAATAGCTTTTTGCAAAGCTCTTTAAAATATTATATCCTCCATTATTCAAGACCAGATATTTTACTGGCAAATGATATTTTTTTGCGGTCCACAGGCTCTGAACAGTGTACATAAAAGCCCCATCACCAACGATCTCCAGCACCTTATCGCTGTGCATTGCTATGCCTAGCGAGGCGGCATTAGCCCAACCCAATTGCCCACTTTTTGCGGTAAAATAACGGTTTTGCCCATATCCAAAAATGGACCTGACTACATAGGAGGATGAAATTGATTCATCCACTATTGTATACCCCGAAAAGTATTTTTTTGCAACGTACATTACATAACTTACGCCCATCACTTTTTTCTCTCTCGCTACCTTGTTTGCAAACGTAAGATCATCTGGTCTTTTAAAATTAGATTTCTTAAGTGCATGCTTCTTAAATTCTTTTAAAAACAGCTTCGGGTTCATAATGTAAGAATCCCCGATCTTGTTTGACACTCCAAAGCCAACGAAAATTAGGTCTTTACCAGGCAATGGTGGGGAAGGTAAGTACGGATAAAATGTAAGGTCCCCGCCAACGAATAGTATTAGGTCATGTTCTAAAAGCTTTAAGTTTATCAGCGTAGTTCCTGGCATAAGGTCTCCGGCGTAAGAGCTATGATCAGAATTAAAAATGGACCTGCTGGAGAGAGGCTCGCCATAAACAGGGCAACCAGTTTGCTGTGCTAATTCTTCAGCCTCTTTAAATGCATTAAACAGGTCGATTTCATATCCAAATACAATTGCCGGATTCCTGGATGCATTAAACCTATCTGCAATCTTTAGCACTGATTCGACATCTAACAAACTATACTCTGAATTATGCTCAACATATCTGGAATAGCTTGCATTCTGGTCCATTACATCCATAGGAAAAGACAAAAAAACTGGGCCCATCGGCGGTGTCAAAGCGATACTTTTAGCTTTTTTTATGGCAGGGGCAATATCTTCAACATTATGTACTTCAAACTTGTATTTAACGGCGTCACCTATTACTGAAATAAGATCATAGTACAGAATAGGTTCATAAAACATGTGTCTGGTATCTTGTTGCCCGGCAGTTATAACGATTGGTGCATGATTCTGTTTAGCAGTATATACAAAAGCCATAGAATTTGCAAGACCAGGTAAGGTATGCAGATTTACCAAGCTTGCCTTTCTCAGAAACTGTGACCTTCCGTCAGCCATCCCTACAGCAATAGAATCATGGAGAGTAAGTACATAGTCTTTGACATTTCTCAACATCGGCAATTCTGTAGTTCCAGGGTTTCCAAATACTGGATACAAATCTAAATCTTTCAAAACTTTGCTGAAAATCTCAGAGCCTTTCATCAGATCACCCTGAACTGTGGCTCTATGCCTTGACTGTATCTAAGCACATTCGAAATGGTCTCAGTTAAAAATCTTCTCTGGCTCTCTACTGTCACTCCTGCTATGTGCGGAGAAAATAATACATTATCTAACTTAAACAACTCTGATTCAAAATCAGGGGGCTCTCTGTTATAGACGTCTAATCCTGCCTTTAATCCCTTGGTCTTAATCGCTTTTATCAGCGCTTTTTCATCAACGATTTCTCCCCGCGCGGTATTAATAAAAATAGCGCCATCTTTCATTATTGAAAATTCATGATCGGAAAACATATGATTCGTTTTTTCAGTCAATGGTAAATGTAATGATATTATGTCAGAGTTTTTTAGAAGGTATTCAATATCCTTATATTGGATACCCAATGCTTCTTCTTGTTCTTCAGGTAACCTGTTAATATCATAATAGATTATACCCACCTCAAACGGGATTAGACGTTCTACCAGCTTTACGCCGATTTTACCCATTCCTACAATTCCTACTACTTTTCCCATCAAATCCATGGATCCTGTAATTAAAGGCCAGTTTTTAGATCTAAGCTGATGATCTAAAAATTTAAGGTCTTTTAAGAGCGACAAGGTCATTGCAATTACATGTTCTGCCACACTTTCTTTGTTTGCGATTGGAATGTTGCATAACATGATATTCTTCTTTTTCAGATACTCCACATCTACATTATCATAACCTGTGCTAGCTACCTGTACAAATTTTAAATTCGGCATGCGGTCGATCATCTCCTTAGGTACGGCAGTAAAAGTTGTAACTACAAGCACTTCTACATCACTTGATCCAAAAGAGCTATCTGTAGTTATCTGCATTTCTGGTAATATCTGTGATACTGTAGCTTTAATTTCTTCAGCAGGTATAAAACTTGGAATTATTGTCAAATATTTCATAAAGTTATAGATAATTTTTCTAATATTAATACATTTCTTAAAATTATGGCAGAAAGCAAACTAAAAAAACTATGGTCCAAAACTTATGATATTTGGTAATAGGTCACGATTCTGAAGTTAGGTTCTCATAAAAGCTAGTATTATGCGTAATTTTCACTGTATTTAAAAGATAGAGATTATATTTATTTTGTAATAATAATAAATTTAAAATATATTGTATTAAAGGCACTTTCTGTTATATAGCCACTTCATAATCGTGACCAGTTACGATATTTGAAAAGGTTAATATACATATTTATTTATTATATATATCATGACTAAATACCAGGTTGTTTTTGCAGGGATTTTTGTGGCATCATCCTTAGCAACACTGGGCATAGGCGTGAATAACGCAAATCTTGCTGAGATTATTACCATTGTAGGTATCTATGTTCACGCTTGGTTTTTGTCTTTTGCTCTTGGTCTCCCATTAATAGTACTTACTTATGAGGCTCTTGCAATAAGGAAAAAGGATCCTGAATATATGAGAGCCGCTATAAGAGGCAGTAGAGTATGGGGAATATCTTTCGCTACAGGCGCAGTTACTGGAACACTAGTGGAATTCGGGCTGGTACAGATTTGGCCTGGATCACTATTGGCAATAGGCACATTCTTCTTCGCACCTATGTTCATAGAACTGTTTGCCTTTATGGCAGAAATTGTGTTTCTTGGCCTATATTTATTTACCTGGGATCAGTTTAAGTATAAGTGGAAGCACTGGATACTTGGAATAGGGGTGGGTGTAGGATCCATCTGGTCGGGGTTTCAAATATTAACTGTCAATGCCTGGATGAATGTACCATGGGGAACGGGATCACTGGTCCAAAAAGTATTACCGTGGGAACCTAATTTAGGGCCCAATGTTGTAAACAATCAGGTGCTTTTAAAAATATTTAGCTTATTGCCTTCCACAGGCTCTAGTATCTTAGGTAACCTTAGCACCGTGCAGACTATGGGGCAGTTGCTTACAGATCCCTTTATCTCATTCTTCTCCCCTGATACGATTCCGTTATTCTTGCACACTGTTACAGCCGCAATAATCGTAATAGGGTTCCTAGCATGTTTTATCCTTGCAGTAAAGTATTTCAAAAATAAATCTAAAAAAGCTTATTACGCCAAGCTCATAAAAATACCATTTGGAGTGGCTGCGGTCGCATCCTTATTGCAGCCGCTTTTTGGGGACTTTGAAGGCAGGGTTGAGTACACATATATGTATACCAAGTTCCTGGCATTAGAAGGCATTCCCGCGCAGGGTGGAACTAACCCGATCATCAGCATATTACTGTACGGCAATCCCACTCACTTTTTCTATGGATTTGATTACTTGAGAACACTTGTTTCAAAGTCCATTTCTCCAGGTATGGCGCTTTATACAATTAACTTTGCGCAACAAAACCAGTACTGGCTCAGTCCTCTTTACCTGATCATGGTAATATTTGGGGTGATCTTGTTTATATTTGCTATTATTTATTTTGGCCTTTTTTCTAAGATCATAAACAAGCTTGTGAGAACGGTGCTAAGGAGAGATACTATAGATGTTCTGTTTTATGGGTCACTTTTTCTACCTTTTATTGCAATAACAGCTGCAATTGTGGGGTGGATGGTTAGAGAAGTGGGCAGGCATCCATGGAGCGTTCTTGGGCTCATCACCTATAATGAGATTGTGACCCCTGTCAATCTGACAATATCCTATCTTGCATTGATACTATTTATCGAGCTTTCAATTTTCATTGGCGGAACTATTGCAATGTACGTATCGTTTCAATGGAAAGTCAAAGAAAAAACAATATCCATAGAGCCAGAACCAGACTTGCCAGGTGATAAAAAATGATTTTTCCATCTTTTTCCGGTTCCGTATTAATGGCATTTTATCTGCTTGGTTTTACATTGATAGCCCATCTTTTTTTAGTTAACATAGTACTTGGCATTGCAATATTAGTACCATTCTTAGAATGGAGAAGCTATAAGAAAAACGACCCTGAACTTTTAACTTTGTCCCAGAGGCTATTCAAATATCTGGCAGTATCAGAACTTGTAGCTGGCGTTTGGGCTACATGGGTAACTATCGTTCTTGCAGGGTACTGGAGCACGCTATTGTTTATTGCAACATCAAAGTTATTTATGCCAATAACTATCGCATTAATAGGAATATTAATTTCGATTCCCAGTATGGCTTCATATTACTATCTATGGGGGAAAGTGAGGCATTCTGTACATCTATTAATCGGCGTCTTAATGATTATTGGAGCGGCGATGGTACCCATTGGGTTTAACTATATCTTTACTTTTATAGATGATCCTGTAGGGCTTAACTCTGCAAATGTATGGAACGTAATGTTTAATCCTTTATATCCAGATTTTACACTGCACCGGATACTAGGTAGTATAATAATAACTACCATGATATTTTCAGCACTTTATGCAATAAAATATGTAAAAAGCAAGGACGAACAGGAGAAGAGAATCTATCTCAAAGGTGTGAAATATGGCCTATATATAGGTGTTCCGGCACTGATACTGCAAACTGTTATTGGGATTATATATGCGATAGAACTCACACAATACGCTCCTTATATATCCAGTGCGGTCTTTGGCGGTATTTATAAATCTAAAGTGCCAACATATTATCAATTTACGCCGCTTTTCATTGTGTTTATGATAGTAATTGCCATTATATGGATTGGGAGCCTTTATAATCTAAGAGCTCTAAAAAAATTAAAATTTCACAACCTAATATCATACACGCTTTTAATTGCAACTATAATAGGATTACCACTGGGTGAGTACTTAAACGATGCATCCAGGTTTCCATATTTCGTTATAACAGGAAATAGTGGAATACCTGCCTCTAGTTTTATAAACACCTGGATGAGTATACCCGACAGCTTTGCTTACGCAGCAATAGCAATCTCCGGTTTTTTGATGATTATGTTCTGTATACTGTTATACTGGGTCTTCATAAAAGCTTTGAAAGCTAAAATTTAATTGACCAGCACAGTTTTCAAATACTACTTGATATATTATATTTAGTTTTATCCAAATCTTGTAATAGGTCACGATTCTGAAGTTAAGTTCTCATAAAAGCTAGTATTATGCGTAATTTTTACCGTATTTAAAGGATAGATAATATATTTATTTTGTAATAATAAATTAAAAATGTATTGTATTAAAGGCACTTTATGTTATATCTCCACTTCATAATCGTGACCAGTTACTATTTTTGAGTTATGTAAAATGTTCATTGAGTATTATCAGAATATCATTAAAGCAATAATATAGATATTGCATGAAAAGTACTTAATTTACTTTGTTTTCAAAGTATATCAATAATTCTCAGAAATTTTAAATGATTAATTGACTAAATCAAAAAAGATTTAATATATCAAAAAATAAAAAAAAAATTATTTAGATAGGTATATATAAATTGTATCGCCCCCGCCACCAAACAGTGGGTTCTCTTCATATTGTACTCCTTTCAAAGAGGGGGAATAGTACCAGAACCAGTTAACCTGCTGTGCATATACTGCGTTGGTAAGATTGACGGCAATTTCTTCTGAATAATCATAGTACTTTAGTGCAATTGTTACATTACCTGTGCTCATGGCTGTTGCTATATCCTGTTCCATTTTTTGTGTCTGATTTGCCTGGTTTGGATGCCCAGACATTGAAAATGTAGTTGGGTTGAATCCAGCACCAATTGGGTACGTTCCATTCTCCTGATAAAATGCCATTATATAGTCTGAAGGAAATGGATAATCTGGAATCCAAATCGTCTGATAAACAGGCATCGGATTCTCGTTAGGTACCTGATAGCCAAGCCAAGTTGCAAATTCTTCATACATTCCTGAGATTACAATATTTGGGTCAATTGAATTTAAGGTTGCTCCCCAGTCTTGCACTGCTGCAAAATCAATAGGATCTCCAGCGGTCACTATTATTGGGATATTTATGCTTACATTGTACATTCCTGATTCTTCAAGATATTCTTTTGCAATAGATAGATTATAACTTGGAACATTCACACCAGCATCCTTTAATTGCTGAGGAGATAAGTATCCAGGCATACCGTTTGGTATATCTCCAACAAAACTAGATGAAAAATTTGCTCCATATCTAGCATTTCCAACAAGATTGTTTATATAGTTGGTATAGTTAAATGCATAGGCAAATGCTCTTCTGATATCAAGATTCGTAAAATAGTTTGTTGGTATATGAAAGCCTGAACCTAAAGTGGATAACATTGTTGTATTTATATTAAAATTAAATTCAAATCCATATATTGTCAGCGTAGGAAATTCATACACTTTTATTTTACCCAGAGATTCATAATGTGAAATTGTAGGGTAATAATAGGTTGGTAAATCTGATGTCCCAGTAAATATATCCGCTAGACCACCTTCTAACATCAAAAGCTCTGCCGAAGCATCTTTGACCCATTCGATGTTTACTGTGTCCTTTGCAGTATGGTTGTAGCCAGGAACTCCCTTTATAGGTGCATAATTAGGATTGGGAGCTAACGACACGAATTGTCCGATAAGATAACTTTTGATCATATATGGACCAGAACCCATAGCATGATATCTGAGATAATTATTATAGTTAACTTCATTTCCATACTGTTGATAAGCTAAGAATCCTGTAGGCGTGAATGTAATGCCCGCACCGTTTTGAACCAACCAGTTATTATCCATAATTGATGCACCTAGAGGATCAGCTATATAATCTAAAAATGCAGGATCTGGTTTTAAAAGATGGAAAGTTACCGTCTGCGTTGCATTATTTACTGTAACTGCACTTGTAATTGCATCAAATAAAGCGGTTCCATTTGAGTACAGTCCTGGTGCATATCCTCCAGCCGGCAATAGATCTTGTGCTATTATCCAATCAGGTGTACCTGGAGTTCCCTGTACAAATAATAATGCTCTTACAAAACTTATATAAACATCCCAAACATTGAGAGGATCTCCATTTGAGAATTTCAGACCGGTTCTAACATGGAATGTATAGTTAAGGTAATCGGGTGAAATTCCGCCGTTTGCCACGGTTGGAACTACACTTGCTACTAATGGAATCATCTGAGATTGACTTGTTGATGAACCGTTGTATGCTAGCAAGGTTTCATATACATTTTGAATAATTTCCATTCCTACGGATTCATAACAAATTGCAGGATCAAAAGAATATGCCCCGCCAGGTACTAATTCTGCATTAGTAATTACGTTAGGGTTTGCAATAGAAGTTGTTGTTAAAAGTTTTGCTGTGGAATTTACTACTATTGTAGTTATATATGTAGTATTCTGGTACTGCCCGCTTGAAAGTATTGTTGATAAATCAGACACGGGATAATATGTATAATTAATGCTGTTAGTTGTATAAGTTGTTGGCGAATAGTTAGTGGCATTAAATGTAATAACTCCAAGCGTAACCACATATATGCCTGCCGTGTTGTATAAATGAGATATATTATCCGCCATAAAAGTTCCAGATGAGGTATTGAAGATAGCATAGTTAGTATGAGTAGAACCATCTCCAAAGTTCCAGATATAATAGCCAATAGTCCAATTTGTGGCTGTTGGAGGCTGTAATGTTAGTGCTGTTAATGAAATAGCACTTCCTGGTGAAATGATCTGTGTGCTCGTGGCGATTGAAGGGACCGTAATTTCAGATGCTAGACTAGGATTGACTGTGGATGGTGTCACGGTTATTTCATCAATGCTCTGCATATTATTAAGATTTTTACCATTAACCGTTGCGATTGCGGTAACTAAATATTTACCGGCTGAACTATAGGTGTGTGTGACTGTATACTCGTTACCAGACAAATGTGTAGCTGTACCGGTAGTACCATCTCCAAAGTTAAATGTTACTTTAGAAGGAGTACCACCAGATATATAGGCCGCAAAAGTAATACTTTGCCCAGCAATTGCATTTGTAGAACTGGTAGAAACAGTCATACTTGCTGCACTGCTAGGCATAACCTCCAGAACTGCAACCACAAGTATGATTACCACAATTACTGCGATCACTGCATATAAAGCTTTCTTATTCATATTTTTCATCTCTCCATTTTTTTACTTTGACTTTTCTATAATTTTTATATGATATGTCAAAGCTCAACATGTCATTAATACCCCATTATATATAATTTTCTATGCGAGGTAACTGGTCAAAATTATGATGTGGCAATATAACAGAAAGTGCTTTTAATACAATATATTTTTAATTTATTATTACAAAATAAATATATTATCTATCCTTTAGATACCATAAAAATTACGCATAATACTAGCTTTTATGAAAACTTAACTTCAGAATCGTGATCTATTACGAGTAATAAAAAAGTTTTTATGGGATTTACAATTATTAACTGGGAGAAGTTCTTTTTCCTTCATCATAAAACAAAATTAACTCCCTCTATCTATTAAATATCTGATATTAGTTAGACATATGGCTAGTCTATGATTTCAGAAAAACTTTTAAATATAATACATCTTATAGTATTTTAATGCCAAAAATAATGTATTTCGCAAGAGAACTTATAAGAGGGTTTTACTGGGTTTTATGGTTATCGGTGGATATCTTTGTACTCTTTCAAATATATTATTATTACCCGGTATTGTGGGTTGGTTTACTTATGCTCACTATTGCAATCATTACAACATATTTTGAATATAGAGGGTATCTAAAATTACTTAAAAAATTATTTGATGTATAAAATAAAAAAAGTTTTTAATTTTTGCCTTTTTCATAGAGCCAGCAAGATACAAAATGCCCTTTTTTGTCTTCTATCAATGGCGGTTCTATAATGTTTTTATATAGCTCTACCTCAAGGCCTCCATTATTCAGTTTTACTGATTCAATTCCAAATAACGCCCTTACAGACCCCGCTTTTTTTTCTTTTTCTATCACGAGTTTTATTGGCTCTAACTGATCCTCTTTCAAAGGTTCAACAAAGTTTACTTTAAAACTGTTATCATCAAAAATTTCTACATCTTTTAGGATTGGATAATTTAAAAGTTCTTGATTTCTTGTTGAATCTAATATTAAACTTATGCTTTCTATCAGTTCCTCTGAAGTCCAGCCACATTTTTCAAACGCGAATCTGCACCTTGTATGGAATCTACATCCTTTCGGCGGATTTATTGGGCTTGGTACATCTCCTTCCAGTATAATTCTAGATCTCTTTATTTTTGGGTCTGGTATTGGCACAGCAGATAATAGTGCCATAGAATATGGATGCAGAGGATTTGAAAATAAGGCTTCGGTCTCCGCAATTTCAACAATTTTGCCTAAGTACATTACAAAAATGCGGTCACTTATATGCCTTATAACCATCATATGATGAGATATAAAAAGCATCGTCAAATTATGTTTTTCTTTTAAATCTCTTAGAATATTCAAAACTTGAGCTTGAACTGACACATCTAGGGCTGATGTAGGCTCATCAAGCACTACAAATTTCGGATTCAGCGCCAATGCTCTTGCCACTGCTACCCTCTGTCTCTGACCACCTGAAAGTTGATGCGGGTATCTGTTCATAAAATCCTCTGAAAGACCAACTTCAATCAATAGATCCCTAGCAATATTGTATGCTTCTTCTTTTTTATAACCGAAAGAGAATAAAGGCTCTGTAATTATGTCTTTTATTAAATATCTGGGATCCAAAGAAGAGTACGGGTCCTGATAAACAATTTGCATCTCTTTACGTAGCACCCTCATTTTACGTTTACCTAGATGATATAAGGAGAACTCGCTTATTTCTTTTTTTGATAATGGCTCATTGTTTTTCACTTTCTCCATTATATTTTTAGGCGGATTAAAAAATAGATAACCTTCGGTCGGGGTAATTAAATTTATTAATACCCTTCCAAGTGTAGTTTTTCCACAGCCAGATTCCCCCACAAGACCTACTACCTCTCCTCTTTTTATAGAAATATCCACTCCATCTACTGCTTTTAAAGGGATCTTCATTGTCCTTACAGTTTTTGGTATTTTGATCGTGAAATACTGCTTAAGGTTTTTTGCAATGAGTAAATAATCTTCCTCCACATTATTCAATGATTCACTGTTTTCCATCATTTTCACCTTCCTTTTTTGAATATAACCAGCAGGCTACAAAATGACCATTCCCAAGATCTGTCATTTCTGGTCTGGTTGTTTTACATATATCCATTGCATAAGGGCATCTCGGATGAAATTTACACCCTTCTGGCGGATGCACTAGATTAGGAACTGTGCCAGGGATACTTTTTAATCTGCCCTTGCCCGCGCCGTATGATGGGATAGATGTTAATAATCCTTGTGTATATGGATGCTTTGGAGATTCGAATATATCTATTGTCTTACCTAATTCGGAAATAGATCCTGCATACATTACAGCAACACGATCGCTAATATCTGATATAACTCCTAGGTCATGTGTAATGAAAAGTATGGATGTATTGCTAGTTTTCTTCAGCTCTTTCATAATATCTAATATCTGTGCTTGTATTGTTACGTCTAGTGCAGTGGTAGGTTCATCAGCTATTAATAAATGCGGATTGCTGGCTATTGCGATAGCAATTACCACTCTCTGCCTCATTCCACCGCTTAATTCGTGAGGGTATTGGTTTATTACCTTGTCTGGCTCTGATATGTTTACTTTTGTTAAAAGCTCTATTGCTAATCTTGTCGCTTCCTGTTTTATTTCTTTAGGTATAATTGTTGGTGCTTTTTTTAACTTTTTAGTGGCTAAATTTTGTAGACTTCCAGATATCTTTTTATTATCATCATATAAGGCTGAAATCAAGTTTTTCTTCCTGAAGCTAGTGATATCATGCCTATTTATTATATATGAGATCTGCTCTTTTATCGCAGAAAGCTCTGGGTTCTGATTTATAAACTCATCCAGATAACTAATATCCTTTTTATCAATTACATTTATTATTATATCATTAAGCTGAGTCTTAGTGATTTTCTTTCTTGCTATAACTCTGGATGCTAGTACATTAATATGGTGTGCATAAAGTACATCTACAATCTGCTTTTTTATTGTTGTAACCGGGTTTAGAGTAGTCATTGGCTCTTGAAATATCATTCCCATCGTATTTCCACGTATCTGGTTCATCAATTTGAAATTTTGTTTTAATATATTCCTCTTAACTTTAAGCTTTGCTCTTTTTTTAGATGGTATAATCCTGCAAGCTTGCTTTTGCTTAGTTGCTAAATCTATATTTTCAAATATTATGTTCCCTTCTACAACAGTACCCGCAGTCTCAGGAATCAAGTTCATTATGGATAGTGCGGTAACTGATTTTCCACAACCTGTCTCACCCACCAACCCCAAAGTCTCTCCCGGCATAATCTCAAAACTTACTCCATCCAGCGCTTTAACTAATCCATTCCATGTTACAAACTGTGTTTTTAAGTTTTCTACCTTTAATAATGGTTCCATGAATTTCACCTTCTCAATCTCGGATCAAAAGCATCCCTAAGACCATCTCCAACAAGATTCATAGATAATGCAAATATTAGTATCGCAAAACCAGGAAAGACCAATGTCCACCAGTCCCCAGCACTAAAGTAACTTGATCCAATAGCAGAAAGATACCCTAGTTCTGCCATATATCCCTCTGAACTAGGGATAAATCCTAGAAAATCCAGTGTTGCAAGTAAAAGCACTACTGTTGCCAGATCAAAGGACAATTGCACAATTACAGGTGCAAGGGTATTAGGCAATATGTGTTTAAACATAATTTTTGTGCGGCCTACTCCACTAGCTCTCGCAGCCTCTACATAAGATAGTTCTTTGAGAGAAAGCACTTGTCCTCTTACTACTCTCCCGTACGTTGGCCACCACACTATTATTAATATTAGTGCTAAAACTATAAGAGTTCTACCACCGGGTATGAAATAGCCTGCCGCAATAATTAATATTAAAAGAGGTATACTAAAAAAAATATCTGTTATACGCATTAATATTTCATCAACTACCCCACCATAAAATGCAGCATATAACCCCAGTATAATTCCAATAGAAGCACCTGCTCCAACTACGAGAAAAGAAAATGCAACATCTATTCTAATAGCTTTCATTACTCCATGAAATAAATCAATCCCAGGATAAGTCGTACCAAAAGGGTGAGCTGCAGAAGGTGGAAGTGGAACAGGATTAGAATAATTTGGGACCATAATACCTACATTTGTAGTGATTCCTAACAATTGAGGATATACCTGATCTATAATTGCAATCGAGATATATATAAGTACTATTATCAGGCCCACCGCAGAGCCTGGATTTTTAAAAAGTAATCTAAGCGTAGTTTTAAAGCTGTCCATCTTCGGGCCGAGAGAACTCATAAATGATTTTCCTTCTTTTTTAGCCATATTTTACTCACCTAACCTTATTCGAGGGTCAAGATATGCATAAATGATATCTACTGCCAAGTTAGCAACTATTATAGTTAACGCAAACAACAAAGTTGCTCCCATTATCCCACCAGCATCAGAAGACTGCATCGCTTGATATGTCCAGTATCCTATTCCTGGATAATTAAATAGTTCTTCAACAACAACTACACCGCCGAGTAATCCTGCTAACAATAATCCAGAAATCGTAATTACTGGTATTAAAGCATTCTTTCTAGCATACTTTTTTATTACTTGAGATTCAGGCAATCCTTTTGCCCTTGCAAATTTTACATAGTCCATATTCATTACTTCTACTGCGCTATTTCTCATATATCTCATTATTCCAGCCAGAGATGCAAAAGTTAAAGTTAGTGCTGGAAGAATAACATGCTCCAACGCACTACCAAATATTATTAAATTTCCGTGTAATAGAGAGTCTATCATCAAAATACCGGTCGGGGAGGAAATACCCATACTATTAATCCAAGGAACAGTACCTAAATATTTTGGAGATACTGTACCTGATATAGGTAAAATTTGTAAACCCTGAGATGTGCCTAGATATGTCATTAATAATATTGCAAGCCAGAATATTGGTAAAGATACCCCAACAAATGCAACAACTCTCGTCAATTGATCTACCCAACTATCTTTTCTAACTGCTGCAACAGTTCCAATAGGAATACCTATAATCATAGATAAGATAAAACTTACTACTGCAAGCTGTATTGTGTTTGGAAAATACAATGCCATAGCAGTAGTAACTGGACCACTATAAACTCCAGTTTTAGTATATCCTAAATTGCCATGTATTATACCATCTAAAAAATAAAAATATTGTATAGCTAGTGGCTGATTTAAGCCAAGCATTTTAGTAATAGCAACCTTTTGTGGACCATATGGTAAATGTGGATTAATGTATGCTGCAATTACCATATTTACTCCACCAGCACGTGTAAGCAAAAATACAATTAGTGTGGCACCTATAACCGTAGGAATCAATAAGAGCAATCTCCTAATTATATAGTAGCTCATTTTCATAATGATCTGGATTGATTTGTCATTATTAAATTTTTTCTTTTTTTGGGTCCTGTCAAATCTTCGTTGATAAATACGTATTATTTCATTTTGTCGAAGGCATAGCTTTTATATGGATCATCTAATTTAAATCGTTTTCGAAATATGCTATGTATGATGATGGATGCTCTTTTTAATATTTTCAACGAAGAAATGACAATCTCGGTCCGTAGGAAAGTTCATATATGGTGGTGATATAAAAGAAAAATAGAATTAAAAACGCCGACCTGAAAATTTACATACATGTCTCCTGATTATATGGCAGGTTCAGGGATCTCAGAGTCCTCTCGATCTTGGATTCTGAATAGCCACTTGCCAATAGTGCCAGTATTATATTTTCATACTCTTGATCTGCCCTGCTCCATTTATCTGGTAACATTGCAGGCCTGAAATTCCTGGATTCCCTGACTCTTGGAACTTCCAGATTTAATTTCCCTAAAGTCATTTGGAGATCTCGAGAATAAAATCCATTGGCATTATCCTCATGATCTTTAAGGTAGAGTTCTCTTTCTTTGATCATTATGGCCGATATCAGCTCTTCCAGTAATTTGCTGAGCCCGATAGATCTTCCAGCCTCTATTTCCATCCCATATTTTTCCGCTGTTTTATTTATTATCTCTCTCATTTCTGGATCTAGTTTTTCCTTCTCTGTTTTTTCTTTCATTTTTACACCTCTGCTACTATTTCATGATCTCTATATTATGACCTATATACTTACACAATTATAGACCTTACCTCCTCTCCAATACCCATTTTGAATTCAGGTCAGTTACGCCTGAAGTGAGGTATAGATAGGGGGCCATAGAGGTAGTAATGAATTTGATAAAAGGAATTAATAATCAAGGAGTAGAACTATTGGAAAGGATAGTAAATGCAATTGCCACACTCTATAAATCAACTATGGTGAGAAAAAATGTATAAAATCGCAAAACTATAGATTATTTATACAGTATTAAATGATGGCTTGATTAAGGTTGTAAAAAATATTTGTTGTAAAGATCCTCAAAAAGCAAAGGTGCCACATTATATGCTTTTTTTAGCATCTCCAAAGCTAAAGCACGAATTTCCCACTGTGCTGATTTATCTGCTCTTAGACTTATAAAATGCCTTAATTCCCTGCCATTCATCGTTACAACAATTTTTGTTTCTACGGCTTGGGTCAATAAAAAACGAGCATCCTCCCTCTTAATTTTAGCATTTATCATCTTTTTATATAGCTCAGTGGTCTTGGAGATAAGATCATATGCTTCATCTCTAAACTCGCTTTTATATATGCTCTCTGGTAATATATAGGTTGTGTCTAAAGGAACGTATCTCTGGCTCTGCTGAGTGAACGATGCCAATCTATGCCTGATTAACTGGTGGGAACATACCCTAGAGATTCCTTCTATCCTAAATGTAAAACTGACATGCTCGAAAACACTTTCATGACCTAAAGATTTCAGTAGTGCTATTAAACTTTTTACTTTTTCATTATCGAGATCTTTAAAATTTTTAGAATGTGAAATAGAACCGCTCTCAGCTATAATATAGTCTGGGCCCTTGTCAGAACCGTTCAATAATTCTTTATATTGCGAGGCATAATCTGTATAAGCTATCAGATCCACTACTAATCCTTTTGATCCCTCATATATAACTGACATAAGAATCAACTTAATATTAATTCTTATAATTTAAAATTTTCTATTTTTATTAAAAGATCAGTATTTTGAAGGATCATTTTAAAAGAAAGTTCCTTTAATACGATTTAATATTATTACAAAATAAAAATAACCTATTTATTCTCTTGGCAACCACAGTACCTGACTGGTGCCGCGAAAAAGCCGGATTGAAAATTTACTATTAAGGTAGGGTCGTGGAGTTGTAAAATTTAATAATGTTTTCAGAGATTGTTTGGATACCATTCAGGGAAATAAAAATGATAAAATATAGGGGAGAGATATTATGGTTATTTAAGAATATTAAAAGAGGAATTTTTCCATAAGATATGCATCTCTTGATCTACGATAACTAATTGAATAAAAATTTTGTAGAGTACCTATAATCTTATAATTATGCTTTTCGTAGAATTTAATTGCTTTCCGGTTATGTACTCTTACTTCTAATACAGATCTTTTAACTCCTTCCTTTATCATAATTTTTTCATATTCTTTTAGTAAAGTAGTCCCTATTCCAGTCCTTTTTGCGCTAGGAATTATAGCTATTGATTCAATCTCTCCAAAAATACCATCTACTTTTATAAAACTTATATACCCAAGGGGGATCTGTTTTTCATATATTAATGTCATAGAATCTTTTTGTGATAGCATATTTTTTAGTTCATAGGTACTATATGCAAATTTATTAAAGGAGGCATTCTCTATTTTTCTAATAAGTTTAAGATCATTGATATTTGCAATTCGAATATCCATGAAAGAGATGATTAAATATTTCCTATATTTAACTTTTTAATTTATGTAAGTGGTCATGATTATGAAGTGACGATCTAAAAAAAGTGCCTTTAATACAATGTATTTTTAATTTATTATTACAAAATAAATATATTATCTATCTTTTAAATACAGTGAAAATTACGCATAATACTAGCTTTTATGAGAACCTAACTTCAGAATCGTGACCTATTACGATAAATAGAAAAGTTAATATATGGGTATTGGCATATATATTCAGCAAATAGAAAAGAGTGGTGATCAAAAATAAATAAAAGAAAATGGGGTATCAGTATTGCTGTGATATTGATGCTGGTGTTTTCTGCTTTTGGTATTTATGTGTATAATTCCTTTTTCGATCCTCAGACTATAACAGTATATGTAACCAATCAAAATAATATGCAATTATCGAATGTGAATGTGCAGGGAGTTATGCCCGTGCCTCCCACTATGGGTAACGGCTTGGATACCGTGTTTTTAGGCACCACCGATCAGTATGGCATATGCACAATAACTAATTTTTCATTGATTGATATGGTATATCATGCTTGGCGATCATATCAGGGATCGTTTTTCGCAAATCACAGTTACCCTGATATTGTCATTTATCTTACATATGTTATTAAAAATAATACTTATTTTGCAGAGACATCAATACATACCAATCCTGCGCAGATAGTTGCTGATAAATCTTTTTCTGTATCATATTCTATAAATCTAAATAGTAAGGCACAGTATACAAATACTACACTCATAACTTCTGCACCACCACTTACGAGTCTACCTCCAACACAACCTATTAATGCATACGAATGCTGGATACAGATACAAAATAATACGTATCCCTCTTCTGGATATGGACAGATTCCTGTGGCTTGGATTACTGCTAATGGTGGGGCCTATGGTTTGATATCAATGGCAATCTTCAATACTGCATCTACTAATTATAATATTGGCATTGCTACAGGAGTAGATGGCGGAACGGTAGGTTATGATACTGGAGCAACACTTTGGACCACAACGGAACAGTTTGGAGAAACATATACTATTCCTATAAATTATAGTGGAAACGGATATATATATGTGAATGGACAGGTAGAAGGAGCATTATATCAGCTTTTTTATGTGACTGCACATGGCACTATACCCACCAATGATTATCAATATGAAGCAGGTATTATTAATATACAAGTAAACAGCAATGGTGATATTAATGGTGGTATAAATTCTGGGAATCCGCCACAAATAAACCAAATTGACCAAAATTACACACTTACATATTATAATAGCATTACTGGCAATGGTAATTTAAGCCCCAACTATCAAGTAAATAGTACTCAGTTCGTAGATACTTATGCTGCATATGATATCACTTGGATCGATATTGGCGTTGATGTGGGTGCTATATTGGTTTGGGCTTTAGGACCTGAAGTAGCAATACCTGCAGATATTGCATTAAGTATTGCAGGATCTGTTTCTAGTTCTTCGACAAGTTTTAGTATGTCTTGGGTACAATACGATGCATTAAACGGATATGATGCAGATTTATATGTGTTTGTTGGCAATGAACAATATACTATGAGCAATAACTATGAAGGGTATATACCATTAATGGGTATCGATATATTGGGATACAACAGTGGTGGTGGAGGATGTGTATTAAACAATACTTATATTACACTAGCAAACAGAGAACAGGTACCTGTACAAGACCTGAAGGT
>JBMFWH010000004.1:0-59105 GCA_049965455.1 Thermoplasmata archaeon | reverse complement strand
TTTTTCATGTTGTATATACATAACACAAAAAAGTGTTGAAGAAACACGTGCTATCTTAATAAAACAACAAAAAAGATACAACCGTCAATTTCCGGCATAGATCTACCAATAATTTTTAAATACTAATCTGTATTTATCATTATTACAGGCAATGGCGTTTGCCTTAAAATCCAGTTCTGGTGATAACGCCTATATTGCAGAGGATTGAATGTCATGACCAATTTTAAAGAGACTTTGCCTCAGATAAAAGTAGTTAGAAAAAACAGGACCGCAAAAAAAATAGCTATCGGTCACGATGAATTAGAGAAGGCAGATGAAAAACAGGTTTTATGCACTATCAAAAAAATTTTAGATAGTGACTTGGAAAAAACCAATGCGAATGCAGAAGAACTCAAAGCACATTTAGATGAGCTAAATAAAGAACTTGATTATTATAGAGATCTTATTGAATCTGCCAGAAAAGATGCAACTCTCATGAACAATAAGATAAAGTTTCTAAGCTCTGAAAATATAAGGATGAAAAAAGATGAAGATTGAGGATCTGGTCAAACTGTTCAATTTAAACGATCGTGAGATAGCTGAGAATCTAATGTCCAGCTCTTGCAATGCCACGATTACAGAGCTGAAAGAGATTTACAATATTTTAAAATCCAGAAAAAATGAGCTTGAAATCATGAACAATCAGGCTGTCAAAAAAGAAAGTGAAATTGCGGGATTGAAATTCGAATACTTTTCTATGTTGAAAGATAACCAGATCCTGGCCATAAATTTATCCGGATTGCTGGCTGAAAATGAACAATTAAAGAAAAAGTTATGGGGTTCAAAAAATGATGAAAACATCGCCGATCACGCATTAATAGACAGATACCTTTTTATGTTTCGTAAATAGCAACAAATATTATTTAAATATTATAAATATTTTTTTATTTTTTTATAACTCATCAATTTTATAAAAAAATTTATAATTTTATAACCTATGATAAACACATAGTTTTAAGGTATATTAACAAAAATATTTATATAGTTAGATAACAATATACTATTTAAATAGTTAAAAAGGAGGTGATTAGAAAATGGTAGGTGTTAATGACCTTGCAAGGGATGTTGCAAAGAAAGCAAACATGACACAGAGAGAAGCAAAGAAAGTTATAGACACATTAATCAGCACAGTAGTTGATAAAGTAAATAAAGGAGAAAAGATCAATTTAGTGGGATTCGGTATATTCGAGAGAAGAATACAGAGCCAGAGAAAAGCAAGAATTCCAAAGACAAAGAAGATAATTAATGTGCCACAGAAGAAAAAGTTTGTATTCAGAGCATCCAGTAAGATAAAATACAAGAAATAAATTTATTTTTTTATATTTTTTTAATTTTTGACCTTGCCTGAATAGTAATTTTTCTGGGTTGGAGGATTGGCCTTCGCAGACATGGTTTTTATTGCAATGGCAAATAATGCCATGCCGGTATTGAGCGAAGACCTGTAATTGTCCATCAATTGCACGCTTACATGCTCTGCATCTGATGCATATTTTTTAATGAACATATTGAACGCTGTATCTTTTTCCACCTTATCTTCAACAATGCGGACCGTTCCTTCAAGCATCACGCTGAAGTAAGAGGTGCCAATATCGCATGCAGTTTGCGCAGGAATAGTGTTATTCCATCTTGCTACTACAAAAAACGCATTTGCATTTTTGTGGATAATGTCCCATTTTCTGCCTGCTCTGGCACTGTGAAAATAGATCTTGTCATCAAGATACAAAAAATTCACAGGCACGGCATAAGGCTTATCCTCATCTACAAGCCCTAAAGTTCCAAATTTTTCTGCTTTTAAAAACTCGATGATTGCTATTTTATCCCTTACTTCATTTTTTGAATAACGCATGATTGAATCATAGTAACAGTATTAATAAAGCTTTTTGGCTATTTCCAGGTCTTTTAAAAAGCATTTCAAAGTTTAAAGAAAAAATAATCGTAAAATTTATATAAACCGTGATTGTTAGTTTTTATGCAATAAAAATGAATGTTTACTTGAAACTGGAATTTATGCTGGAACGCATTTTTCAGGATAATTTAAGCTTTTTAGAATCCTTTTGTTTTGATCTCAAAACATATCATAATGGTTATGTCTATTTCTGGCAATCCAGCATTCATATGCATAAAGTTGAGTCATTACCATTCAATAAAAAGGAGTTGTGAACAAAAATGCAAGATTTTCTTTTGAGCAAAGAAGAAAAAGAGATAAAGTACAAGGCTAGAAGCATTGTAAAATCCGTGTCTCATGATCTTATCCGGAACATAGAATCCGAAACTGTAAAATTCCCCAGAGAGTTTATAGAGCTTATAGCGAACGGAGATATAACAGGATTAAGGTTCCCAAAACAGTATGGCGGGAAAGAGAGCAGCTGGACAGCAGAGATGGCAGCAATTGAAGAGTTTGGGTATCTGGGATTCACATTAAGCTGCATGTATTCATTGGGCTCTATAGTGGGAGAACCTATCTACAGGTTTGGAACGAAAGAACAGAAAGAGAAGTATCTGGGAGGCATCACTTCAGGATCTAAATACGGTGCCGAGGCTATTACCGAGCCGTCAGGAGGTTCGGACCTGTTTGGAATGATGAAAACGAGGGCGGACAAGAAAGGCAATAAGTACATATTAAACGGGCAGAAAAGGTTCATAGTTGGCGGGGAAGGCGCTGACTTTTTTGTGACTTATGCAATTACGAATCCTGATTCAAAACCGATAACAAAAGGGATAAGCACCTTCATAGTAGATCGGGACACGCCGGGATTGAAAGTAGAAACCGTATACGGATTATTGGGCAACAAAGGTGGTGGTACTGCACGCATTATATACAGTGATGCGGAGATACCTGAAGAAAACCTGATTGGAGAGCTTAATGGTGGTTATGAGATATTTAACAGGATGATGGTTCCAGAGCGATTGACCACTGCCGCCGGCTCTATCGGAGTGGCTACTGCGGCAATAGAAGTGGCCACTAATTACGCGATGAAGAGAGAGGCATTCGGCTCTAAAATAATAGAGCATGAGGGCATAAATTTCAAGATTGCAGAGAGTGTGACTGCAATAGAGAATGCCACCGCTTTAGTTTACACTGCGAGCAAGGCTGCAGACATGCTTGAGACGGAAAAGATTGAAAAAGCATATTTGAGAAAGCTGGTTTCAATGTCAAAGCTGAATTCAACAGAGATGATGTGGAAAGTTGTGAACGATGCAATGCAGATAATGGGCGGGATCGGATATACGACCGTGTATCCGATTGAACGGCTTTTGCGGGACTCGAGGTTAGGGCTGATCTGGACTGGCAGTAGCGAAGTGATGAAGCTGATTATTCAGCATGAATATCTTAGAGAGATCTCTAAGCCTGATTACTGGAGCACAAAGAGAGACGTGGAACTTGACGCCCTGGATTTCAAGCTTGTGGATGAAAAAATATATAAGTAGGTTCAATTACAAGAGAGATTATGAAAGATGGTCTCTACAAAGATGGGGAAGAGCACTTTTACTGCTTAAGTTCATACGGTTACAAAGTAGCGCATAGAATATCTATAATGAAAAGATTTTACAGGTATATTATATCGGACATAGCAAAGAGCAAAAAAACGAAAATCCTGGACATTGGTTCTGGAACTGGGTACGTGCTTGTAAACTTAGCAAAACAGAACGAGCACATTGAAGGTGTGGGTATCGATCCATCCCTTTACATGGTAAATATCGGAAACAAGCTGGCAAGAAAGATAGGTGTAGATAACCGTGTCAAGTTTCAATTGGGTAGCAGCAGAGCATTGCCTGAAGATAGCTTTGAGCTCGCATACAGTACCCTCTCATTTCATCACTGGGCAGATCGCGAGAAGGCTTTGTCAGACATATTAGCGCATCTAAAAGATCATGGAGAGTTCCGGATCTATGAATTTAACAAGGACAAGCTCTATTTCCCGATCACGCTGGCGAGGGCTCACACTTTGAACAGGGAAGAGCTGAATAATATTGCGTATAATGCTAATGTACCTATAAGCGAAATAAAAGAGTATGATGCATATATAAGCGCAATTTTTAAAAAATAGGGTTTTCGATCCGTAAAAAAGTTATACAGAAATTGTATATATTTGATATATGATAGAATATTTAGCAATGGTGCCTCATGGCGAGGAAATTATAAACAGCCAGGATAATGCATCTGTGCATTTGAAAAAGTCGATGCTAAAACTCAAGAAAGAGGTCTTGAGCAAAAACCTCGATACATTTGTTGTTGTAACGCCTCATAATATAAGGATATCAGATCATATTGGAATAATATTGACAGAGTATACTGCAGGCAATCTCGGGAAAATCCGCAGAAATTATGATTGCGATCGGGAGTTAGCGACTTTGATTTATAATGCAGCAAAGCCTAAACTTCCGGTTGTGGGCGTCAACTTTGGCGCTTTAGAAGGTGAGTCCTCAAAAATCACTTTAGACTGGGGCTCGTTTATTCCGCTCTATTTCCTGAACCGGGGCAAGAAGGTGGTAATAATAACTCCTGCACGGGATTTAACCGCTGAGCAATTGATTGAGTTTGGCTCGATATTAGGATCGGTTACTGAAAAATATGGCAAAAAAGTAGGGATCATAATCAGCGCTGATCAAGCACATACTCATTTAAAATCAGGTCCCTACGGATCCAGCAAGTATGCCAGAGTTTATGACAATTTTGTAAAAACTGCATTTGAACAGAACAGGATAGATTCCATAAAATGTATTGATCATAAAATAATCGAACATGCAAAACCTGACAGTTTCTGGCAGATCCTGATCCTGATAGGGATACTGCATGTTAATAAATACCGGGTGAAATATATTGATTATCAATGCCCCACCTATTACGGCATGATGATTGCCTCTTTTGCACCGCCGTGATAACAATGATCATCTTCTGGAATATTTTACAGCAAGCTCATACATTTTCCTGACCATTTTATCGCTCAGGAAAATATGATTGAAATCTGCAAGAGCGCTATATTCGCTATATCCACCGTCAATTTGCCCCTTCTTGCTCACCATTCTGTAGCTGTACGTCTTTTCCAGATTTTCAGCACCGTAAATTTCGCCATGGTGAAAAACTTGGCCGTTTATTCGGGTACCTGAAGAGTGCAATATGTTGTTCTTGGTTACCGAGATCCTGGTATATCCAATCTTCAGTTTGTTTTCCATGTTTATGTATGCGTCCATAAGCCCTACCATCTCATACTTTGTGCCAAGGTTGATGTAACTAGTCAAGTACATTAATCCTCCACATTCGGCATATACTGGCATTCCGTCTTCCATGTCTGCTTTCAATTTCCTTTTAATGGCATGATTTTCTGCCAGCTCTTTTGCAAAAAGTTCTGGAAACCCTCCGCCAATATACATCACCGTAGGTTCGTACTCTGAATCACTGATCGGTGAAAAATTCTGGAGCTTGAAATATTTTGACAATATGATTAAGTTCTGCGCATAATAAAAATTGAAAGCCCTGTCATAGGCAATGTTTATAGGAATAGTACCCTTACTTTTAACGGCCCTCAGTTTAGCGTTGACATTTTTCATTAGCCCGCCTATTTTTTTCATGTCAAAATTTGAGGCTTCTACCAATCTTGATATGCTGAACTCTGCGTTTTCAAACACTGGCAAAAGCCCTAACCTGCGCTCTTGTATCATGTTTTTGCCCATATTATTAACGTACCCAAACAGATTCTTTCCAAGCGCCTGTCTCAGCATTTTTAAATGGTTATCGCCATATACACGGTTCACTATGGCTCCCACAATGTTTGTATTCTTTGAAAATTCTCTGAACCCTAAATACTCAGCCGCTATGCTCCTAGAAGAGGCAGAACCGTCAAGAACCAGTATCACGGGAACATCAAGTACCCTGCATATGTGTGCAGTTGAGCCCCAGTCAGAGCTGCCAGACACTCCATCATATAACCCCATCACCCCTTCTATTATTCCTATGTCTGCATCTGTATTTAAAAAATCGGCATTTAACTGTGCTCTACGCATATAAAGATCCAGATTTATACATTTTCTTCCACATACTTTTTCCAGATAGGCACTGTCTATAAAATCAGGACCTATCTTATACGGTTGCACTGCATATCCCATCTCTTTAAACTTTGAAGCGAGCAACATTGATACAGATGTTTTACCGGCGCTGCTTCTAGTACCAGCTATGCATATAGCTTTCATTATCCATGTGAATATTGCACTGCTTATTTAATTTTTATATCGATAATTTCTGCGTTTTGATACTTTTTTATTTCCAAGAGTCTGTTGATTGCCCCGCCACTGCCGATCACAAATCGGTGTTTCAGCACTCCCTTGTCTATGACAGACCTTATTCTTATTCCGATCGGCGGGACGGCCCCTGCCTCAAATCCAGTGATCTCTTTCACCTCTTTTTCAGTTGCGAGCCTGGCATACCAAAAACACCGGCCAGCTTTTCAATGCTAACTCTTGAATCGCCGCACAACAATGCCAGTATATTCCCGGAAAGTGTGATGAACAACAGGGATTTTATTATCTGATTCTCAGGTACCTTGGTTTTTAAAGCCACTTCTTTTACTATTTTAACGAATGACCCAATATCCATAATCTCTCCGCCAAGCTGTGATACCACGTTTAAAAAATTCTCATCATGATTCATTATTGAATTTAGCCAGTTTCAATATTTAAATTTAAGTTTAGCTGAAATCATAGAAAATAGACAGATAAGAAAGCATGTCAGGCAAAAAACCGGATATATTTTAAATAATCGATAGGCATTTTAATTTCCGATGAGGTAAAAAATATGGCAAACGTGGTTATTACGGGAAGTACCAGAGGTTTGGGATTTTGCATGGCAATAGATTTTTTGAAGGCTGGTTGCAACGTCACGATGTCGGGGCACAGTGAATCATCTTTTGAAAAATTAGGGTATTTGTAAGAAAAGTATGGAAACAGAAGGTCACGATTATGAAGTGTAGATATAACAGAAAGTGCCTTTAATACAATATATTCTAAATTTATTATTATTATTATTACAAAATAAAATATATTATCTATCCTTTAGATACCATAAAAATTACGCATAATACTCGCTTTTATGAAAACTTAACTTCAGAATCGTGACCTATTACACATTATACGACTATAATGTTTGTAGTCTGTGATGTCAGGTCAGAAAAAGAGGTTGAGAACCTATGGCCCAGATCCTATAAACAGTGGGGAAGTGTTGATATATGGATCAACAATGCTGGCATTATAAGCCCTACTGAATTTATATATGAAACCCCCTTCAATTACGTGGACGATCTCATAGATACAAACATCAAAGGCATGATCTTCGGGTCACAGGTTGCGGTAAAGAACATGCTGAAGCAAGGGCACGGGCAAATATGGAACATGGATGGGTACGGCTCAAATAACATGATTGCCACAAAGATTATTTTGTACGGTACCTCAAAACATGCACTCACATATTTCACAAAATGGCTGGCTAAAGAGCTTGCAGGATCCAAAGTGCAGGCGGGCAGATTATGGCCGAGCATGATGGCGACGGACTTTGTATTAAAGCGCACGGAGGGAGGTGCTGCACATTCATTGAAAGATCCAGATTCGTAAAGATATTCAACATTTTAGGAGATAAACCAGAGACCGTATCCCGCTTTTTCGTGCCGAGGATTCTTGCAAACAAGAAAAATAACAAGAGAATTTCATGGCTAACATATAGGAGAATAGTTATAAGGTTCCTATTTTCACCATTACGCAAGAGAAAGATCATATAATGGTTAATCTTTGCAAAATCAGGTTAATGATCAACTTGAGATCCATTTTTATGCGGATGATGCATGGATAATATGCTATTTTTTCTGTATCAAACCATTATTTTCTAAGATCCCAATAACTTCTAAATTCATTTTCTTGTGCCCCAAAAATATTTGGTTGAAATATGTACTGTAATGCCAGAGGTTTAATTTTTTATTCTTTATAGAGTTTTTAGGTTTTTATATCTATATTTTATGGTCCATGGATATCTTATGTTTGATTTTTCTAATTTCTCTATTATTTTCTCTTTATCTATATTTTTTACGCAGATTATAATAGAATTCAGATCTGTAAAATAAGCGTTTACTAAATATACTGAAAAAACCGATTTTAGTATTTTAACAAACTCTTTAAAATGCATTATTCCTGAAAAAGTTTGTGCATAATTTATGGCAAATATTGCATTTTCTTTGGTTACTCTTGAGACGTTTTTTACAAACTCCGATTCCAAGAATTCTGGGGGTATATCCAAAAATAAATATGCGTCGAGAATAACCAGATCATACTTTTTATCACATTTACTTACAAAATCAATGCCGTTTTCATGATAAATTTTTTCATTTGCTAACTGCGGGAGGTATAATTTAGAAATTTCAATATCCACACTGCTTATTTCTACAATATCGATATCTGCTCCATCCTTTACTATATTTCTTATCTGATATACCAGTGTCCCTCCGCCAAGCCCTATCATCAATACCGATGGTTTTTCATAAAACTCTGCTAAAGGTAAAAAGAAATCCCAGTAGCCATATGCAAAGATACCCTTTTTGTTTATGATAGAATACGTGGAATTTTCAAATTCTAATATTTTGTACTTTTTGCTCTCTTTGATTCTCCAGGTTCCATGAACGTCTTTCTTTTCTAGTATGATTTTTTGCACGATAGTGTATTAAAATACGTACATATTTATTTTTGTGTAAATTCCGAAATATTGTAGTTTTTAGAAACTCTATAACACTCCTAACATTCATATAAGATATTAAGCAACTGTCTTGGCCATATGGTATAATGAAAAATAAATGTCTTCTGCTACCAGAGTTTGAATAAATGACAAAATAGAGGCTCTGAGCACTATCTTGGCGATTTTTATAGAAAGATTGAAAAATGATCCAAAATTTTCAAGATCATCGAATATTTGTATAGATCCGAACCCTTTGTCCTGAACACTATTAGCTGTTTCTTATCCTTTTTTACCAGAAAAGCTAGCATTTTAATGAGCATTTTGACAGTTCATTGAAACATGTTAACCACGATGAAAAAATAGGAAATTATAAAAGTAAGTTCCTGTTTAATCAAATAATGAAAAACATATTTGAGCCTATTACACTAAGATCCGTTAGATCCATGAACAGGATCATGATGTCTCCTATGTGCCAGTATTGTGCATCAGATGGTAAACCAAATACATGGCACTTGGTCAACTATGGTGCCAGAGCCGTTGGAAAAGTAGGAATAATAATGGTTGAGGCCACTGCTGTTGAGCCTGAAGGAAGGATCACACCCTATGATTTAGGGCTTTATATTGAAGATCTGAAAATGTACAAAGAGATCACCAGTTTTATAAAATCAAATGGTTCAGTCCCGGGTATACAACTTGCCCACGCAGGAAGAAAGGCAAGCACAAAAGCGCCTTGGGATAATGAGGATCCTATATTACCAGCGAACGGCGGATGGGTTACAATAGCACCAAGTGCCATTGCATTTTCAGAGTCTTCGCCGATTCCGAGAGAGCTTTCTATACATGATATTGAGAATATTGAAACTAGCTTTTCTGAAGCTGCATATAAAGCATATAATGCAGGCTTTGAGATTGTCGAAATCCATGCTGCACATGGCTATCTTGCCCATCAGTTTTTGTCGCCTGTTTCAAACCATAGAACTGACAGATACGGTGGCTCTTTCGAAAACAGAATACGGTTCCTGACTGAAACCGTAGACCGCATACGTGAAAGGTGGCCAGATCACTTACCGCTATTTGTTAGGCTATCTGCCACAGACTGGGTCGGGGCTAAAGGCTGGACTCTTTCAGAGTCTATTAAGCTTGCAAAAGTGTTGAAAGAACACAATGTCGATGTTATAGATGTATCCACAGGTGGCATTTTGCCAGATATAAAAATCCCGGCAAAACCATCTTACCAGGTTCCTTTTTCAAGAGCAATCAAAAAAACAGGCGTGAAAACTGCTGCTGTGGGAATAATATATGATCCCGTTCAGGCAGAGCAGATATTAGAGCGAAAAGATGCAGACATAATAGCGATGGGAAGAGAATTGTTGAGGGATCCATACTGGCCTTTGCATGCAGCAAAAACACTGAAATATGATATTACATGGCCGTTGCAGTACCAGAGAGCAAAACGTTGATTTGCGTGGTTCAATAAAAAAGTAACTTGTTACGATGCTGGATAAAATCGGTATTTTAACTTGATTTTCACCCCTATATTTCACTAAAAGGTGGGGTAACGGAGAAAATAGCATCCCCAGTCTTTTAGAATGCATAAATGAGAAAAATAAGTATTTCTAAAGCCATAAAATCTGGCATTGCCAAGACAATAAGCGTGGCGAAAAGCCATTTTCCAGTTCAATATTAGTCACTCAAAACAAATATTAAAAACAATTAATGTTTATTAATGTCTTATTGGCATCATAGTTTATTAACAGAAGATTGACAAAACATAAAAAAGATACTGTCAATTTTTCGTTGAAAATATTAAAAAGAGCATTCATCATCCCACATAGCATATTTCGAAAACGATTTAAATTAGATGATCCAGATAAAAGCTATGCCTTCGACAAAATGAAATAATACGTATTTATCAACGAAGATTTGACAAGACCATAAAAAAGAAAGGATTATAAACACCAATTAATTTATCCTAACCCGATTTAAAGGTGTAACAATGAAAAGGAGTTCAAGAGTTTGGAAAAAAAGACATAATATGCGTTGGAAATGGCGAAAGAAGAAGATGCGAAGATTGATGCGTCAAAAGCGAGCTAACAAGAAGTGATTGGGAGCATGGGGTAATTAGGTATCCTAGCGGGCTCCAGTTATGGGTATGATTTGACCTTTCGTGGGTCTACTGATTGAAACGCGCGCAAGATGATGATTAACTGGAGCAATGACCCAAGGAGAGACCCGCGGATCTGGGTTCAAATCCCAGTGCTCCCACTCTGTAAAGCTCCCGGATGATTTGAAGTCACCTTTGATCATATTGTCAACACAGCTATAGTTTTCTACATTAAGAAAAAAAACTTTCTGTTCTGGAATACTCGTAAACATTATTTTGCACTTCTCTATCTGGCGGATGAGTATACCGCTCTGTGCTGGTTATATCTTTAAGCCCTGGATTAATCCGTGCCCTGCCTAGATTCTTTGAGCAGGTTTGTTGCGCAGTAATTGTTGAGTGGATGTGGATGCAATTTAGGTATTTAGACTGTTTTCCTGTTTCTTTGATATGTTTTCTTAACATTGCTGTGTCTATTCTGAATGATGCCATCGTATCCGTTTATTATATTTTTCTAGCTTATACAAATTGATAGGTCTATGATGTTCTGCTAATAACTTAGGCACTCGAAAAGTAATGTTTAAATAATAAATTAGTATTGCACTAATATATGTATAATAATACTAATCAAAAATTAAGCAGAGTCGTGCAAGATTGTATTTTATACATAAAGAAATATTCAAATTGGGATCTTCCTGCCCGAGTTTCGGATGTGAATGTAAGAGCTCCAGCTATCAAAAAGCTATCATACATAGTTAAAGATAAAGAGCTGATAAATAGTAAACATGGGTTGACAGCAAATACAGAACATGGTAAAAGTGTTAATATGAACATAATTTTGTATCATGACCTGCATAAAATATTTTTTTCAAGATCTGGCATTACCTTTATGGAGGCATATAAAGAGATATGCAATTCTGACAAACTAGCAAAAACTGTTCTTATTATGAGTCTATCTTGTGAATAAAAAAGGAGGATAGAAAATGATAGATAACAATTTAATATACCTACTGGCCGGCTGCTTTGGGTTAGGAATGTTGCATGGAGTCATTCCGGACGAGCACACCTGGCCGATCACGTTTTCATATTCAGTTGGAACTGCGACTGGCAAGGGCGGGATGATGGCAGGGGCTTTTTTTTCTCTCGCGTTCACCACACAACGTGCCATAATGAGTCAGATCGTGTACTTTGCGGTAGGTGCATTTCTCGTTTCTTCAGATCTATTAAATGGGCCAGTTTATTCAGTAGTTGGATTGGTTATGGCCATTGCAGGGTATCTTATCTTGAAGAACAAAATGCCTCATATCCATCCATTTATGAATATATCACGCAAGGATCTTGCCAAACACATTCCTTTCAATAAACCGGATAAAAAGTCTAAGCTGCTAGTTCCGGTTCATTGGTGCCTCATTCACGGCTTTATTTCCGGCTTTGGAGTTGATACCGGCATATTCTCGGTATGGATATATCTGGTTACGTTGCCTGCTATGGCATCTGCAGGGTTGTGGATGCTGGGATGGTTACCCGGCACATTGTTTGGGATTGGAACCTTTGTAATCCTCGTGTTAATAGGATTTATCTTTGGAGAAGTTCTTCAGGTAAGCAAGAAATTCAATGCTCAAAGGATCGAGAGCTTTGGCAGGCTTGTCGGCGCAAGGGTGCTTCTTTTTGGAGGTATCCTATTTATTGCGCTTGGGCCTCTATATTATTTGGGGGTGGATAAGTTATTGTCATTTGACTTTGGCACTTTTATTATTCTTATTGTAATGATAGCGATTGCTGTTCCGATCATGGCGTTTACATGGCATCAACTTGGTAAGTCTTCTATGGGCCTGATTGCTCAGAATCAGTCTAAATAAGTTTCAGGTTAGTTCTGCCAATGTTTTTGCTATTTGTGACCTCATGTTTTTTACAGATGCGACATTATATAGTCGTATAATGTGTAATAGGTCACGATTCTGAAGTTAAGTTCTCATAAAGCTAGTATTATGCGTAATTTTCACTGTATTTAAAAGATAGAGAATATATTTTATTTTGTAATAATAAATTAAAAATATATTGTATTAAAGGTAATTTGTGTTATATCGCCACTTCATAATCGTGATCAGTTACCATGTCCTGTATGGAAGCAATATTAAGCGGGATAAATGATGTTTTTTATGTAAAATGCGTATTTTTATAAGATCAATTTGATATTAACAAACAAAACAATTAAAAAGATATTTAAGAGCATGAATAACAGGATCAAGAGTGTTTGGTTTTTAACAGGGACGTGTATATTCCGATCAAACTCAATATCCCAGATACCAGCATGACCACTTTAAACCCAGAAACAAAAGCATTGCAATATGAAACAGTAATAACACTCTCAACACCAGAGAACATCTCTAAAAGCATAGTTCTTGGCAAGCTGGCAGCTAAGATAGTGCTCGCAAGTGCAATGCTCATCAACTGTCCTGTGAATCTCATGGTCCCTAGGGTTCCTGAAGCCACTCCAAACTTGTCTCTCGTAACAGATCCCATAACAGAATTTGTGTTTGGTGCTGAGAACAATCCAAACCCAATTCCGATCATGCTCAAAGGTATTATTATATCCCATACAGAACTTATCTTTATGAATGAGAGTATTAAAAAGGATATTCCAATAACACCCATTCCGATAGCTGCGATCTCTCTCGAGCCATATCTATCAGAAAGTTTACCACTAATTGGAGAAAATATCACCATGAATATAGGCTCTGCCACCAGTATAAGCCCTGCATTAAAAGGGTTGTATTTCAATATAATCTGCAGGTATATTGAGAACACAAACACTATTGAGAAAGTGCTGATATAGTTTAAAAACGCCGTAAAATTGGAAGCTGCAAATGTCCTGTTCTTAGTAAATAGAGAAATGTCCAGAAGTGGATTTGCAGTTTTAGATTCTAGCATAACAAAAATAGTTAGAAGTACAATGCCAAATATTAATAAATATATCATCGAGATCCAGCCATAGACCTGGGATATGCTCAAATAGAAAATTGTAGAGACTAATCCTACCGTAAATATTATTGCACCTCTCACATCTATCTTTACTTTTTTTCCTTTAATATCCAGTTTTTTCATTGAGGAAAAAGATATTAACAGGCCTAACAGAGCGATAGGGATATTTATAAGAAATATTGAGCGCCAGCCAAAATACTGTATTAATATACCGCCAAGAAATGGCGCTGCGGTTAATCCCAGATATACTGACATGACATTGATCCCCAGTGCACCACCACGGATATGTTGCGGGTATATGTGACTTACTATAGCTGTAGAATTTGTGCCTATGAACGCTGCTCCCAACCCAGTAAAAAACACCAGTGCTATGAGCATATAGATATTGGCAGCAAAATAGATGAGTGAAGATCCGATCAAGAATATTATAAATCCGAGCCTGAATAGCTTAACTCTCCCGTATTCGTCAGATATCTTACCAAAAAGTATCATGAACGATGCCAAGGCAATCAAAAAACTCAGCGGGACCCATACCACCTCTGTGAAATTTGCGTGAAAAGTCTGCCCTATTTTAGGAACTGCGAAAGAGATCAAGCTTGATGTAAATGGAGCTAAAAATGCAGCTAAGGAAGTAGTGAAAAGTATGAGCTTTCTACCTGCATTGCTAAGCATACACTATAAGAAGAGCAACTGCTATTTATCTTTTATTAATATTTTTCAAAAAATATTCAAATTAAATGATCCAGATAAAAGCTATGCCTTCGACAAAATGAAATAATAAGCAATTATCAAAGAAGAGTTGACATGATCGAAAAATCTGGCTACTGAAGTTTTAGCTAAAAAGAGTTAAATATTGTTTTTTAGTTAACGCTAAAAAGCCATGAGCTATATATCTCTGAAAACTGAAGATAAATACGGTTTAAAATGGATTTATAACACAATATTTGCAAACATAGCCATGGGCCCATTATCAACCATAATTGTGCTCTATATATTAAAGTCTGGTGGGGGGGTTATTGAAGCCTCATATGCCATAACTGCAGGAACCGTTATTTCCATCCCCGCATCTTATATATGGGGCAAAATTTCAGACTTGTACCAGAGAAGAAGGGCACAGATAATAATTTCGTACATAGGGCTTGCGGGGTCACTTCTCGCTCTCTATTTCATAAGTAATGTACTGGACATAATTTTGATTTACGCACTTTATTCGTTTATTATCACCGCAAATGCTGCCCCGCTGAATTTGCTGGTAATGGAAACTTCATCTAGAGATATCTGGAGCAGGGTATTTTCAAAATTGCAGTTAGCTGGGAGTGTTGGCGGAACTATTGGCTTCGCGTTCGCATTTGTAGTTACGGACGTAATAACAATGAAGTTTCTGATCATGATACTGTTCTTTATCTCACTGATTTCGGTAGTAACAAGTGTTATTTATGTACCTGAACCTGTTAAAAAAATGGATAGGTCTATTTTTGGTACTGACCTATCAGCATTTTTGTCACGCATGTACACAAACTCCATATTGTTTATAAAATCTACAAATGCCAATATTATCAAGCTAAGAAGAGCCTTTAGATTGAGAGGCAACAACACTATCTCAAAACTTTACTTTGCAATTTTTTTGTTTTTTATAGGGTCTGGGCTTTTCAACACTGTTTATCCAGCTGGGCTAAAGCAAAATGGGCTTTCAGAATCTACCATATTCTTGGTTATTTTCGTAGGCATGATAGTTCAGACCATAACATTTTATTTTCTTGGCTCTAAAACGCACACTATTTCAACCTCTAAAGGTCTTTACAGTGCTTTGTTTTTGAGGGGTGGCTCTTATTTCATGATCGGCATTATATTCATTTTAATGAAACCAATTATTCTTTATTCAAACTTAATATTTTACGCTCTAGCCGCGGGTATTGGGTTCTCAATATATTACACAGTTTCAAGCGTAATGGTATTTCAGACAATAGGAAAGAGTAATAGAGGCAAATCGCTAGGGGCATACAGTGCAATCATAGGTGGCGGTACTTTGATAGGAGCCATGCTATCAGGGTATATATCATATTATATAGGTTACTGGTTTACATTTGTTTTAGCTGGAGTAACTGTGCTAAGCAGCTATTTTTTCTTTTCTATGATAAAATTTCATGTGTAATATGCGCTCAGGAAAATATATATAGCGAATATTACTAATAAAATAATATGAAAAAAGAAAATTATGAAACTCTGAAAGATATAATTAACCCGATGCACACGGCATTGGTAGTCTGGGATGTACAGAAGATGCTGGTATCACATATATTTAACCGCGCTGATTTTATTAGAATTTTAAATGATCTAATATCCGTTGCTAGGGCAAATAAAATTCCCATATTCTTTACAAAGATTACGCCCCTGCCACCGAACTTTGAATCGCCGGCAAGAAAGTATATGCTTCGCAAAATGGGATCCAGTTTCGGGGACATGCCCAAAGAAATGTTTGATCTGGAGATCGAGCCATTAAAAGATGAAATAGTTCTATTAAAAAACACAGCAAGCATCTTTATCGGAACAAACTTTGACCTGATGCTCAGAAATGCCAGGATAGAAACGATAATCTTTACTGGCATAGCCACGGAAATAGGCATAGAGTCTTCTGCAAGAGATGCCATTAACAGAGGATATTATGCAGTCATAGCAAGTGATGCTGTGTCTTCAGGGGATAAGGATGCTCATGAAAGATCCCTTAAAAATATGGAAAAACTGATGATTGTGGAAACAGTATCTAGCATTAAGGCAAATTTGTCTTGATTCACATAAATAAAAACTTTCTAAAATTTTATCCTATTTTTTATAGCTAATATTACAGCCAATTTTTATAATAATTTTGCAATATTTACAATAAAAAATTATAAATACTCGGCTATTAATATAGAAATTTATGGGTAACATAACAAATAGAAAAAAGGCAAATATATTGAAAGTTCTACTGTCAATAGCAGTAGTCGTCGTCTTTTTGAGTTCTGGTTTTTTGGTATCGTCTGCAAACGCTACGGCTGCACCAAGCCATGCACAGACCTACCAAGCATCAAACGCACAAGGATCGACAATGACCCAGAAGGTGCTAAGTACATTAAAAGAGAATGGTATTCCTGCTAAATACGCATATTTACCAAATTTTAACGCTAAATATGTGAAAAATGGTAATACTATATCTCCACTATACGGCTCAGCTCCAGCGCCAATGGGATTGGGTTATTTTGGATTGATGAACAATAGTGGTGTTTTGACAGGGACAGTGTTAAACACTACCAGCTTTGAAGGATCTATCACTGTTAATAATCTTAACGTGTTTTATCTGGATGATGATGGCCCTTATAGCCTTACTTTTCAGTTAAATACAGTACTCAGAAACGTCACGCTGTTCGGTAACAACAGTTATGTCTTCTGGAATCAGAATGTAGTGTTTTATTCGGTAAGAACTCATACATTAGAGTTAATAGACAATATCTGGAACTTTTCAAGCAACCAGTTCTTGTTCACTCCCAACTCATTGTACAGCTATGATGGCATTCCAGTTCCACCCACATACTATTACGCAATAGGCCCCTCATTTAGCAACGTTGAGTTCCCATTCACCATAAATCTATTCCTAAACAGCACAGTTATAGATAACCAGGATGCTGTATTTTTCAATTACACTTTAATACAGCAGAACCAAGCTCCTATCGCTGGATCTTTTGATGAAGTATTGTTTAACTCCTCATATGGCATGCCTTCAGGTTACAAGACTGCACCTGCTTATTATCAGGTTAATGGTAATGAGGTTACACCAAATGGCTATTTGCTTTATGATGCTGAAATAATGCTCGGCGGTCCTGGCGGCGGAAGCACGACAAACGTGTTTAATGCAAATGCCACTATGCACCTGAGTTATCTGTCATCTACAGGATATTCTGCAGTACCATCTGCATATAACTTTGGAACAGATACCGGAGAAACAAGCCTCGGTGTATCATCATCATGGAACGGTGTCACTCCTACGGCAGTGCTTACTACCGGACCATCCATCCTGGCACCTTTATGGGGCGTGTCATCTGGATCTGGCAATATCAAGATCTCAGGAACTGTGACTCCCTCAAATGCGTTCATGTTCATAAGTCCCGGCCCGAAATTTAACGCTTCAACCGCACAGTGGGCTGCGATAGGTACCTCGGGGGCGGTGTCATATGAGCTGCCTACAGGCACTTACAGTGCAGAGATACTGCTCAGTAACTATAATCCTGTAAGCCTGACTTTCAGCAGTTCTTCGGTATTAAATGTAAATATGGTAAAGAACATGGCAATGGGAATATACACACCTCTGTTTGCATTTGACAATGCCCAGGTCGCTGCTCTTTCAATGGCTGGTAACGGTACTATGAATAATCCATATGTTCTTGAAAACAATCAGTACGGTTCGTTAAATCCATTGTTCAGCCAGTTGAATGATTACGCGTTTCCTGTGTTTCCGGGATTGCTTATCCTGAACACTAACGTTTACATATCTGTCAACAGCCCACCAGCGTTCTTCATCAACTTCGGCGCTACTGCATCAAACATTGCAAATTACTTCAAACTCCCTACATACAACTACCTTCAAATTCAATTATATAATACATCTCACGTTTCCATATATCATGCCAATTACGTTACAGGCTGGTTCTCATATAATCTTTTCATGTATGATTTCCCTGTGGCAAACATAATATTATGGAACAGTACCAATGATCTAGTAGCAGGCAATAACTTTTATGACTGGGGCAGCTCAATGCTTGTGTATGGTGGATCTAACAACGTTATTTGGGGTAATGAGTTCAACTCATATCCAGTACCTATAACAGCAGCAGACATGCCATATCTGGGATATGCGACAGGATTGAGCATGTACAGTTCCGGCAACACTATTTACAATAACTACTTCAACATCACGATCCCTGCATACAGTCCGCATTATAATATCTATAACGGATATTCCGCAAACTACACTGATGCCTGGAACATTACTCCTGAACCTGCCAGTATAGTCAACACCGTGAATGGATACCAATTATCTGGAAACATTATGAATCAGGCCACACAGTCTGGCAACTTCTGGAGCTATTACACATCTGGCATGCCAACTCCATTTAACTTTTATGGACTTATAGCAATTGGAGGAGATTACAGTCCAATAGTTCCAGTATATTACAATGTAACAATCACCATATCCGGGCTTTCCAACACTTCAGTGATGGCGTTTCTATACTCAAACAGCCAGAATCATCCATTTCTATACTCTGCAATTAACACATCCAATACTTTGAATTTCCATGTAACAAATGGCGCATACTATCTACTGATACTTACCCCGAGTGGTATATATTCATCAGTGCCTGCAACAATAACAGTGAATGGAGCGAATGTATCAATAAACGTAACGCTGAGTGGAAACAGCGTTATACTTTAATTTTTTTATTTTTTTAAATACTTCTTCTATTTTATGATCAACACAGGTACTGGAGACTTAACAACCAGTTTTTGACTTACAGATCCAAGCAACGCTCCCGCCCAGATGCTCATGCCCCTACTGCCAGCAACTATCAAGTTTGCGCCTATCAACTTTTCATATTCTAGAATTATATCTGCTATATCTGCTCCTTCTAGATATTTCACGGTTACTTTTTTGAAACTCTCCACAATTTTCTTATATTCTTCATTCAACACTTTCTCGCCGTTCTCTCTAACCATTTTCAGCATTTTCTCTTCCACATCCATATAACTAACCGTCTCACCGAACTTAATGACCCCAACATATACTAAATGCAGTTCAGTATCTGCGGTTGCAATATTCGATACCACAAAATTTACAGCACGTTTTGCAAAGTCTGATCCGTCATAACAAATAATTATCTTTTTCATTACCATCTTTTTACACCTCTACCAGTTTCTTGGGCATTGTAAATGACACTACAAAATGTGGCTCATCGACAATCTCAGAAATACTCAGGTTGCCAGTAACACTGCTCAGGATATACGCCTCTTCCGCACTAAACCCATATTTTTCCAGCATTGATATCATGTCCTCCACCGCATATTGAGACGCCTTGTAAAGGTCTTCAGCAATGCCCATTGTCATCAGCAGTTCTTCCTTCTTCTGCTCAGTATTAATAATTGCGTATGGATATTTTAAGTTTTTCTGCTTTAATATTCTCGTTTTTATCTTTGCAGTTGCCGTTGTTTCAATTGCGGTACCACACACTTCACCGTCTCCCTGCGAGGCATGTGGATCTGATATAGATAATAAAGCCCCATCTGTGAGCACTGGAAGGTAAATTTTGGCATGTTTCCCCAATAGTTTATTGTCCATGTTCCCTCCAAAATGTCTGGGTGGGATCATGTCGAAGGATCCACTCTCAGGAGCAGTTCCTATCACGCCCAAAAACGGAGAAATAGGTATCTTTATGTTTTTCAATAATGGTCTGGTAGTGGCGATACCGTCTTTTATGCGCCATATTACTATCGTTTCTTGGAACCGATTTTTTAATAAACCAAAATCAGGAAGTATTGCACTCCATCCCCAAGATCCCACTTTGATATCTAATAGCTCTATTTCCAGCAGATCTCCTTTCTCGACCCCATTAATATATATTGGCCCTACAGCACCATCCAGCTTGCTCTGGTCTAAATTCTTTAAATCCTCAGTTTTAAATTGCTCAGTGATCTGCATTGTTGAGGCATCCGGCACTTTTACCGTAATTTCTTCTTCAGCAGATACGTAAGCTATTGGCTTGTTACTAGCGCTCCATTTAAAATGCAGATTTTCCATTTTAGTTCCGTCTATCTCGATCATAATATCTTTTCACCTGCCACATATGTTTCTATTACCTCTATATCCTTCAATTGTGATTTGCTTACCTGAAATGGATCCCTGTTCAATATTATAAAATCCGCGTATTTACCATGTTCGAGCGATCCAATACTGTCATCTAACAATGCCTTAGCTGAATTTTTAGTATATAAGAATAAAGTATCTTCAAGGCTCAATGTCTGTGGCCTGGATTCATAATATAGTGGTATTTTCTCATATTTCCCTCTCGTAACTGCTGAATATACTGTTTGCCAAGGATCTATGGGCTCTACTGGAGAATCTGTAGAAAATGCAACCGGGATATTGTTTTTAATTAATGTCCTAAATGGATATGCTTGTTCTGCCCTATCAGTCCCGATTCTGTTTAAAACCCAGAAATCTGTAATTACAAAATGTGGTTGTGTTACGATTGTGGCACCAATGTCCTTGATTTTTAAGATTTGATCTTCGCGTATTAAAGAGACATGCTCTATCCTGTGCTTGTTTCTTAATAGTGCATAAGTGTCCAGCACTACGTCCAGCGCGCGATCTCCAATTGCATGTGTGGCTATTTGCAGATTTTGCTGGTCCGTCTTCCTGCAAATTCGAAAATATTCATGTTCATCTATCACTGAATTCCCAGAGGTATTAGCATCCGCATAAGGACTGGACAACCATGCTGTTCTTGCACCTAGAGACCCATCAATAAACAGTTTTATTCCGTTGACTTTTAAAAACGCACTGTTTTTAAACTCTTTCAAAGCATCCATCGAATCAGGATTAACATATACATGTACCCTCAATCTTAACTTTTCTCTCAATCTATCTAAAATTTTTAAGGTTTCAGAGTTACAGCTTACAAATCCCACAGAGGTAACGCCATTCTTCAAAGTCTCGTTCGCTCCGTCAATTATATATTTCTGCACATCTTTTTTTATATTTTTTCGCGCCTGTTCAAACGCTTGTTCTTTAACTATGCCCGTAATTCCTCGATCATCACGAACTAGATAGTCAGGGCCGTAATCTGAACTCAATAATCCCAGCATCTCTAACGCCCTGGTGTTTAATACTGCTGCATGCAAACAAACTCTGCTCAGAAATACGGGCTTGTCTTTAATGATCTGGTCCAGATCAAACCTGTCTGGCCAGCGATGTTCTTCAAACAACTCTTGATCCCAGCCATGCCCAATTATCCAATCGTTTTTCTCTACAGCTTTAAGTTTTTCTTGCATCTCCTTGATGGATCTTACATTTCTTAGATCAAGTATGTTCAGGTATTCTCCAAGCTCATCAAGATGCATGTGCGCATCCACAAACCCTGGCATTACTATTGACCTGTGAAGATCTACAACCTCCATTTTTCCAAAATCCGGGATCTTATCAGAGCCAAGTTCTGCAATCCTACCATCTTTGATTATGAGCGCATCTGTAATTTTTAAAGGCTTGAATGATGCGTATATTTTGGCGTTAACAAATGCCTTAATCATTTTTTATGCTTATAATCTTTCCCGCAACATCAGATTCATAAGCTGCATTTACAATTTTTACAACCTGATATCCGTCCATGCCTTTTGCTATCTTTGCGTGCTTACCTTTTACTAAGTTTATAAAATCCAAGATTTCAGCTTCGTACATATTCAATTTCTCAATTTTTTGCTCTTCTTTTTTATTATGTAAGAAAATCAAAGATCCTGATACCTCGGTGCTGAAAAAATCCTTGGCTATCAGAGTTCCGTCAGTGCCGTATATTATCAGGCTGTTGTCAGGGCTTGCAACGTCCCTTGACGCCAGCACATTAGCAATGACTTGGGAGTACCGCATAGAGATATACTCAGTAGTTTCTATAACTGCCTTTGCGGGGTTACGCATTGAAAATACGGAATCAGGATATCTTGAAAACACATTGTTTATTGTATCTATCACATGCACCCCTGTTCCCATTACCGGTCCTCCACCAACCTTATCCTCCTCAAACCACCAGGACCTGTCCGTATCTATCGCATGTACCGTAGAATACCAGGACCATGAACCATGAATATAAGTAATGTTTCCCAGTCTTGGCAAAAGGTCCTTTATCATACCTACAGCAGGATGGAAACGCAGGTGAAAACCAACTGCCAGGCTCAATTTTCTGGCGTTGGCAGTATTTATGAGGTCCAGCGCTTCTTCATTTTTTAATGTCATAGGTTTCTCCAGCAACACGTGTTTGTTTTTCAATAGCGCTTTTTTAGCATGTTCATAATGCAGAAAATTTGGGGAAGCAATGTAAACCGCGTCAAAATCCTGATCTAAAAAATGATCAATGCTGTCAAATGGCTTTGAATGATATTGCCGAGACAAGTTTATTGCTTTTTCGATAGAACGGCTATATATTGCAGAAATTTCATTTTTGGTGTTGTATATAGCCGGCATTACTCTTTTTTGTGCATGATTACCAATGCCAATAACACCGAACTTCATAATATCACTATAAAATAATTAAATAAATAGTTTTCTAATACTTCACTATTCTGAAGTTAAGCTAGCATAATAAAAGAGTATTATGCGTGATTTTTAACGTATTTAAATAATAAAAACCTGATTTTATTTTGTAATAATAGATCAATATCAGATTGTATTAAAGGCACTTTATTTATATTACAAGTTCAAAATCGTGACCAGTTACGCAATTTTTTTCCTGCACTGTAAATTTTTTTAACTGTCTGCTTTTTTTGCGGCAAGTATCTACAAATATGCTATGCCGTAAAACACCCATGCTATTGTTGCATGTAAATCTGTTCTTGCTCTTTTTTGCGCATTTCATTTTTGTGATATCTTGACTTTTCCGTAAATTGCAGGTACATCCCAATAGCGAATATTATAACTGCGAGCAATACAGATACTGAATAAGATGCACCAAATCTTGAAAATACAAACCATAATATGACCATGCCAATTAAGCCGGCCAGTATCACTATTATCTTATTATAAAGTATATATGCAACCGAAAACGCAATTAAAGCAGCAATAATGGAAATAATGAAATTGTGCCCGGATAATATAGAGAAGGATAAGTACGTGATATATGCAAATCCGGCAGACAGTGACAATCTCACTAAGAACAATAATAATATCGCGCCTAATAATGCCCCCGCAGCTGCAATAATCAATACCGGTATTTTTGTGTAATGTATCATATCCATTATTGATATCGAAAACACGGCCCCTATATATGCGCCCAGTATCCCAAATAAAAGTTTCCAAACTGCTTTTCCTTTAAATATCAGGGCAAGGCCAAGCGCTAACAATAATATCAAGTACAAAAAGGATAAATTATCCGGCAATATCCCCGGCAATTTGAGGTATCCTATAAAATGATATATGCCCGATTGAATCTGCCCTGTTGTGATTGTCATATAGATAGCTCATTACAAAAAGTATTATTAAATTTTCCTATGTCCTGTAATATAAAGTACTCTTTACAGATATGCAATCCTGGCAAACATTAAATACGTTCAATTGATGATCTATGACCATGGATCGTATATTTGCGCCCTGGCGTATAGAGTATATAAGAACACCAAAAACAGAAGAGTGCATATTTTGCACTGCCTTTGAAAAAGAAAGGAATAGAATAATCGACAGTAGCGAGCACGCTCTAATGCTTATGAACAAATATCCTTACAACCCGGGTCATGTGCTCATAGCACCAATAAGGCATGTGGCTGACTTTGAACTGCTAACCTTCACCGAGTTAAATGAGATCTCTGGGTTTATGCAAAAGATTATCATGGCCATCAAGAACGCAATGCATCCTGACGGGTTTAATGTCGGCATAAACATAGGAACTGTTGCGGGTGCTGGGTTCAAGGATCATTTGCATGTTCACGTAGTTCCAAGATGGAATGGAGACACACATTTTATGCCCGTATTCTCAGATACTAGAGTCATAAGCCAGGCGATAGAGGATACCTATAACGAGATTAAGAAGGAGTATGATAAACTATGAGCGTGAAAGACCATAAAGATCATAGCTACGTGCTGACTTTTGGCGTGATCACGGCAAGCAGCACAAGGACTGAAGATACTGACGAATCTGGAAAGCTTGCAATAGAGCTGGTCTCAAAGTTGCATAAGCTTGCATATTACAAGGTTGTGAAAGATGACGTTTCAATGTTGAGAGCCTCGATATTAGAGGCAAACTGTGATTTCTTGATAGTAAACGGGGGAACTGGATTGAGCAAATTTGACCTTACCATAGAGGCCATTAAGCCATACTTTACAAAAAATATAGAAGGGTTCGGGGAGTTATTTAGAATGATAAGTTACAAAGAGATTGGCAGTGCAGCAATGATGAGCAGGGCTTCTGCAGGATTGATAAATAAAAAGATAGTGTTTGTAGTGCCAGGCTCACCGGCAGCCATAACCACTGCTGTCACAATGCTTATTTTGCCTGAAGTTAGTCATATATATTATGAACTTACCAAGGAATGACTTTTATCCATATTTGTAAGTGACTCCGAAAGAGCCTCTGGGATAGTTCCAGTCTATAGCCTTGCTGTCGCATACTATGAAGCAAGAACCGCATTCAACGCAGTCTTCGTAATGGAATACAACCTGGTTGTTTTCTATAATATAGCATTTTGCAGGACAAGAATGTACGCAGAACTTGCCCTGGCAAGCATCGCATATTCTTGGGTCCTTGAGTATGATATGTGGCTTGGAATCTACCTTGTATTTTATCAATGCCAGTCTGTCATCAATGCTAAGTTCACTCATAGAGCTCTACCTCCACTCAATGCGTCCATCAATAAAGTTGTCAAAGGCACATTTTCCTGTTTTAAAAGCTGCATGATCTTCTTTTTGGGCATTCCGTCAGATAAGATTATGTTTCGCATGATGTTATTTATCATTGCTGGATACTCTTTATAAAAGCGCTCATTTTCAACTACTTTAGGCGCCTTCCTATATGTGTAGAAATCCTTCATTATCACGCTGTCCTTCAACATCGTTTCATACTGCATCATGCTCTTTGCTGAAAAATCCTTTTCTTTGTGTGCTCTGATCGCATTTTGTGCTGCCAGTATTCCAGACAATATTGCCAGGTCTACACCGTTCAGGTATATGCCTGATGAATTGACAAATCCAGCAGCATCACCAACGACCATCATACCGGCCCGGTATAGCTTCGGGATCATGTCTAGCCCGCGTTCAGGTATGACATGCGCCGAATACTCTTTTATCGTGCCACCTTCTACCAACTCGCTGATATAAGAATTAGCCCTGAATTTCTCGATCAGATCATATGCATAATACTCGCTTTTTCGCATGGCTTCCAGTGATACAATAAGCCCTAGTGATACGGTGTTTTTATTGGTGTATACAAATCCACCACCGCGCAGGTTACGCGTTGGCGCCCCAAGTATCAGCTCTTCCACACCTTCACCTTTCTTCAATCCGAATCTTTTATCAATTTCCCCTTCTGGCAGCTCTATGATCTCTTTCATACCTAGCCCTACATCTTGTGGCTTTGGCACTGTCTTCAACCCTGCCTTCTGTGAAATTAATGATATCACCCCATCTGCGGCAATAACCATGTCCCCTTCAACTACGTCAGACTCTGACTTTATGCCGCTCACTCTATCTCCATCATATACGAGATCATCAACTTTGATGCCGGTGCCTATCAATGCACCTGCCTCTTCCACCTTCTGAGAAAACCACTTATCAAATTTGGCTCTCAACACTGAAAAACCGTTGTATGGCGGCTCTCTGAACTTCTGGTTCTTGTAGTCTATAGAAACGTATGATTCGTCCGTTAAAAACGTGATTTTTCGCTGGGATAATGGCCTTTCTACAGGAGCTTCTTTCCAGAACTCAGGTATCATCTTTCTAAGCGTGTCCACATAAAGTACACCGCCAAACATGTTCTTAGAGCCTGAATTATCGCCGCGTTCAGCAACAAAAGTGTTCAAGCCCGCTTTTGCAGCAGTGTAAGCGGCAGCTAATCCTGCCGGGCCTCCACCAACTACTATCAGATCAAACTTATCAGACATAATCAGATCACTGTTAAGGTATATTGAAAATACAGATTTAAATTTTGTCTATATTATATTCCTTGATTTTCCTAACTTATCAACTTTAACCAGACTTTTTAAGAATAATATCGTATTACAAAGACGATCATTTTATCAGGTTTTCTTTTTCTTTATTATCAACGTTCAGCGAGATCACAACTCCTCCTACCAAAAACGGAATTTGATATGAAGCCCAGAACAGGTTCATTATTATTGCAAGCTTCAGATTCAAAGTGCTCCCAGACAGGTACCATAAAATGCCCATTACGTCGCTCAGTACAAGTAATGCCAATATTACAATAACAGGAATTACAAATTTCAGTGTATGTTTCAACACCACCTCTTTCGGGGTCACTTTGAATGGTCTTTTTTGACCGGCGAGCCAGTATATAAATGAAATGACTATTGCGGGGAAAGCTAGATATTCAACAACCTGATGCAAATAGAAGCCACTTATTCCGTAATTTATTTTTCGGATCAAAAGCGCATAAAGAAGCATCGATGCCACAAGATACGGAACATATGCGAGTGCATAAATAACAGGATCTAGCTTCAAGAACGGAACCTTGAAAATGAGAAAGACCATAGGCCCTAAGAGCTCAAAGACCGTGATTATTCCTTCTTTGAGCCAGTAAAGAGTGCCCGTGATGTAATCGAAAAACTGGGAGAAGGATATTTTTCTGGTCATGATATCCTTTGTTATTTGAAAGTAACCAAAAGACCATCTTCCTTGCTGGCTCATGTATGCGCCCAGATCTTTCGGGGGTTCTCCGTACCATATCAGCGGCATATCCACATATATAGATTTATAGCCTCTTTCTTGCAATCTCAACGAAGTTGCCACATCCTCAGTGATGCTCGATTCTACAAACCCGCCAACATCCATTAGAGCAGAGACCCTGAAAACGGATCCTGAACCAATTGAAAACGCAGAGCGATCGGATCTACCTTTCATCAATATTCTTAAAAATGGCTCTTGCTGATATAATGCCCCTTCTGAAATTTGGGATTGCAACTCAGTATAAGTTTGCGGAACCTGGACCAGTGCCACGGATGTGTCGTTGAAATACGGGATCGTTTCGTGGAAAAAGGCAGGCAAGGGTCTCTGATCCGCATCGAATATTGCCACCAGGTCATATTTTCCATATATTTTGCCCAATGCTTCATTTATAGCACCCGCTTTAAATCCTTTTCTGTTTTCCCTGTGCAGATAATTAATATCATTACTCTTGCAAAAGGCGCGCATTTGCCCCACAATATTCTTGTCTGTTGAATCATCGAGCAAGAAGATTGCCTCGCCATCGTTAAGCGCAGATTTTACTGAAAACAAGGTGCCTTTTACTAGCTCAGGGTTCTCGTTGTAAGAAACTACAAATGCGCATGCTCTTAATGTTGGGGGCGTTGCCAGTAATAAATCATTGCTTTTTCTAGCTTTTGAGGCAAGCAATGCAAAATTTACAAACACGTAAAATCCAGCGGTCATTGAAAACCATATTCCATAATTTAGCCAGATCAGAGGCAAACTATTGCATGTAAAATACGAGAATATCCCCGGAATAATAAATATCGATAATAGAAACGCTACATTTGCAACTCTCATATTGCACCGTTGTAAATCTTGTATTTCAGGCTTTCAATGTCGCTTATCTCCACAGTATAGTTAGCCAGTGATTTCAGAACCTTGCAATCTTCAGATATATCATCGCAGAACAGTAAGATCAATGCGTTTTTTTCATTGTGTAATATCTGGTTTAAAAAGGTATTCCAGAACTCTTCCCTTAATGCATTTATGTCACAACAACTGGATACTGGATTAAGGTTGTTGGCATTGTATATTATTATGACTGGGCTCTTGCATTCCTTGTATTTACTGGCTATGTTTTTTATCAGCTCGGTGCTGATGTTTTTTGAAAGCTTTAAAATATCAAGGATCGAGTTTGCTGTAAACCTTAACTCAGAATACTTTGGCATCAGCGTTACTTCATAAACTTCCACATTTTCATCTTTTTTGATCGAGAACATTTCGCTGGTCTTAAAGAAAATTATGTCTCTTCCATTATTACTAGCCTCTTTAACAATCGATTTTGCAATGTTCAGTTTTCCCAGCCCAGGAGGTCCCTCTACCAGTACAACACCATTCACCATTGCCAGATTCTTGACGTTTACAAGGCTATTGCTGTTTATAATTGTCTGTTTATCCTGCACTCCACTTATTAGAATATCTGCCAGCCTCGTGATTTCTGGCGGCAATGCAAGATCCTGGATAGATCCCGTAAAATTAATAAGACTTTCCAGCACAGGAATCACTATCGAGATTCTTGCGTTGATTCTTGAGCAAAGTTTCTCTGCAACCTCCCTTGCTCTATCGAGCTCGTTAGGTATGGATGGTACCATGTTTATTATTACGCCTAAAGCTTTTCCTATCTTATACTCGCTTTCCACTTTTATCGCATATTGTTCGGTAGTATTCACAGAACTCATTGAAAAATTCGAAACATATACCCTTACGTTTTCCATGTCTGGAAAAATGTCCCTGAAAAGTTTCGTTTCATTTTTTACTATTATGCTTTCATTTGTTATATATGGAGCATTATCTAAGATATAATAATCAAAACTTCTATTCAACAAGAAGTATTTGTAAATAATCTCCAGCTTCTCTAGCTCAGTTTCTGTAACGCTCATGAATTTCAGTACGTCTTTCTCGCTGAGTCCTCCGTAGAGCTTTAAGATCCCAATAATGCTGTTTTCTACCTTTATCTCCTTGTATATGTCACTTACATAATCTATATTGTCCATAAACCTCTCTAACAGTCCCTTGCCTTCTATTCCCATCATAGAAGATAGATAGCCAGTCAGATCCCTATCTATTAACAAGACATTCTTGTTTTTAAGCGCAAGAGCTTTGGCCAGTGCCATGGTGAGAGTGGATTTTCCTACTCCTCCTTTCACGCTCAAAAGGTTTATTCTCATACAATAATCATCCTGCTTTCATTTATCTAATTACTTTTATATATTTTCAATTTGCTATATTAATTTTATGTATTACAAAAATTAAATATTAACGATCAAATAGATATTTTTCAAATGATTGATCCATTGCATTTTAAAATGTAGGCTTGATACGCAGATCATTTTTTTTATTTCGCATGAAAGGATTTGATGCACATTCAGTAAAAATACTGTCTCAAACACAGTATGTATGAGAAATGTAACCTATATGTTCCTGAACAGCTCCAATTTTGTATCTCTTATAGTAGGCCTGAGCCTTCTTGCAATATTGAGGTCTCTAAGATCAATCTGATATTTTAATACATATGGCTCGAAATATGGCGCTTTAGCAAGTATCTCACCCTTGGGCCCGATTATTGCTGACCCGCCCCAGTAAACGAGACTTCTCTGTGTTCCTGCCCAATTGTTGTAAATATAAAACACCGAGTTTTCAACAGCCCGTGAAACCATCAGGTTCTCGAAATAAAATCTTGATGTGATCGGGCTTGCAGAAATATTGACCAGGATATCCGCACCTTTTAATGCCTGAATCTTGGATATTTCAGGGAAGAATATATCATAGCAAATCTGTATGCCTATCTTTCCAAATTCAGTATCATAAACATTTATTTCATTTGAATCTGTAAAATATAGCTTTTCTTCAAATGGCCCGAAATTGGGAAGGTATATTTTCCTCACCGTGGCAACAACATCTTTGGAGATCAATGCTGCAGAATTATAATACTGGCCATTATGTTCTTCAGGATAACCGAATATTACTGTTTTATCATACTTTTCAGCCATGCTCCTTATGGCTTTAAAATCCTCGACTTCCTGATTCAAATGATATTTGAACAGCTCATCGCGGATCATGTATCCTGTAATAAAAAGCTCTGGAAATATAAGCATTTTAGAGTCCTGAGCTTTAATCTGTTCCATTAAGAATTGCAGATTTTTCTTGTATTTCATAGATCCCGAAGGCTGAAAAACTGAGATGCTTAGCATGAATCACATAATGCATTTTGAGGTATTTATGGTTTTAGCTCTTTTTTAATTGCTTTTATTTCTTCACCTGAAGGATGGTATGGGATATTATATACTGCTTTACCGGGTCTTTCATTATAGTAAGGCCTGTTACAACCTTTGCAGCCAGAGGTCATAAATGCAATTCCGTCCTCAATTATTTTGTCAATGTTTTCAAATAAGATGTTTTTTAGCATGTTATTTTCAAACTCAAAATTCTGGATCTTTGCATCGTAATTTTCTATCAGGTACCGTGCCAGCTGCACCTTCCTGTACCTGTTCAGATCCGGTGCCTTTAGATTCAAACTTTTGTTGATCGGAGTATAAGCGAAAAGTGCAATGCTGATTTTTGAATCTTTTAGCCTCAGCATCAACTCTATCAAGTCTCGATCATTTTCCCCGAGTCCTACTATAACGTGTGTGTTCACGTGTTCAAATATTTTTCTGGCATTTAAAAGTGCGTTCCAGTGGTCTTCCCATGTAAACCTATTACCCACCATATATCCTTTGTATTTTTCGAACAGTGCTGGCGTGGCAGCATCAAGAGCAAAACTGATCGTGTCTGCATAATCCCTGAAAATGGTCATTGAGGCATTAGATATTGGGGTTATCGATATTGAAACTGGCATGTTCAACTTTTTCACCCCGCCCAAAAATACAAGAATCTCTTTTTCTACGCCGGGATAATCCAGGGTCTGGACACAGATTCTAGCTAACTTGCTCACTCTTAATCTCCCTATCACCAGATCTGCATCGTATGAGAACCATGGAACTCTTGAAAGCATATTTTCCTTGGCCTGAGAGTATGCTTGTGCACAGAAAGAGCAATTTGAATAGCATTTTTCACCAAACATTATGTATATCGTAGAAACTGGAAAATTCAAGTTTCCTGGCTTGAAACCCAAGTATATAGCAGATGCCAGCGATAATCTAATATTCATTTCACCTAGATATCGAAAACAATTATTAAAAATATTTGATCTTGATTTTAAAAAAGTTATAAATATGCAATTTTTATATATTCCTCTGGTAGACTATGAATATAAAATTTAAGATCTGGCTAGAGCACCATGATAGGTATGTTTTAGGAGAGGGCTCTTATGCACTTTTAAAAAAGATAGATGAGCTAAAAAACTTAAAAGCCGCTGCAGATTCACTAAAAATGTCATATCGTTATGCCTGGGGTGTAATAAAAAAGATAGAAACCGCATATCAGCAGAAAGTTGTAATCGCTGAAAGAGGTGGGATTGGAAGAGGGAACACGAGGTTAACTGCGCATGGACTAAGTTTAATTGAGGAGTATGAGAAGTACTTCAACATTTTCACATATTATTCAACACGACCATACAAATTACCATCAGTCGCTGTAGATGGAATACTTATTATTAATGATAACATAACACTCGTAAAGAGAAAAAATGAGCCTTTTAAAGGTTATCTGGCGCTTCCAGGTGGGTTCGTAGAATATGGAGAAACCTTAGAGTCTGCGGTGGTGAGAGAGATCTTTGAAGAAACGGGAATAAAGGCCAGGGTTGAACGACTTCTTAACGTTTATTCAGATCCATACCGTGACCCTAGAGGGCATGTTGTATCCGCAGTATATGTTCTGGAGGCAGTTGGGGGGTCTTTAAAAGCTGGAGATGATGCAGATTCGGTATTATTATTATCTAGAGAGCAGATTCCAGTACTAGCATTTGATCACAATAAGATTATAGATCACTTTTTCAAGTAAGATAAATCTATTCATTATTCTCTAAAAATAAACATTAACTTACGATATCGTCTGTGTTTAAAATACAACTTTGAAAGCAATTATCTGGTTGATTCATAAGCTTTATGCACCAAGCCTATTACTGATATCTCGTTTCCCATGGTTCAAATAGTGCCTTGCGGGAGCTTTAAGTTGTACAGTAATATAATTTTCGCTCACATTATTGATCTGTGAAAGCCTTCTTGTAGTTAATTGGACAAACTCACCACCGCGATAATAAATAAAAACAAGGGAGATATAACAAAAAGGTAAGCGAAAAATAGAAACTAAGTTCGACGAGATTTTTAATCTTCTTTGAAAAAAATTATTTTTTCACTCGATCCTGGTATTTATCCTGAACATTACTCCTGTACCCTTGAGAGCATTATAAAGCCTGGTAACTGTATCATTATATTCTTGCTCACTGTCAAACTCTTTTACAAAATCAAACTGCCCAAATACTGACACGAATCCGCCCTCTTTTAAAATTCGGATGATTTCTAACGGGGATATGCCATCAGGACTGAAATATACTTTAACATATAATTTCATACTCTCGCCTTCATTGAATCTGAATACTCTCTACTGGGAAATATCTGTTCATCAGCTCTCTTGCAAGTTTCAGGTTTTTTCCATCCTTGCCTATGGCCCTCGCCTTTTCAGCCATGTTCACATGCACTACTATGCTGAATTTCCCATTTGCATCGTCCAGCTCCACGTTTGTGACCCTGAACCTATAAAAAAAGTTGCTTATAAATCGTTTTGGATCCATGCTGTATTCTAGAACCCATATGTTCTTGCCAAGCATCTCCCTCACCTTCTGTATGTTTGCACCGTTATTTTGAATCGCTTTTTGCAAACTTCCAGGAAAGATCACAAACACGATTACGCTATCTTCTTCCAATACATCCATAACCTCTACTTTCGTATTTGAGAAAAATACATTCATCATTCTCAATGAACGATCATCCAGTTTGATAGATCCCATACAATTCATCCTTCTATCAAACTGAGTAATGCAGAGTTCCCCGGATCTGAAACTGTGATTATAGATATGCTGTAAACAGCGCCGCACATAGATCCCAACTCACTGCTTTTTCCGTTATATACGTAGATCGGTACATTTTCAATCTTATTTTTCAAAAAGTTAGGGTCCGGGCAATCGCTTGCAACTATATACATCTTCGCAATGTTCAATTTCAAACTTTTCTTTGCTTGTTTAAGCCCAAAATACAGTTTTCCAGTTTCCATAGCATTCTTTATCTCTTTTGCTAAATTCATTTTTTCACCTCTTTCTGCTCATATTTGTAGATCAATGGTACTGCACCAGTTCCCAGTGTTATAGGCTGCCCTACTATTATGTTTTCAGCCACACCGTTAAGTTCATCCGCCTCACCCAACAATCCTGCTTTCATCAGATGCTTGGCCGTGATCTCAAACGCTGCTCTTGCAAGCACGCTCGCTTTTTTGCCTGCTATACCATGCCTGCCTATCGCTTCTACATTGCCTTCAAAGGTCATCATGTCCGAAACCAGCATCAGATGCCGCATGTCCACAAAAAGACCCTGGTCAGCTAGCGTCTTGTTCATCTCGATCATTATCGCGTTTCTTGCCGCTTCTACACCAAGCACGTTGTAAATCTCGATTATGTCGTTAGTAACTACCTTTTTCCCGTTTACGCCGTCCATTTCCAGTATCTCTTTCAGATTACTGCCCTGCGTAAAGATCTTGTATTCTTTCGTAGCATCATCCAGCTTGATTATCGCTCTCTTTATGCCGTATATACCTTGCAACAGCAGGCTTTTTATGGCTTCGCTAAGCAGGTATAGCTTCTTGTAAGAGCTCTCGTCCAGAGAAATCTTTATCACATGACCTTCTTCCACGATGCTCATCTTATATCCTTTGATCTTCTCTATTTTCTCTTTCAGCAGATGTTCTGATACGCCTCGTTCCTTGATCTTCTTTGGCTCTGGCCTGACCTGGATCTGCATCTCTGCCTCCAATATCTCCACATCCGCAACATCCAGGACCGTAGTGCTCTCTATCTTTTTAGCCAGCTCTTTCGCTTTGTCTTGATCCTTTGCATACTCTTCAGTTAAATAAATTTCTGCCATAGGTGTGCTTGGCGTGATTCTTGCATCCACAATCTCGATCAATCTTGGCAATCCTTTTGTAATATCTACCTCCGCCACACCCGCATAGTGAAAGGTCTTTAAAGTAAGCTGCGTTCCCGGTTCGCCTATAGACTGCGCTGCTATTATTCCCACCGCTTCATAATTGTCCACTTTCACTGTCTTGTATTCATCGCATACTTTCTTGATAATATCTTTTAGCTCCTTTTCCTTAATATCAATATTTTTTAATTTTTCGTTCAGGTCCTTGATAAGCTTGTTTGGCAATTCTACTCCATGCTGCTTGCCATACTCATAAATCTTTAATTCTGGTTCGCTCAATTCTGGCACTTTCTTGATCAGTTCCGGAACGTATTCTTCAAGGCTCAAATATGAAAACTTGGACACTTTTTTGATCGGTTTACCAGCCTCGTTCTCAAAATCTTTGACTGGGATAGGGGAGATCAGTTCAAGCTCTTCGATGAAAAACATGTTTTCGATTGTTTTTGCTTTCCTTTGAAAATCCAGCTTTTGGTCCACATATTTCTCTATTTTTGTTACTAGAGCATAATATGTGACATTTTCACCGTCTACAGTCACATACATCTTTAACGGTACTTTAATGTCATGCTCAAACTTGAATTCCACACCCAGAGTTGCAGGCAAAGCCTCTTTTAAGCCATCTATAATTTGCTGTGACTCTTTCCATAAGATAGTTATCATAATTATTTCCTCCTTCTCTTCGAATAGTCTTGTATAACTGCTGTAATCGCCTTGTCTAGGTCCACCGCATTTCCTTGAAACGCGCGAGTAGGGTCTGTGCCATCTTCTCCAAACTTGAATTGTATTATCGCGCCAGTGGTGTCCACAACCTTGTTTGTGTCATCTGCCTTCAAATCTTCAAGTGCATTTATCAACCTTCTTTGCATGTACCCGCTTCTTGATGTGCGCACAGCTGTATCTACCAGCCCTTCTCTGCCACCCATCGCGTGAAAGAAGTATTCTGTCGGGTTTAACCCATCTTTATATGATGACCTGACGTATCCGTGTGCAAAAGGCCCAAGATCATCTTTTTTAAAGTGTGGCAAAGTCCTGTTTTGATAACCTCTCTGTATTCTCTTTCCTCGCACTGCCTGCTGCCCTATATTTGCAGCAACCTGCGCAAGATTTAACATTGACGCTCTAGCTCCGGATTTCGCCATTTTTACTGAAGAGTTGTCCATACCCAGCACCTTACTGACCACATCACCAGCAGTCTTCTGATAGTCTGACAGCGTTTTCATGATCAGTTCTTCCAGCGTCTCTTCCAGCGACTTCCCTGGAGATCCCTGCAAAAGGCCACGTTTATAGATGTCTATCAGCTCCTGCGTTTTCGATTCTGCATCATTTAATATCTCGGAAACCTGATATTTTGCCTCTTCTGGTATATCATCGTCATCTATGCCTGTGCTGAACCCCAGATACGATATCACGCCCACAGACAATCTTGTAAAGTTATTGATGAACTCGGCTGCTACCTCCGGAGGATAGTCTCTAGAGACTCTGTCCAATAATACCCCTTTAAATGCTCCCAGCCCTTTCTCGTCAATTGCTCCACTTATCAGTTTCCCGTTTTTTATGGCAACGTACGCATCATACGGACAGGTTTCAAAAGTGCAGGTTTTACAGATTTTCTCTCCTTCGCAAAGTTTATTTTTATATTCAAAATTCATGTCTTTTGGCAAAATAAGAGAAAACAGGTCTTTACCATAGTAATATTCCTTGCCATCCTCTATAACAGGATCTGGCAACTTATCATATTTTACGTAAGAAAGTATGTGCAATGCATCTACTTTGCTGAACTTTGGATTTTTGTAAGTCAACAAAAACAGGCCGGTAATATGATCATGAACACCACCAATTATGGGGCCTCCAAATCTTGGGGATCGTATATGCTCCTGCACAAGCATCAAAATTCTAGCTTCTGCCCTGGCTTCTTCTCCCTGCAACACATGCAGATTCATCTCGTCACCATCAAAATCCGCATTGTAAGGAGGACACACTGCAAGATTGAATCTGAACGTCCTTCCGTTCATTACGCGCACTCTGTGAGCCATCATTGACATTCTGTGCAGAGACGGCTGCCTATTAAAAAGCACAATGTCTCCATCTGTTAACTGCCTCTCTACAACCCATCCATATTCAAGCTTCTTAGAAACTTCTTCAGCATTGGATTCCGTGATCTTTATCCTCTTGCTGTCAGGCCTGATTACATAATTGGCTCCGGCTATATACTTGGCACCTTTTGGCTCAGGCCCTAATTTTACAATCTCCCTCGTTTTTTCAACATTAAAAGGCGTAACTATCATGGGCACCGTCAGCTCTCTCGCAGCTAGTTCAGGCACTCCTACCTCGTTAATGGACAAAAACGGCTCTGGAGATATCACTGTTCTTGCTGAAAAGTTAACCCTCTTACCTGACAGATTGGCTCTGAACCTGCCCTCTTTACCTTTCAACCTCTGCACCAGCGTTTTTAAAGGCCTGCCACTCCTGTGCCTTGCAGGTGGTATACCAGAGGTCTGGTTATCTAAAAAGGTGGTAATATGATATTGCAACAGCTCCCATAAATCTTCAATAATTAGCTGTGGAGCGCCACTGTCCCTGCTTTCTCTGAGCCTTTGATTGATCCTGATTATATCCACAAGCTTGTGTGTTAAGTCATCCTCGCTTCTTTCTCCGGTTTCCAAAGTGATGGTAGGCCTGACGTTAACAGGTGGGACTGGCAATACTGTCAAAATCATCCACTCAGGTCTGGCAACTTTAGGATTCACACCGATGTAAGGCAGATCATCGCCCGGGATGCGCTCTAATCGTTCTCTTATCTCTCTGGGGGTAATCTTTGCATTGTCTTCCCTGAAAGTAGTTGGCTTATCTAACATGATCTTTTTCTGCTCTGCCCCGCAATGCGGACAAACTGCCTTAGAGGATGCCTCTTCTATCACTTTTTTGATCAGCAGCGAATTTTCAGTGCTTTCTATTCCGGAGTCTATAGCTTTCATGATCTCGCTTTTGTACATCAAAAGCTCCGATTCATCCAGTTTAACCCTGCCACACTTGCTGCATGTAGCATCCAAATAAGTTTTGATCTCTTTTATAAAACCTACATGAACAACGGGCATTGCGAGCTCAATGTGCCCGAAATGGCCCGGGCATTCATCTACCTTGCCGTTGCAAGTTTTGCATTTCAATCCTGGCTCGATCACACCCATTCTCAGGTCCATCAATCCTCGTTCAATCGGAAAACCGTCTTCATCATAAGTATCTGCATCACTAACTTTTACAGCACTGAGTTTTCTGATCTCCTCCGGGGATAATAATGCGAATTTTAGATAATTAATTCTTTTGCTCATTGTTGATCTCATCATTTTAAATCACCCAACACCATTCTCATAACCACGCCAAGTGACATTACTTCATCTCTCATCAACTTAAATGCGTAGCTTGTTTCAATCATGTATATGTTAGTCTTGTTGCCACATACAGGACACCTTAGAGAACCTGTCTTACGGTCAAATATTGCAACATGACCACAGTTGGGATTGCCACATACATAAAGCAGTGTTCCGTCTGATTGATCCAGTAACCGGTCTTTGATAACCATCGCCGCTCCATGCCCTATTAAAGTATCACGTTCCATCTCTCCAAACCTCAATCCTCCCTGCCTGGATCTTCCTTCTGTAGGCTGCCTTGTCAGGATCTGCACCGGCCCGCGAGACCTTGCGTGGAATTTGCCACCGACCATATGGTGCAGTTTTTGATAGTAAATTACCCCTGTAAATATCTCTGCTTCAAGCTTCTTACCGGTTATACCATCATACATGATCTCTCTGCCATTATAATCAAAACCGTTTTCTTTTAATGCATTTCTCAAAGCCTCTTCTGGCTCTCCAGAAAATACCGTGCCGTCTATAAACCTGCCTTCCATGGCTCCTACCTTACCACCAATCATCTCTAAAAGATGTCCTATTGTTAATCTGGATGGTATTGCGTGAGGATTTATTATCAGGTCCGGTATCACCCCATCCTCAGTAAATGGCAGGTCTTCCTGAGGCACTATGGCACCAAGCACTCCTTTCTGCCCATGCCGTGATGCAAATTTATCACCGAGCTCTGGTATACGTTCATCTCTCACCTTCACTTTTACAAGCTTGTTCCCGTTCTCGGATGTTGTCAGTATTATTCCATCCACATATCCGCTTTCTTCCGGCCTTATCGTTACTGATGATTCTCTCCTCTTTTGCGGAGAGATTATGTCTGTCTGTTCTTCCAAAAATCTGGGTGGAGATGTCTTGCCAATAAGCACGTCTCCCCCGCTAACAAATCGCTCTGGGGATATAATGCCGTCCGTGTCTAGGAAACGGTAGGCTTCCTCTGTCCTCACTCCTTTTACATCAGGGCTCGGGATCTCAAATCGATCCATCTGTCCACCCGGGTACCTGCGCTCTTCTGATTGATAAGTCCTGAAAAACGTGCTTCTTCCAAGCCCCCTCTCAACCGCGGCCCTGTTCATTACCAGCGCATCCTGAATGTTATAACCCTGGTAGGATACCACCGCCACCACAAAATTCTGGCCTGAAGGGCGCTTTATGAATTTTGAAAATTCCATGCTCTTTGTTTTTAACAGCGGAACCTGTGGGTAATGCAGCAGATGCTCTCTGGTATCCGGCCTCATCCTGTAATTCGATGCCGGCAATCCCAGCGACTGTTTTGTCATTGCCGCTCCCAGCGTGATTCTTGAAGACATGTTATGCTCAGGATAAGGAACCATGCCTGCTATCACACCCAGTATCAGAATAGGATCTATCTCTAGATGTGTGTGCTCCTTATTCAGCAGCTTTTCAACTTTGAAAGTGCCTTTGCAGTAAGTGCACATCAATTCTATATTTTTCTCGTCTTTGCCTGGGTTTTGCCAGATTGCATCGTTTCTGCTTAAAATGTGCCCGCATTTCGGGCATTTTGGTGGCACGTTATATGGATATACTGCAATAAAAGCGTTATCTTCTTCATCGGCATCAACCCACTCTATCACGCTCTCTTTCAATAGGTCTGCAATGGTTTTCTTGCCGTTTTGAAGCATCTCCTGGTGCTTATGCGTGTAAAGTATCGATCCATCCTTTACTATAAACAGAGGCCTTCTAATGCGGCCCTTGTCTGCATTGATCATTAGCTCATTTGTGATATTATCATATCTCATGTTGATATTGTGAGACAGATTGCCATACCTGCGCTTTTCTTTAAGATGGTTCAACAGTTCTATAGGATCTTCATAAAAACCTACCAGATCACCGTTTAAATATATTCTTGCAAGCTTCCCGGTATCATGGGCTATCATTTTCAGGCCTTTATCATTCAACTCCTTTTTTATGGGCTCTATAGGCGTGTCTTCAGAGATATCTATGATTAAGGCTGCATTTTTTACAAGCCCGCAATTCTGACCTTCAGGCGTTTCATTGGGGCATAACCGGCCCCACTGCGTAGGATGTAAGTCTCGGGCCTCAAAATGAGGCTGGGACCTTGTGAGAGGGGACGTGATTCTTCTCAGATGGCTGATCATGCTCAGATAGGATGTCCGATCTAACAATTGTGATACTCCGGTCCTACCTCCAACCCAGTTTCCAGTTGCCATCGCGTGTAATATTTTCTGCGTAAGGACATCTTGACGCACTGCAGCACGAAGCTTGATCATTCCCTTCTTTCGATTGTAAGTTCTTTCTAGATGATATTTCAGATCCTTTAATAATGATTCAAAAGCATCTCTAAACAACTCTTCTAATAGATCTCCTGCAAGCTTTAATCGCTTGTTGGATAGGTTATCTTTATCATCCTCAGCCCTCAAATTAAAATGCAGCTCTAATGCCATTCTGGCCATCCTACCTAGATAAAGTGCTTTTTTAAGGCGGTCTGATGGTTTGTCCCCCAGATGTGGCAGTAGGGATTTGTCCAGAATCTGCGAGATCCTTTTTTCACGGTACTCTTTAGCCTGCCCTGCCGCAAACCTTTTTTCTAGATAGCTGATCGCATCAGCGGTACTCATTATCCCTTCATCAATGTACCCTTTTTCACGCTCACAATCTTCAATGTTTGCCAGGATAATAGGGCCCATCTTTTCATTGCTCACTATCGCATTATAGATCTCTTCGTCCTTCTCCATACCCAGCGCTTTCATCAGTATTATTAATGATAAAGAGCCGGATATTACAGGAACAGAAACTAATATCATACCATCCAGTTTCTTCTCAACAGTAATTAAGGATCTGTATCCTTCCACTTGCGAAAATATCTTGGCTACTTCCACCGTGGTATCGTATTTGTCCTCTTTTTCTACCAGCACTCGATTAGGCGCCAGATCCTCAAGAGTAACCAATACCCGCTCAGTTCCAGATACTATAAAATACCCGCCCGGATCTTCAGGATCTTCCTTCAGAAACTGCAGCTTTTTCTCATAGCTGTCGTTTTTAGATATTGCCGCCGGCTTTTTGACATATTCGTCCTGCAGGTAATCATCGATGTTTCTTTCATTTAAAACGCAAACCTTGGACTTTATCATTATCGGTATATCGCCGATCTTAACTTCTTCGGCATCTTTGATCGTTGTTTCATTCGTTTTATCATCAATGTCAATTTCCTGAAAAGTTATGAATAGCTCGCCACTGTATGTAAAATCCCTGATTCTTGCCTCCATGGGTGTCTTTATCCTGTTAAAATCAGATCCTCCCCTGCCCGCAGACATCACGAACTTTACAGTAGGCAGGTTTGGATTCTCTTTGTCTCTCCCAAACCTTATTTTTATTATCTTGCCACCGGTCTTGCTCCGGTCCAATGTTAACTCTCCAGGCATATCTTCATCGGAGATCTTAGTGCTGTCTATTATGTGCTGCAAAACATTCTCAACGTTGTCCGCAGATGGGATAAAGTTATTATACGATGCTATGTGATGATTTACTATACTTCTCTCTCTAAAGAACGCATCAATTACATTTTTCATATTTTAATACACCTTTTTAATTTTATTTTTTAAAAATAGCTGGTTACTGTTCAACTACAGTCCTATAGACTATAGTCTTTCCGGCCACAGCGCTGTTCCGTATAATCTTTACAATTCGCCCGGATTCTATCGGGCCATAAATTTTTTCAAGCATCTTTACCGCTGGATCAGATCTATAAATTTTCGGCAGTAAACTCTTATCAACTGATAGTTCTTGAAGTATCTTTTCTTCCTCCTCTCGAGGAACTAAATAATGTTCGGGAACTAATTCATGTTCTAGGACATTAAATTTTTTCATATTATTATTACTCCTTTAAACTTATTACGGGTCCGAGGGGATTTGAACCCCCGGCCACCTGGTTAAAAGCCAGATGCTCTACCGTACTGAGCTACGGACCCAGCTATTTTTAATTGAATGCTTTTTCATACATACATAAGTATCATATAAATTTTATGGTATTTTATGGCTTTAAACTGCAACTGACAAAGTACTCTTATTTTCACATGCTTGGTCATAAAACACGCATTTTAAAGTACCCGGCTATAAAAGTGAAAAACAGATTAAGCTTGTCACTCCTTACCAAACCGGTCAAGGATCTCGATACCGGCATCTCTCACTAAAATATGGTTCTTGACTCTTATTCCCCCCCTGTTATGTATGTATATTCCTGGTTCTAAAGTAAATATCATGTTTCTCTCTAATATATCCGGTGTACCGGGGTATATCATCGGCTTGTAAAAACCACCAAGCGAATGACCAGTATAATGTTCGTATTCAAATCCTTTCATCTTTAATTTAGATCTTATAAAATCATCAACATTCTGCATTTCAGAACCAGGAAAAAGCATTGTGGCAGCAGATTGTAGCACTTCGTTCAGAAAATTCAGTTTTTCTGCCCAAAAACTATCAAATTCTGTGAATATCATTCTCCCAATAGAACCAGAATAGCCCCTGTACACCGGAGCAGTATCTATTAAAATTATCTCGTTTTCCTCAAGCTTCTTTTCAGATGCAAGACCCATAGGATATGCTGTCCTTTTCCCGAACAATACTACCGTAGGATAAAGATAATGATCAATTCCTAACTTTTCTAAGTTAAAATCAATTTCTGCCTTTACCTCATATTCTCGCAATCCTATTCTTATCGATTCTACGGCCTTGCTAAGAGCCATATCAATTTTTCTGGTCAGTTCTTTGAACATTTCCAGATCTTCTTCCATTGGTTTTTTTAGTATGTCGCTGAATATATCCTTAATATCGAATGCCTCTTTAAAAATATGCTTTGTTGCATAGATCCTGCCTTTTATATGTTTCTTCAGCTCCAGCTCTGGATCTTTAGTAATGATGATGTCGTGATCCAGTCTCAAATTTTCAAGCTCTTCTTCAAATACCTTGTGCGCTATTATCTTGATTTCAGTGCCTGTTACAAGAAGATAGCTTAAGCTTTTCGTGCCCAGAAATTTCAATAGCTCCGGAGCCTCAGAGTCTATAACTGCAACATCATCTTTTAATTTTCTCTGTAATAATCTCAATCTTATATCATTAGGATCCATCAAAAATAGAATAAAAATAAAAAGTATAAAAATGTTGGTTATTTTATAAAGTTTTCAACTTTTCGGATGCAGTTGCTGTCTAGCATGCACTTAATCTTCATTTTTGCGCTGTCTATGTTTATAGATGCACCGTTAAACAGATCGTCATGGCTCTTTTTTATTCTTGCCACACCCTGCTCTATCGCTTTTTCAGCCACTGCTGTTGCCTCTCTTGCAAACACATATGAATTTTCCATTGTTGGAACTATATAATCCTCTCTGAGCCCCTCTTCTTCCGCAACCGATGCTATAGCCATGCTTGCGGCTATTGCCATCTCGTCAGTGATCGTTTTTGCCCTGACATCAAGCGTTCCTCTGAAAATTCCCGGAAAACCAATAGAATTGTTAAGCTGATTTGGAAAGTCAGACCTGCCAGTGCCTATAATTTTTGCGCCTGCCTCTTTTGCTTCCCAGGGCCATATCTCAGGCACTGGATTCGCCACTGCAAAAACGATAGCATCCTTGTTCATTTTAGAGATCCATTCTTTCTTAATAACGTTTGGCCCAGACTTAGATGCTGCAATCATAACATCAACACCTATCATCGCTTCTGCCATATCTCCAGATCTGTTCTCTCCATTTGTGATCTGCGCATATTCCCATTTGTAAGGATTATCGCGAGCCTCATTTTCCAGGTCTCTCCTATGTACATTTAAAATTCCTTTGCTGTCCACCAAAATTATATTCTTTGGATTAGCGCCTACCTTTATCAATATTCTTGTAAGCGCTATGTTTGCAGCGCCTGCTCCTACTATTGTTATCGTTGTATCTTTAATTTTCCGGTTTGTCAGCTTAAGTGCATTAATAACGCCTGCCAACACTACAGATGCTGTTCCTTGCTGGTCATCATGCCATACGGGTATGTCCAGCTCAGCCCTGAGTCTCTCTAGTATATGAAAACATTTTGGAGTTGCCATATCTTCTAGATTTATGCCTCCAAATGTTGGGGCAATAGTCTTCACTGTTTTTATGATCTCTTCAGTATCCTGCGTATTTAACATTATAGGAAACGCGTCAACACCGCCGAGATATTTGAAGAGTAAGGCTTTGCCTTCCATGACTGGAAGTCCAGCCAGTGGCCCTATATTCCCCAGCCCCAGCACTCTAGACCCATCTGACACTATCGCAACATTGTTCCATTTATTGGTATATTCATATACCTTATCCGGATCTTTAGCAATTTCTTTACATGGTTCGGCGACCCCCGGTGTGTACCAAACGCTGAAATCTTGGTAATTAGTAATTGAACATTTTGGCATTACTTCAATTTTCCCTTTAAAGAAAGAATGCCAAGAGTTTGCTTTCTTTGCGGGTTCATTCGCTTTTCTTTCCAGTTCTTCTACATTTTGGTTGTACATATTAGTCAGGGAGGGTAATAGCATATAGTTATTTAAAATTGGCGAATTTCTTTTTTACTTGACGATCTCTTTTCAAACATGTATAAAAGGATAATTAAAAAGTGGGTATCAGACACATCAAAGTGAATGTTCAGACTATCATCAAGTGCCCCACCAGATACTTCAACCCCGCACCCCTACAAGCACCAAGAGTTCACGGTACCGCTGCTCCCTTCCGGGCCTGGCGGGGTTTCCATGATAGAATATAAGGCGGGATCTCTACAGATCCTGCCTTATATACCTTCGATCTCATAGGACAGGGCATCAACAGTATGTGGTGGCTTGATGGTAATCTGGCTACATCGCCTCTGACTGTCGCCCTTGCGTATAGACGATTTCAAGTACAGGAGACGCCTAGCCTCCCGGCCAAGTCTGATACCCAGTTTCATTAATGGTTATTCATTAAAAAAACTTTCGCTTGCTGGAAGTTGCCAGATTATTTATTAAAAAAGTGGTTCGCTTTAATTCATGAACCTAATGAGTATTCACAATTTTTGTAATATTTTCTATTCTTTTATAAAAATAACAGAAAATTATATGTTTATCTTTGTATATCTATTTTTTGTATGATCAGCCTGGTTAGAAAGAGAAGTGGAGACTATGTTTTGTACAGCCGTCAAAAAATAGTGGATGCAATATTGAAAGCTTTAAAGAGCACAGATGAAACAGATATGCCGGAGAAGGAAAGTGAAAAGCTAGGAGAAACTGTTGAAAAAAAGCTGTTTCAGCAATTTCAGAACTCGGTACCTTCTGTAGAGAACATCCAAGATCTGGTAGAAGAGACTCTGATGGAATCAAACCTGGTAAAAACTGCAAAAGCTTACATTTTATACAGACAGAAAAGAAAGGAGATCAGAGAGATCAAGTACATGTATGGTATAAAGGATGATTTAAAACTGAATGTGAATGCCATAAAAGTACTTGAAGCCAGATATTTATTGAAAGATGATTTTGGGAGGGTCATAGAAACCCCAAGAGAGATGTTCTATAGAGTTGCCAGATATGTGGGTCTTGTAGAGGTTCTCTATGATGAGCAGGTATACGACATTAATAAAAAACAGAAAGATCGTGACACAGCTTATATGTACGAAAATAAAAAAATGCATCTGTCAAGATTTGAGAGAGAGATGCTTTTGAGGGCATTTGACGCACTCAATAAAGAGCATGCTATGAAAGTGAATTTTGAAGATATGCTTAAAATTCTGGATGAAAAGAGTGAGGTAATTGAAGATTATATCAAAAAATACTATGAGATCATGGTCAATTTGCAGTTCCTGCCAAACTCGCCGACTTTGATGAACTCAAATACATCTATAAGCCAGTTATCTGCTTGCTTTGTGGTCCCGATATACGACTCGATAGACTCTATATATGATGCTGTAAAATATGCTGCAATTATACACAAGAGTGGTGGTGGTACCGGGTTCTCGTTTTCTAGGCTCAGACCTGAAGGAGATCTGGTAGGGTCAACGAAAGGGGTGGCTTCAGGACCTGTTTCATTCATAGAGATATTTGATAAATCAACAACAATAATAAAACAGGGTGGGAAGAGAAGAGGCGCAAACATGGGAATATTGAGAATAGATCATCCAGACATTATATCATTTATTACTGCAAAAGGATTTGATGGAAAGTTACAGAATTTCAATCTCAGTGTTGCAATTACTGATGCGTTTATGGACGCACTGAAAGATAACAGTAGTTTTGATCTTGTAAACCCCAGGACACAGGAAGTAACTGCCACTGTCTCAGCCTCGCAGTTATGGAACCTGATAGTTTCTCAGGCCTGGAAGACTGGAGATCCGGGAATAATATTTATTGACGAGATCAATAAAAAGAATCCTACTCCCTATCTCGGTGAGATCGAGGCGACTAATCCATGCGGAGAGCAGCCTCTGCTACCATACGAGTCTTGTAATCTCGGGTCTATAAACCTGACAAAGTTTGTAGAAGACGGTGCCATTAACTGGGAAAAGCTGAAGAAGGTAATCAGGACAGCAGTGAATTTTCTGGATAACGTGATTGACGCAAACAAATATCCATTGCCTCAGATAGAGTATATGACAAAACAGACTCGGAAGATAGGGCTTGGTGTCATGGGGCTGGCAGAACTATTCTTAAAGTTGAAGATTCCATACAATTCTAAAGAGGCAATTGACCTGGCTGATAAAATTGCGACGTTTTTGGAGCGAGAGAGCCATAAAGCCAGTGAAGATTTGTGCCAGAGAAAAGGCACTTTCACAGCCTGGGGCAACTCGGTATGGCATGACCGTGGCGTGCCAATGCGTAATGCAGCCACAACCACCATAGCTCCTACCGGCTCAATATCGATAATAGCCGGAACCTCATCTGGCATCGAGCCGTTATACGGGCTGGTGTTTGTAAGGCATGTGTTGGAAGGTGCCGAACTGCTAGAGATCAATCCCCAGTTCGAAGAGTTCTTGAAGAAAAACAACAGGTATTCTGAAAACTTGATCAAGGACATTGCGGGATCTGATTCATTGCAAAATTTCGATTTTCCGGATGATATAAAAAGACTGTTCGTGACCGCACATGACATCGATTATACCTGGCACATCCTAATGCAGTCTGTGTTCCAGGGCCATGTAGACAATGCAGTTTCTAAAACCATAAACTTGAAAAATGAGGCAGGCCTGGATGAGGTAGAGAATGCATTTTTGCTCGCTTACAGGTTACATTGCAAAGGAATCACTATTTATCGAGATAAGAGCAAGGTTTCTCAGGTACTTTACAGTGGTGAAGAAGAGGACCTATCAGAATTAATAGAGAAATACATGGACTCTAAAAAAAGTGAGTTTGTGCAGAAAAAAATATGATTTTAAAATATTTTTGGTTTTTTTACTTTTTCAGATAAGTTCAATATTACTAGCACTATAATATAAGCGCAAAGTGCAGATCCAAAAAATTGGGATACAGATAGCGTATATATGATTTTGATCGCGTACACTGTCCCGAAAGGAACGTAAATCAATATCCCGGCCAGAAATACCATCAAAATTCCAGCCACATTCCCACCAAAAGATATTGCAGTGACCGTATCGGTGTCAGGCGTCAATTTTGAAAACAGGTAAATGTTTGTAAAATAAAGTGAGTCAAATGCCGCGATCAATATAATCAGCCACAGAAGCAACATTAAAAAATTGAATAGGTTCAGTATATACGCCATTAAAATTAATATTATTGAAAAAATTATCGCAAATATTATAAATTCAGATGTCGATTTAATCTTGGCAAGCTGATTTTTTGAAACTGGCAGCATGTTTAGCACCCAGTATGACTTGCCTTCCATCACCATGGTTGAAAGCGAGGCTATGGAGAGCATTATTACTATTATCAGAGAGAACCCCAGAAGATATGTGAAAGAGATGTTAGTCTGCCCTATTATGTTCATTATTAATGGTATAAATAATGCGAAGGGAATTATAAAGGAAATAAGTGCCTGAGGTTTCCTCCCCAAAAAGTGGGAGGTACGTATTAGATAGCCGAGCCATGGCGCTTTGTAAGAAATAACAGAATGCCTTATCTTTGTGTTTTTCGAGCTTTCTTTGACGTAAAATCCTTCAAAAATGAATTTATTTAGCCTGTTGCCGGAGTATACAAGAACTATTGAAAACAGTATCACATATGCGATCGTAGTAAAAATAGATAGAAATGGTGCATTAAACGTATTTGCAACAGAATAAGATGCGGAAAATGGAAACAAAAACCAGTATCCAGAATATTTGGCTGAAAAAACATTGAAAAATCCAAACATGTATCTGGACAGGTAAAAGATCAACTGCCAGAACAAGAGTATGAAAATTACGATAAACGCTTTTAAAGCCTGTTTTACTGCGGATCTTCTGGACTTGGACCTATAAGATTTGGAAGATATAAAAAATGAGAGGAAAATCCCGACAGAATACCCGAATGCCAAGACTATAAAGATCCAAGCAAGTTCTATGATAATGGTAAATAATGAATGATATATTACAAATGTAACAATCGTGACCGGAACAGCTATAAAAAGTACAGATAACCCGCTATATAATAGCCATGAAATCGTGATTGAATACAGAATTGTGCGCTTAGTAACTGGCATGGATTTCAAAGGTTCTATCAGATTGAGATCTATTATATTGCTTAGAAAAAGCGTCGAATAAAACAGGGACACTATAAACACGAATAGATATATTACGAAATAAACTCCATTTAACGTTGCGAACGTGTGCGATAAATAAAGATAGTAAGAAAAAGAGGCAGATAAAATAAGGTATAGTACTGCAAAATTGATGTTGTTGTAAAGCACTACATTTTTCAATCTTGCATTTATTCTGTTGCTTGATCTGTCTCCGTTATATACATTTTTTATTCCTAAATATGCCTCTTCTCTCGTTAATATCGTATGTATTTTAAAGCTCATAATTTTTCACTTATCGCTTTTATGATCGATTCAAAGTTACTTTCTCCCGTAACCTTGAAAAACAAAGATTCCAGAGATCCAGAAACTATATTCCTGAGATCCTTGACGTTTCCCTCAGCTACCATGGTTCCATCTTTCAATATCGTAACCCGATCGCATATATTTTCAACAATTTCGAGAATGTGCGTGGAGAATATCACAGTCTTTCCCTGATTGCTGAAACTCTTGATAAGGTCTTTAAGGATTCTAGCGCTTTTAGGATCTAATCCATTCATTACTTCATCCATAATTATTAATTTCGGATTATGCAATAATGTTCCGATTATCGCAATTTTCTGTTTTGTTCCAAACGATAAAGAGCCTATAAAATCGTTAAGGTACTCGTTCAGCTCAAATGCCAATACAAGCTCGTGAACCCTCCCGAATACTATGTTCTTATTCAGTCTTCGCATTGATGCTATAAAATCGAAGTATTCTATTGGCGTTAAAGATTCATATAAAACCGGTACTTCAGGTATGAATCCCACTAGTTCTTTGATCTTTAAATTATCAGCTACAACATCGAGACCGAGCACTTTAGCGGTGCCTAAGGTAGGTATTGAGAGCCCGGCCAATATGCGCATCAAAGTACTTTTACCGGAGCCGTTAGGGCCTAAAAGCCCGTATATCTCCCCCTCCTTTATCTGAATGTTCAGGTTACTTAATGCATATTTAGAACCATATGCTTTTGACAAGTTTTTAGTTTCTATTACCAGATTATCCACGTAATCAATATAGATTTATAATTATTTAAAATTTCTATATTCTCCAAAAAATAATAGCGCATATCCTTCTATATTGCTCAGTGAAATGGTATGCTTTGCATTAATCAGTGTTCAAACTGAGGAAAGTGACTATGAAAAAATATACATAGAATCGATAGATTTTAAATATAAATAGCTATTACATATTTTAATGACCAGGATATTAATCGGTGTAGCTTGGCCCTATGCTAACGGGCCGATACATGCAGGGCATATGGCAGGTGCGATTTTACCTGCTGATATATTTTCCAGGTTTCAGAGAATGACCGGAAACGAGGTGCTAATGGTTTCAGGCAGCGATGAGCATGGTACACCCATAACTATTACTGCTGAAAAAGAGCACCAATCGCCTCAGGAAATTGTTGACAAATATCATAATCTCAATAAGGATATTATTGAGAAAATGAATGTTTATTTCGACTTATATTCGCGTACTTCCTCAAATGTACATAAAAGGGTGGTGAAAGAGTTTATACTCGAAATTTATGAGAAGGGTTTTGTATATCCAAAATTGATGGTATCTCCGTACTGTCCGCACTGTAACAGGTTTTTGCCAGATCGCTATGTAGAAGGCACTTGCCCCTACTGCGGCAATCCAGAAGCGCGAGGAGATCAGTGTGATAATTGCGGCAAGACTCTGGACCCTTCTGACTTAATTAATCCAAGATGCAAGATATGTGGTACTACCCCCATTTTTAAGGATACAGAGCATCTGTTTTTCAAGCTTTCAGAGTTTGAATCAAAGATAAAAGAGTGGTTAGGTACTAAAAATTTCTGGAGAGATAATGTTATAAACTTTACTAAAAAGTATCTGGAAGGGGGATTAAAAGACATACCTATCACCCGGGATTTAGAGTGGGGTGTTGAAGTGCCTGTTAAAGGATTTGAAAATAAAAGGATATATGTGTGGTTTGAAGCAGTAATTGGTTACTTATCTGCTTCTATCGCTTATTCAGAATCCATTAACGATCCCGATTACTGGAAAAAGTTCTGGAAAGATCCAGATACAAAACATTATTATTTTTTAGGAAAAGACAACATACCATTCCATACCATAAGATGGCCCGCAATGTTGATGGCACATGGAGACTTAGAACTACCCTACGACGTGCCTGCAAATGAATATCTGAGATTCGACTTTGCAAAATTCTCAAAGAGCAGGGGCATCGGGTTTACTATGCCAGATCTTCTTAAAAATTTTGATGCTGAAATGCTTAGATTTTATCTGTCCTTAAATTTGCCAGAGCTCAGAGACTCTGATTTTACGCTTCCAGATTTTGTGAACATGGTCAATCAAGAACTCATTGACAAGTATGCAAATTTTATTAACCGGGCCCTAACTTTTACTAAGAGCAGGTTTGATAAAGTACCAGATCAGCATGATCTGGATGACAAGGACAGAGAACTGCTAAAGAAGATAGAAAACACATCTAATTCTATGGCAGAGATGATCAATAACGTGGATTTAAAAAAAGCGTTCAAAGAGTGGCTTTCGCTGGTAAGATTTGCAAATGTCTATTTTGATAACAGCGCACCCTGGGACCTTTTTAATTCAAATATTAAAAAATGCGAGACGAAACTGCACCTATCTTTAAGGTTAGCAAGGGCGCTTGCAATAATGGGCTATCCATATCTGCCAGTAACCTCGCAGAGAGTATGGAACATGCTAGGCTATGACAGCAAAATATCTGCAATAGCATGGAGCGAGAGCTTGAATGATATAGAATCCATGCAGATGAATGAGCCAGAGCTTTTGTTCAAGAAACTGGAACTGGAAGAGCAGTTTGAAGATTGGCAAAAGCTGGATCTGCGGGTAGCAAGGATCACTGATGTCACTGAACACCCGGATGCTGACAGGTTATACATACTAAAGCTTGAAGTTGGGGGAGAAGAGAGAACTCTTATCGCGGGATTAAGAACACATTATATGAAAGAAGAGCTGGCAGGAAGATATGTTATACTCTTATACAATCTAGAGCCTGCAGAGATAAGGGCTGTGAAGTCAGAAGGCATGCTATTGGCTGCAGATGATTCTGAGCATGTTTGCTTACTGCTTCCAGAACTCAAAGAAACAGGGTTGATTGTTGAGGCGAACAACCTGGTTTCTGATTCCGGTAAGATTCTCAAATACAAAAATTTTGAAAAATTGAAATTTGAGGTGGCAAAGATTGAAAAGATAGAGGAGGATACAGTTATAGCAACGGGATCCAAGCAGTATAAAATACCGTACAGAGCACCTAAAGAATGGCTTGGAAAATATTGCATCCTGTTTTTTGACAGAAATAGGCCCATGATACTTCACATAAAAGAACATCTTATTACGTTGGATCGTGACATTAGGCCCGGAGGAAAAGTTAGATGAGGATAGATTTTCATGTGCATTCTAAATATTCGCCAGATTCTTCTACCGAACCTAAAGATCTTGTAAAGTACGCAAAAAAGATCGGGCTGGATGGATTCGCAATCACCGATCATAACAATTTTGGTGCATACGAAAACGTAAAGGACGAAAAAGAGATTATGATTATCCCGGGCATTGAAGTGTCCACCATAAGTGGTCATGTGATCGGATTGTGGATAAAAGATAATATTCCGAAGGATATGAGTGTGGAAGAGACTATTATAAAGATACATGAAAGTGGTGGAATAGCAGTTGCAGTACACCCATACAGGTACATTACAGGGTTAAAAGAGAAAAATGTAAGGGCTAACAAATTTGATGTTATAGAGATCATGAATGGCAGATGTTTGCCTGGAAACAACAGGCGATCAGAGCTTCTGGCCAGGTCTCTGAATCTTCCTGTTTCAGCAGGAAGCGATGCTCATTATCTGGAAGAGCTTGGTAGGGTGTATTTGGAGATTGAAGATCTTTCGATTGAAGGTATATTAAAAAATGGAAATCACGCAGGTGGTAACTCCCGCAATATTAGAGGAACGATAAAATACAGTGGTAAAGTTGTGAAAGAATGGATTCACAGGGGCTTTAAAAAAATTTAAGGGTTAAGGCTATAATATTTGTAATTGCCACTGTATTTTTCCATCTGCATCAATAGCTCTTTCTCGCTTTCTAACAGATAATAATGTGACCTTTCAACCGAGCTTAAATATTGCATCAAGCTTGCAGCTTCGCCATCTTTTAGTTTTTTAGACAGATCCTGGTAGAATATTGCAGTTTTTTCTTCTGCATCCATAGCCTGCGTTAATATATCATATAATGGCTCATTTTTGTGTATCTCTATCTGGGGTAATGGTACTTTCGTGCTAGGTGGGATCTCCAGCTCTCTATCCTGAAACTTTATGGAAAATATGTTCTCTAAGAGTTCCTTATGCTTGCTTTCCTCTTTTGCCAAAAATTCCAGTTTCTCTTTCAATAATTTATTTTTAGCCATCTGTGATAACTGCAGATATATTTTCTCAGAATCTATCTCTGCCCTTATAGCCATTTCTAACATCTCTTCAATCTCAGTCATAATATCACCTGCTAATAGATTAATAGCATTTAAAATAAATAGTTTTCTAAAAATGAATAAATAATTTAAAAAATAAAATATTATGGCCCTATATGCATCATTTCAGAATATTGATCATAGTTTTCGAAATTTAATAATAGTTCTCGTTCACTTTTTAATAGATAATAATGTGACATTTCTACATTGCTCATATAGCTTAGGATATTGGATTCTTCTCCTTTCAGTCTCTTTGAGAGATCCGTATAAAACCTGGATGTTTTCTCTTCTGCGTCCATTGCCTGACTAAATATATCTGAAAGGGGCTCTTTTTCTCTTATCACGATATGTGGCAGTGGTACTTTCGTGCTCTCCGGTATCTCCGGCGCCTTGTTAGGATACTTGATACTAAATATGTGCTCTAACATCTTTTTATGCCCATTTTCCTCTTTCGCCAAAAATTCCAGTTTCTCTTTTAATAGATAATTCTTAACCATTTTTGAGAGATCTGAATATATCTTCTCAGAATCTATCTCTGCCCTTATAGCCATTTCTAATAGCTCTTGTATACTTTCCATATTTTTCGCCTCTGTTGTTTATTTACATTATAATTATTAAACTTTTTTGTTTTCTGACATGTCAACTATCCTTGATATGTGAATATTATTTTATTTTGCCGAAAATATAGGTTTTATCTGGATCTTTTAATTTGAATAGTTTTTGAAATATGCGTGGTATGATAATTGATACTCTTTTTAATATTTTCAACGGAGAATTGACAACCTCGTTGAATTCACCAAAATATTTCAATTTATTCCTAAATAAGCTCCTGAGTTTAAGATAAAAGCTGAAATATATGGGATAATATACAATAGTATACCTTTTTTACCTAAGTCTTATGGAAATGGATGGACAAAGGGGGTAATATTTTTCACATCATCAAATTTAGGATGTGAAACTGGCGGCAATGCCGGTACAGAAAATGGGATCAATTGAGGAATATATGCTCTGATGACAGTTAACCCCACCTCTTTAATATCTTCCGTGGTTATATCAAAAAGAAAAAGATCATAATCATTTTTTTTAACTCTTTCAAGGATGTTTTCCAAACCATACAATGAATATTCATTGTACTCAAACACACTTTCGAAATCAAGTGAAGTTGATGTTAAATATTGCTCTAAAAAATCTGAGTTTTTAGGGTCTCCATATAAAACTGGCCCAGAATCCAGATCCAGAAATTTTTTGTTATTCTTGATATCATTTACTATTGTATAATATGTTACAAGTGATATGCCTTGTAAAGACTCCATTAATGACTTTTTCAACGCACTATCTGGATTTAATCCTGACCCTGAACCAAATACCGCATAAGGCTTCTTTTTATCTCTTGATAGCGAAACTGTAACAAAGACAGGTATTTTGAATTCGTTTGGTAAAAAATAAAACCTGAACAATCTACTTTCACCAATTTCATTTAATAATTTTTTTGACTCACCAAAAGGAGATACTTCTATTGGTGTGATATTAGTGTAGAAATATTTCATTATACTATCCCGCTCAACAAGTTCTAGGACAGAAGAGATTATTGCCTCATTCCTATTTGTGTGTGATGCAGTTCCAGAGCTGGTTCCAAGCCAGTACAATTTTTCATTGAATAAAGAGCTCGTACTTAAAAAAATGATTTGTGCCGGGATGTATACTTTTATATTTTTAGTAATTGACTCCCCCTCAATCCACATAATCTCATCATCTGACTTTAAACTTGATATTACCCCTTCTGCCCAGTAATTCTTAAATTTATTATTAGAGTTATCCCATAAATTAACATAGGATAAGGATAGTGGAATCCCATTTTGTGCGATACCCTTATATGTACCTTTTGTTAGAATATCTGGGTATGCAAATGGGTACATAAATAGGCAGTACCTTTCCGCAAGTTCAGAGAATCCTTTTAGTATTGCTTTTTCGATAGTTTTGTCCAGTGATGCGGGGCGTAAGTTTATTTTATGTTTTGTATGCATTATTGCATTAAGATTGCATTCTTCAATAGATATATCAGAATAGGTACATGATGGCAGTTCATTACTGTTTGCTCCTAAACTTTTAGCTATACCAGTATAGTTGCCATAAAGACTAAGTATTTGATCCGTAAGTGGGCTTTTAAAAACTCTATACCCAATCATATTACTTCAATCACTATTCCACATTCTTATTTATTTTTAAAAATAAGGGCTCAGAAGCAGATTCCGTATTTTCATTGAGCGAAAGGATTTCACTCATAGAGAGATATATTGGTTTTGGAGAAACTCTCGCTCCACAAACATTACATCGCGGAAGTTTTAGTATTTTTTGAATAGAAAATGAAAAATTTTGTGTATTTACAATTAGCAATCTGTTAATCAGCATTGGTTGATTTAAAATCAATAAGTTCATTGCTTCTTGAGCGGCTATAGAGGCCATTAAATAAGAATATGTGACCGGCATTAAATTTTTACCAGAGATCCAGTTTCCATTCATAATATTTGGTAATACCCTACTAAATATTTCTGAATCCGATTGATTTGCTATAAGCCTATTTTGCATGCATTCATAGCAAGCAGTCTCTTTTGGTATGAACGTAGGGCCAATAAATATATTAATCCCATCAATAGCTGATAAAACCCATTTCTTGTTTTCTTCTATTGCAAACTCATTTATTATCCTTGGGAGAATAGGATCAAAATAATCAAGAATGCATAATAAAATATCAGCATCTTTAAGTTTCTCTTTCATAGTTGTAAGGTTTATGCTTGAATCCATATTTTTATTATGGGTTATCATAAATTGGTAAACATTATTAAAGCCTAGTTGCAATAGTAATTCTTTAAGGATCTCTCCCGATCCACCATTGTTTAATATATATATATTCTTACTGAGTGCATTTTTTAGTTCTTGCGGCGAATAAGTTTTTCCAGAGATCAGTTGAATGTACCTTGAAACCTTATCAAATATTGTGGATGTATTGCTATTTATGAGTAATATATTTGCAGATTCTAGTTTATTTATCAAGTCCAAGAACTCATCTTCTTCAAATTTAGACGAAATCTCCTCAATTGCCAATTTATTCTTGATCGTATCTATTAAAGTCTTTAGTCTCCCTCTATTCAATGGATCCTGCAAGGTAATAGAATAATATGACAAAAAACCGTATCTAAACTCAACAATATTATCTGAAATATAAAAGATCGAAAAACTATCATTCAAGGTATACTTGTCGTAAAAGCTTTTGCTATCATACTTCATTTAATAGGTACCTCCTGCAATGACATATAAGGGCGCAATATCCACCCCATCTATCAATAAGGCTCTACTAACTTCATCATCGATAAATGCCTGCAAAGGCACTGATCCAAGATCATAATAAACATGTGATAAAAGTATATTCTGAGCCAAATGACCAGCCTCTAATAAAACAAATCTATATGCTCTTGGGCCATATTTTACTCTAGATCTCCAAAAGTTTCCAACAAGGACAAAAAGTGCAAAATAATCTCTTGAGATATTCTGATCAATCATGGCTTTATCCAGCATATCCATCCTATCTTGATCCTTGGTTAGGAGATTCAAAATATAGTTGTTTGGATTATACCAGTATATCCCATTTTCAATGTTTCTAACATTTTTTAATAGTATAAAAATATCTACGGGATATAGTGCCCCACCTGATGGTATTGCCCTGAATCTGATTTTTTGTATTTGATCATGAAACTTAATACTTTCTTCGCGTGTTTTCCCGGCAGATAGATTAAGTATTGAAAATAATATTTTATCCTCTATTTCTTTGGCTGTATAATTTCTTATTGATTTACGGCCAAATATGCAATCTCGCAAGCTTTTATCCTTACCATCTAGTACTATTCCATGGGTGTCAATCGAATATATTGTATCATATGTTGGGGTTATTAAATATTGGCTCAGTAAAGCAGGGTCAGTCTTTAGTTGTGCAATAGATAAGGCAATATTACTATCTGTACTCCGATATAATTTACTGTTTTCGTGATAGAGTTCCGCAATGTCATATTTATTGAAAAATCTATTATGATATTCATTAATGTTTATTGGCAATAATCCTTCATTTATTCTTGTGTCACGATCTAAAGATATGGGATTTAAATCATTAAAATTTAAAAGAGAGATCTGTTGTTTTTTTGTTATTAACATATTTTTACACCCCTTCTACCCGTAGAGATCTTCAAGCTTAAATTCATTTTTAGCAGAGGATAGGTAATATATACCGTAAAAAACAATGGATAATATTAGCAGTATGACTGCCCACAAAATTGGAGATAGTAAGAGGTAAAAATTTTTGATTGCAAGGTTATTAAACAGTTTACTGGAAGAACCAGTTATCGATAATTCAAATGCAGAATATATTGCGTTAAAAGGAGAGATATATAATAGTTCGAGAGTAGGTGATCTCGTAACCTGTAACCCTAGGATTAGGCCCAAAACTAAAATCAGGGGAATCATTGTGATATATCTGATAAGTTTTATACTTTTTAAATTTAATAATATGTAACTGATAAAACTACCAAAAGAAATGTAAAAAAAAGTCACTTCAATCAAGGCTATTAAAAGAATTGTTATATTCACAGCTGGAAATATGCCATATGAATATCCAAATACTAAATATCCAACAATGAAGGATAGGGTAGAGATCATAACCCCGAATATAAACACCGGAACTAGAATCGATATTATAAGGACATATAAACTAGCATTTGTGCTTCTATATAAATAAATATGTGGCAATGCATCATTTGCAACCCTATATGCAGTAGTGGTTACTGCTATACTCCCAGCTAGCAATACTACAAAGGAAACATAAGAAGCAAGATATTCTACCTTATATCCCTGAGGAGGGGCAGGAAATGCAAAATTATAAATAAAAATCCAGATTACAATGTACCCAATTCCCCACATTATATTGTGTTTATTACGAAAAATCGATTTGAACTCAAGTTTCGTTAGTTGACTGACTATGCTTTTCATAATATATCACCCATCTTATATAATGGGACACTACCTTCTTCTTTATCTCTTAAAATTGATATTTCCCCCATATCGGTCTCATAATTTAAAATACTATTATTGCTAGATCCGATTTTTACATAGAGGTTTATTGAATCCTCAATTTTCCCGATTGGACCAAATATATTACCTCTAAAAAATATTAACAAAAGAGTATCATTAAAAATTTTTGATATAGATAAATTGTCAATTATATGACTTACTATAATATATGATTTTACGTTCTCTTTAATAATATTAGAAAGTATCTCTACTCTCCAAGGATCAACAGTTTCAAAAGGTTCATCCAGAATTACAAGATCTGAGTTTGTAGCAATTGCTGCTATATTATATGCCATTTTTTCTTGCCCTGTGGATAACTTGCCAATTTTAAAATGCAGAATTTCCGACATTTTTAGTTCCTCTAACATATTTATAGCTTTAGAATACTCATACCCCCTAATTTCAGTATGGAACTTAATAAACTCAGAAACTGTCAGATAACTTGAAATATTCACCGCCTCTTTTACATTAGTACTGGTATTAATCTTCTTAACTGATCTTAAATCACTACCGTTTATTTTTATAGTACCCTTATAATTCACTAGTCCTATCAATGATTTTAGGAATGTGGACTTACCAGACCCATTTGGCCCTATAATGAACCATTTAGAACCGTCCTCAATTTTTGCATTAAGATTTTTTATTACAATACTCTTTCCATAGCTAATGGATACATTATCTAAAGTTATCATTTTGAACA
>JBMFWH010000003.1:0-60220 GCA_049965455.1 Thermoplasmata archaeon | reverse complement strand
GGCAGTTTCAATGAGCGTTTTGTCATATGGGAGTTTCAGTTTAATAGTTCTGAACATTATTTATTAGTATAGCAAAATTATCATTAAAATTTTCCATTGAGGGAAGTCCGTGTATCTCCTCCCTAAAGGTCGGAGTTTTACAGCTTCCCTCAAACTCCTAACTTTTCTATAAAAAAGGGAGTATTTTTACAGCTCTCTTAGCTCCTTATGCGCAGTGGTAATCACTTCGCAGCCACCTTGCTTCAATATTACGTCATCCTCAATTCTTACCCCACCAAATCCAGGTTGATATACGCCAGGTTCGACTGTAATCACCATGTTTTCTTTCGTTTGCAGCTCATATCCAGGTGCAAAGCCAGGGTGGTCATGCGTAGCCAGTCCTATGCCGTGCCCTAGAGAATGTATGAACAGGCCCTTATATTTAGTGCTGTCTATGTAACTTCTTACTGCACCATCAATATCCTTCCCGTTTCTACCAGCCCTGGCATTTTCAATGCCTATTTTCTGGGCAGTTAGCACGGTTTCGTACATTTCTTTCTGGGCGTCATTTGCCCTGCCATACACATATGTTCTGGTAATGTCAGAATTATATTTTTGGTACCTTGCTCCAAAATCCATCAATACAAAATCCCCTTTTTTCAGTTTTACCGCCCCTGCAAAATAGTGCGGTTCAGCACTGTTTTTGCCGAACGCGATAATGGGAGTGAAAGCGTTGTCTGATGCGCCGTTCTTGAGCATTGTATAAGTCAGTAACGCTGCAATTTCGTACTCTTTAACCCCCTCCTTCAGGTCTTTCAAGATCGCTTCTACAGACTCTGATGCTATCTTTGCAGCCTCTCTGAGTATATTGAGCTCTTTTGGTTCTTTGACCATCCTTAGTTCCTGTATTGCCTTGGATATATCCACAAACTCTTTGTCTTTCAAATTCTCTTTAAGTCTATTGAACGCCGAGACGCTGAAGTAATCCATGTTTATTCCGATTTTTGCTGCTTTATTTGTCAGCTCGCTAATCTTCGTATTTCGTTCCTTGCTATCTTTATAAACTGATACGTTCAAGCCGCTTTTTTTAGCGCTAAACTCTTCAAGCCTGGATGTCAATATTGTGCTTTCATCAGAACCCCCTATCAAGTAAGATTCTTCAAACAAGCCACTGTCAAAAAGTTGTGTTAAGTAAAAAAAGTTCAGTTCTAAAGACGGTTCTCCACCGTTGTATATCAATATCTCATCCACACCTGTCTTTTTAACTAACTCCTGTATCTTATTCAATTTTCTCACCGGGTAGTGAAATACATTCTAGCTATTTTATAATTTTGATTCAAGATGCTTTTTTAGCTCGACCCATACTGTGTCTAGGTCTCTATTCGAATCTATTACTATGAAGTCTCTGCATTTAGAGAGATAAAGATAGAAATCCTGTACTTTATCCAGAGTTTCCAAGTTTTCAAAGTACTCTCTCACCGTTCTTTTAGCAACCCTGTTTGTCCCGACTTTAGGATCTACTATAAACAAGAATGTTAGATCTGGATCCAAGCGAAATGGATCGTAAATATGGTCTAGATACTCATACGCTTTTTTCTTGCTTTTAAATAATGGCTCTAAAAGGCTGCCTTGATATGCAAATGTAGAATCTACGTATCTATCAATTATCACAACCTCATTTTTCTGCAGATGCTCTCTGATCCTTTTGATATGTTCTACCCTATCCGCCATGAAAAGCAGTGCCTGTGTAAAAGGATCCAATTTTTTCTCAACCAGGTTTTTAACGTTGACTAGAGAATCTGTGGGCTCATATGTAAAATACACTTTTTTTCCAGCGTTTTCTAGATATTTTTTAGTATATTTTGCAAAGGTGGTCTTACCGGTACCATCAATTCCTTCGAATGAAATGAACATAATAATAAGAGAAGATATACCATAACATTAATTTTATTGTTTTACATACTGTTTTATTAATGAGCAACAAAATGGATGATTTTAAAGTTGGCGATTATGTTGAAATATTGAGTGACAGAGGTACTTTCCGTGGATTCGTAATGCCTAGCAACATATTCAGCGCCCAGGATATCATTATCCTGAAACTTGACAATGGCTATAACATCGGGGTCAAGTTTTCATCATTAGAAAATATTAAAGTATTGGAAAAAAATGAGAAGAGAGAAAAGAAAGAGTCCACGAAAAAGGTACATTTTAAAGACAACTATATTTCCATACTGGGTACCGGTGGCACAATCGCCAGTTATATTGATTATAAGACCGGCGCGGTTCATCCTGCCGAAACCCAGGAAGAACTGTTGATCTCAGTGCCCGAACTGTCTGGAAAGTATCGCATCAACTCGCGCATAATATTTTCAATACTCAGCGAAGACATGAAGATTCCATACTGGCAGACCCTAGCAAAAGAGATCGTTTCAGAGATGAATCATGGTGCAAAGGGAGTAATCATACCGCACGGAACGGACACGATGGCATACACTGCAGCAGCGCTAGCGTTTATGATCCCAGATTTATCCGGGCCCGTATCATTGGTCGGTGCACAGAGATCTTCAGACCGTCCGAGCAGTGACGCGTACCAAAACCTGTTAAGTGCTGCGGCATTGATGGATACTGATTTAGGAGAAGTGGCAGTAACCATGCACGAGTCACCATCTGATGATTATAGCGTGGTACATAGGGGTGTAAGGGTCAGAAAGATGCACACTTCGAGGAGAGATGCATTCAAGAGTATAAACGGGCATCCAATTGCAAGGGTCAGAGGTGATCAGGTAGAATTTTTAAAAGGATATAAAATGAAAGTAGACAAGAATATAGAAGCATATGAGAAGATGGATGATAAGGTCTCTATACTCTACTATTATCCAGGATTTGATTTAGAGCACCTGAAGATCATAGGAGAGCATGTGGACGGGATAATATTTATGGGGACCGGGCTTGGTCATGTAGGCACGTATCTGATCAAGGAGATAAAAGAGCTTACAGACTCTGGAAAGCTCATAGGCATGACCTCTCAATGCCTGGCAGGATCTGTGAACATGAACGTTTACTCATCAGGCAGGGAGCTGATCAAAGCGGGCGTGATACCGTTAGGAGATACCTTGCCAGAAACTGCATTCGTGAAGATGATGTGGCTTTTAGGGAATTATCCAAGAGAGGAAGCGAGACAGCTGATGGCTAAAAACTTGAGGCTTGAGATGTCTGAAAAGAGAGTTTTATGGTGATTTAGAATGGTTAAGATAGGGTTAGAAATACATCAGCAATTAAACACGAAAAAACTGTTTTGCGACTGTGAAAGCTATTTGTCAGAAACTGTTTTAGGAACTATTAAGAGAGAGCTAAGAGCGGCACTGGGAGAATCCGGCAATGTGGATATAGCAGCATTAGAGGAGGCTAAGCGAAAAAGAGTGTTTACTTATGAAATCACTGAAAACTCATGTTTGGTGGAAGCGGATGAAGAGCCGCCTCATAAAGTAAACAGTGAGGCTCTGGATACTGCATTGATAGTATCTACGCTCTTAAATTGCGTGATCATAGACGAAATCCAGTTTATGAGAAAAATCGTAATAGATGGCTCGAACACGAGCGGGTTTCAGAGAACTGCGCTGGTAGGCAAAGACGGATACATCATGGCCAATGGCTCGAAAATAACTATTAGTTCAGTCTGCTTGGAAGAAGAGTCTGCAAGGAAGATCAGCGAAAAAGAGGGAACTGTGGTATACCGGCTAGACCGGTTAGGAATACCGCTAATCGAGATCTCCACAGGTCCTGACATGAATAATGGATTGCAGGTAAAGGAAGTTGCCCAAAAAATTGGAAACATATTGAGATCTATCAGCACCGTGAAGAGAGGATTAGGAACGATAAGGCAGGATATCAACATTTCCACGGACGGATCACGCGTGGAAGTGAAAGGAGTGTCGCAGCTGAAGCTTATCCAGAAGATAGTGGAAAACGAAATTAAAAGACAGCAAAATCTGTCATTGTTGAAAAGTGAATTGATAGCCAGGAAATTCAGTAGATTTGAATTGAACATACTGAACGTGTCAGATATTTTCAAAACCACAGAATCAAAGATCATAAAAGAGTCTCTTAAAACAGGTGCCAAAGTTGTGGGGTTCAGGGCCCCATTTTTCGCTGGGCTGTTAAAATCTGAAAAATTCAGGTTTGGCAAGGAGCTAGCTGAGCATGTAAAAGTGTTTGGCATAAAAGGCATATTTCATTCTGACGAGTTGCCCGCCTACGGCATAACAGAAGAGGAGGTAAACAGCCTGAAGCGAGCCTTTGGGCTTGGCTCTCAGGATGCGTTCATATTGATCTGTGAGAAAGAGGATCGTGCAAAACTGGCTTTAACCGAAATTTACGATCGCATAAACAGGGCCTTGGAAGGGGTGGTAGGAGAGACGCGGGGCCCGAAAGATGATGGCACGACCGAGTATTTGAGACCTTTACCAGGAAAAGAGAGAATGTATCCAGAGACTGATGTGCCCCCGATACCGGTATTACCGGAAAAAATAGAGCATATCAAAAATAATTTGCCAGAGCAATATGATGAAAAAGTGTCCCGTTTCTTGAACACCTATAAAATATCAAAGCAGGAGGCTGAGCAGATAATAAACAATGGGCAAGATGAGCTTTTTTGCAGCCTGGCAACCGTTTATGATCAGTATTCTATAATATCCAGAACGCTTTTAAGCACGCTCTCAGAGCTGGAAAACGAGGGACTTTCCGTTGAATCGGTCAGTGATGCAGACCTGCTCTCTATTTTCAGGGCTCTATCTGATAAAAAATTTGCCAAAGAGGCGATACCAGACATACTGAGATCAAAGATTACAGAACACAAGAACGTATCTGAAATACTGGAGCAGTTGGAAAATAACATGTACAGTGAAGATAAAGTTCGAGAAATCATAAAAGGAATCCTTCAGAAAAACATGGCAGTGATAGAGGAGAAAGGAGAAAATGCATTTTCCACCATCATGGGTATTGTAATGAACGAGATGAAGGGCAAATATGACGGCAAGAAAGTCAGCTTGATTTTAAGAGAGGAGCTTTCCAAGTTTTATAAGACATTATGACCGATCTTACAGTTTCAGGTACTGCTCATGTCAAGAGATAGAGTATAGAAATGCACTATTAATTTCTCAACAATATATTGTGCGTATTTTGGAGGAAGCATTGTTCATAACAACGGCCTGTGAATTTCTAGGATATATCCTGAACCCGTATTTTTTATACAGTACCTTTTCGCCCGATATCTTAATACAGAGACCCGCTCCTATGACAGAAATAAAGCGTTAAATTTATTGCTATTTCCTTATGGTTTTATTATGTATTCCAGGGCATTTATGATAGCTTTTATTTAAAAAGTACATACCCCATACACTTTTAATATCTTGAAAATAAACTATTTTACGATACTTTTTACTTATGAGTATATAAATGTAGTCTAACGGTTTATTTCTGGCATAGACTCGCTCGCAAAGTTAAAATAGATTAAATTGAATATTAGGTTCATGGAAAAATACATACCTGATACATCAGTAATAATTAACGGCAGATTCTATGAATTCATAAGGGATAAGAGGGACATTATGCTCATTATACCCGAAGCTGTAATTTCCGAGATCGAGGCGCAGGCAAACCGTGGTTTAATGATCGGATTTACAGCCATTTCTGAACTTGAGAAAATCATGAAATTTGCGGAAGACAGCAACATAGAAATTTCATTTTATGGGAAAAGGCCTGATAAATGGCAGATTGAGAAAGCCAAATCTGGAGAAATTGACAATATTATCAGGACCATAGCGTTAGAGACAGAAGGCACTTTGCTAACCTCCGATTTTATACAGTACAGCATTGCAAAGCTGAGAGGCGTAAATGCCATATTTTTTGAAGTTGAGAAAACTGTTACTTCAAAGATTGAGGATTTTTTTGATTCCGGCACTATGAGCGTTCACTTGAAAACAGGTACCATACCCATCGCAAAAAAAGGAAAACCCGGAAACACCGAGCTTGTAAAGCTTAGAAAAGAGCCGATGTCAGAACAGGAATTAAACGACATTGCAAGAGACATAATAGAGAGAGCCAGGACTGACAAATCCTCACTCATAGATCTGGATTTAAAAGGTGCAACTGTAATACAGTTAAGAGATTACAGAATCGTAATTACCAGACCACCATTTTCAGAGGCTTCAGAGATCACGGCTGTCAAGCCAACAGTAAAGTTGATGATCGAAGATTACAATATTGACGACAAATTGTTTTCGAGACTCAAGAAGCGCGCTGAAGGCATACTTGTTTCAGGGGCACCGGGTGCTGGTAAATCCACATTTGTCCAAGCTCTGGCTGAAATGTATCTTTTTGAAAACAAAGTTGTGAAAACAATGGAGAAGCCGAGGGATCTGCTACTTTCGAACGAGATCACAAGATATACTGCGCTGGAAGGAGATATGGAGAAAACAGGGGATATATTATTGCTGGTAAGGCCTGACTATACGATATTTGACGAGATGCGAACCTCTTATGACTTCAAGATCTATGCAGATCTCAGGATGGCGGGCGTGGGTATGGTCGGTGTCGCGCATGCCAGCAGGGCCATAGATGCAGTGCAGAGACTGATTGGCAGGGTAGAGCTGGGTGTAATACCGCAGTTAGTTGACACGATAATACACATTGAAAACGGTAAAATCGGGAAAGTATACATTATCGAATACAAAGTAAAAGTTCCGACCGGCATGCTGGAACAGGATCTGGCAAGACCCGTGATCGATGTCCTAGATTTTTATACTGATAAACTAGAGTATGAGATATATACATATGGAGAGCAGATTGTGGTGGTTCCCGTAGAAGAACGCAAAAACAAGGTTTTATCGTTAGCAGAAAAAGAGGTGGAGAGACAGCTAAAAACGGTGATGCCGGACGAGAAATTCAAGGTTGAGATAGTAGGCGAGTCCCAGATAAAATTGTATGTGAGGGAAGATTATATTCCTGCCGTGATAGGCAAGAATGGAAAGAACGTTAATTACCTAGAGGATCTGCTCGGGTTGCATATTGAAGTAAAGGGTATGAAGGTAGAGGGTAAAAAGTGCAAATTATTGGTCCAAAAAAAGAAAAACCATATTTACCTTTATGCAGGCGAAGATTTTAAAGATCTTTCAGGCCAGATTTTCGCAGAGGACGAGTACTTATTTACTGCCAAATGTTCAAAAGAAGGAACTATCAAAGTACGTGAAAACACGGACAATGCGAACCTGATAATCACAAAGTTAAAAGATGGAAAAGAGCTGTACTTTGAAACCATCTAGATCTCTGAAAATTTTTCAAAATATTTATCTTCAATCACATACTGCCTTGTTTTAACAGTGCTTTCTATCAATATGAGTTTTGCCAGGTCGTCAGGATAACCGTTTGCGTAAACAATCTCCTTAATTCCTGCATTGATGATCATTTTTGCGCACACTACACAAGGGTGATTGGTTACATAAATAATCGAATCTTTTATGCTTACTCCGTAAACCGCAGCCTGTATAATGGCGTTTTGTTCTGCATGAAGGCCTCTGCAAAGTTCGTGTCTCTCCCCAGAGTTCACGTTCAGTTCTTCTCTTATGCAGCCAGTAATGTCACAATGTGCAAGGCCTGAAGGAGGGCCATTGTATCCTGAAGAAAGCAATCTTTTATCTTTTACTATTACTGCGCCCACTTTCCTTCTGGTACATGTTGATCTGCTTCCTACCAAGTATGCCATTCGCATAAAGTACTCGTCCCAGCTAGGTCTGTTTATCACGATTTTTGATATATGTAGTTCTTATATATTATCTCTTCTATCATCCCTGGCCGATCCATGATAGCACATTTACGATCGTTGCTGCTCCAAATATTATGATTGTAGCAAGAACCATAACTGGCAGATCTCTTTTAAATTTTAAAAGCCCCTCTTTATCATCTTTATGCAAAATTAAAAATATGGCTTCATAGATCCAGACCACGCCTATGATAGATCCTGCAATAATATTTACAGTATATGTCAATCTTCCGAGCATGTTTGTTAGTGCCTGCGTTGCATTTGTGGCCAAGATGGGCACTTGGGTATTTACAGACAATCCCATAGCGCTGCCGGTTCCGTAAAAAATAGTGCTTATAAACAATATCGCGAATATACCTAACAGAATTCCTTTGTTCATTTATATCCCCTCCAATAGGTAGCTGCTACATATTTTGATATTATTTAAAAATTGCGCTCTCCTCCAGCTAAAGCATGGATGCTCCCGTTAATGCAACCAGATTTGCATTTTCACTACTGCTAAAATCAAGAGCTTGAGTTTGGATGGTTCTATTACTTTCTTCACCTCTATATTTTCTGATTGAGCATTGCATTCAAAGCAACAATATATGAATTCCGCTGAATCTATATGTGCTCATCATGCGCTTTACCCTATCTTCTAACCTATTGCTAACTTTGATTCGCTCTCTTGCAAAAGGTAAATTCCTGCTCGCAAATGTTAAATATAAAGTTTATATTCCTTTTTAATATAGGTGTAAAAATATGGCATTTATCGAAGACGCAAAAATCAGAGAAGTCATAGATTCTCGCGGTAATCCGACGGTAGAAGTAGATATCATAACCACTGCCGGAGGATTTGGCAGAGCCATTGCACCAAGCGGCGCGAGCAAAGGATCATTTGAAGTAAAAGATTACCCCATTAAAGGGATAGATGAGGGCATTACAATATTCAAAGAAAAACTTGTTCCAGAGCTTGTAGGAATGGATTCTTTAAATCAGGGCAAGGTTGATTTATTATTGCATGAGCTTGATGGCACTACCAACTTTTCAAACATTGGCGGGAATGTTGCAGTCGCAATATCTCTAGCAAATGCAAAAGCTGCAGCAGACAGTCTGAACCTGCCATTATACAAATATTTAGGAGGTATGAATGCAGATTATCTGCCAACTCCTGTAAGCAATATCATTGGCGGTGGGAAACATGCTATAGGAGGGACTGTGATGCAGGAATTTTTATCAATAGCTTTTGGCAAGACTTTAAAAGAGTCAATATTTGCAAACATACAGGTTCACAAAAATGTGGGAAGTTTACTGAAATCCAAGTTCCCTAACATTCCTCTGGGGTTAGGCGATGAAAAAGCATGGGTTGCGGCAATGGATGATCTTGATGCGCTAGAACTGTTGAGCAAGGCAACTAAGGAAGTTTCAAGAGAGTATGGCATTGACATATTTGCAGGCATTGATTTAGCGGCGTCAGAGTTTTATAAAAATGGCAAATACGTGTATAAAGACAAGACATTAAGTGCAGAAGAGCAGATTGAATTTGTAGCGAAACTTGTAGAAGATTACAATGTTTATTATGTAGAAGATCCACTGGATGAAAATGATTTTGATGGCTTTGCAAAATTAACAGAAAAGATAGGTGATAATGCGCTTATCGTTGGCGATGATTTATTCGTAACTAACAAAGAGAGGCTTGGCAAAGGGATAGAGGTAGGTGCAGCAAATGCAGTGTTAATCAAGCCGAATCAAATTGGCACGCTTACAGACATGATTGATACTGTGAAGTTGGCAAAGGAAAATGATTATACTGCAGTGATATCACATCGCAGTGGAGAAACTGAAGACAGCACGATCTCCCATCTGGCAGTAGGCCTGAACATAGAATATATCAAAGCAGGAACTATAGGCGGAGAGAGAACTGCAAAGTATAATGAACTGATAAGGATAGAAGAATATTTGGAGGAATGAATAAACTATGAGTGAAAATTTATTGATACCCGAAGAGCAATATTTAACAGCCGGAGTGCATATAGGAACGCAGATAAAGTCAAAAGATATGGTCCCGTTCATATTTCGTATAAGAAATGATGGGTTATATATTTTGAACATAGCCAAGACGAATGAGAGAATTGCGATAGCAGGTAAATTTCTGGCAAAGTTTGAGCCGTCAGAAATTCTTATTCTTGCTCAGAGGCAGTATGCTCAGAAGCCTGCATCTTTGATGGCAGAGACCATTGGCGCAAAATCAATAACAGGCAGGTTCATACCCGGAACTTTGACAAATCCCAGCCTAGCAGGATACATTGAGCCGCAGGTAATATTTTTAAATGACCCGATAGCAGATAGCCAGGCACTGAAAGAGGCACTGCAAGTAGGTGTTCCAATTATCGCTCTTTGCGATGCAAACAACCAGATATCGTTTATAGATCTTGTGATACCGACAAACAACAAAGGCAGAAAAGCGTTAGCACTTGTATACTGGTTGCTTACCAGGGAAATTCTCAAGAACAAAGGCGATTTAAAATCGTACGAAGATTATAGCTTTAAAGTGGAGGATTTCGAGGCACCTATATGAGAAATTCTGCTGTAGCAGGGCAGTTCTATCCAGAAAATAAAGAATATCTAAAAAATTTGATAAGAGAAGTTTTTTTGCACAATATAGGTCCTGGAAAAATTGCATCACTTGCAGTTTCAGGGCCTAGAAATATTGTGGGAGGCATAGTGCCTCATGCAGGATACATTTATTCAGGGCCTGTGGCTGCTCATTTTTATAATGCTTTAGCAGAGGACGGTTTTCCAGAGTCTTTTATTATTATAGGGCCTAATCATTATGGCATAGGGCCGGGTGTGGCAATAACCACGCAAGATTTCAAAACGCCGTTAGGCATAGTTAAAAATGATCTGGAACTTTCAAGGAGCATATATAGAGACTTCGTGGAATCTGATGTTAATGCACATCTATACGAGCATTCGATAGAAGTGCAGTTACCATATTTACAATTTTTTAATAATAACATAAAATTTGTTCCTATTCTAATGCTCGATCAAAGTTATGAAACCGCTGTAAAATTAGGAGAAATCATAAAAGATGCAATAAAGGGAAAGGATGTTGTGATAATAGCTTCCTCAGATTTCTCGCATTACGTACCAAAAGAGATTGCCTACAAAAATGATCATCTGCTCATAGAAAAAATTATAAAGATGGATCTCTCTAACTTTTACAGTACACTGTCAGAATATGACATATCCGCGTGCGGGTATGGTCCCATGATGGCCATGCTGTACGCATTAAAAGGCAAGCCAAGCCTTTTAAAATATGCGACTAGTGGCGATGTGTCCAGGATGGACAAAGTGGTCGGATATACGGCAATTAAAGTAGAAAGAAGGTGATTTTATGGCACAAAAAAAAGAGAGTTTAGAAAAGAAACTGGGTTTGAAAATAGAGAATGGATGGAACAGAATTTCTGAAAAAGAAAAGAAGGAGATTCACGAGTTTGCAAAAGAGTACCGACAATTTTTAAACACTGTAAAAACAGAGCGTGAAGCAGTAAACTACTTTGTAGATACAGCAGAAAAGGCAGGCTTTAAAAACTTACACAATGTAAAATCTATGGTTCCTGGCTCTAAATTATACTTGACAAAAAATCAGAAAGTTGCGGCGTTTATTGTGGTTGGAAAAAAGCCGTTGTTAGAAGGGATCAGATATGTGGTATCTCACATAGATTCACCGAGGCTGGACTTGAAACCTAATCCATTAATCGAGGATTCTGAGTCATCGACGGCTCTTTTAAAGACCCATTATTATGGGGGCATAAAAAAGTATCAGTGGGTTAGCAGGCCATTGGCAATTCATGGAACGGTAGTTACTAAGGAAGGAAAGAAGATAGATCTTAAAATTGGAGAATCTGAAGAAGATCCGGTATTCGTGATACCTGACATAGAACCTCATTTAGCGAGAAAAGTGCAGGGTGAAAAAAAGCTATTTGAGGGATTTGAGGGCGAAGACTTACAGATACTGGTATCGAGCGTGCCGATAAATGATGAGGAGATAAAAGCGAAGGTAAAAACTGCGGTTTTAAACAATCTTTTTGAAAGATACGGGATAATGGAGCAAGATTTTCAGTCTGCAGATATTGAGATAGTGCCAGCAGATAAAGCCAGAGACGTTGGACTGGATAACAGCATGGTCGGAGCCTACGGCCAAGATGACCGGATCTGTGCCTACACTTCGTTCCGGGCCATAATAAACTTAAATGTTCCAGAGTACACTTCCATAATAATAGTATATGATAAGGAAGAGATTGGCAGTGCAGGCAGCAGCGGTGCAAGATCCAACTTTATAGATTACGTAACCACCACGTTACTAGGCAAGGCATTAAAAAACTATACTTACGGTGATTTTGTGTCTATGATGCACAATTCCAAAGCTATAAGTGCAGATGTTAATGCAGCCCTCAATCCGTTATACAAGCAGGTTCAAGACCTTTCAAATGCCGCGAAAGTAGGATACGGCACCATAATAACAAAGTATACCGGCAGTGGTGGAAAGTACAATAGCAGCGAGGCTACTGCTGAATATCTAGCATACCTTCGCAATCTTTTTGATTCTGAAGGAGTGATATATCAGAGCGGATTGCTGGGCAAAGTTGACGAAGGTGGCGGCGGTACCATTGCGCAGGATTTTGCAAAATATGGAATGGATGTGATAGACATGGGCCCGGGCTTACTTTCCATGCATTCTCCTTTCGAGCTGGTAAGCAAGCTGGATCTGTGGAGCACCTATCGCGCTTTCAAAACATTTTTCCTTTAATTTTTTTGTGATAAGCATGGAGGATTTTTTAACAATATTAAAAAATACAAAGACTATAGCTGTTATAGGAGCATCCAAAGATCCAAAAAAGCCGAGCAGATCGGTCATGAGATACTTGATGAGGCATGGTTATGCCTGCTATCCTGTCAACCCCACTGCAGACGAAATTGCAGGATTAAAATCATATAAGTCCATCATGGATATTCCTGTCGATATTGATGTGGCTGAAGTGTTCTTGCCTTCTGAGCGCGTTAATGATGTGATAGACGACATTATAAAAAAGAAAGTAAAAGTGTTATGGTTGCAGGAAGGTATTATTAACGACAAAGCGGCTGAATTAGCCAGGAAAAACGGCATTGAAGTGGTCATGGATCGATGCATGATGAAAGAGCACGCAAAGCTCAGGAAAGAAGGACTGATCCATTCCGAGATTTTAGAAATAGAGAGGGACTATTAACAGGGATCATTTAAATGTCTTTTTCAATTGTATCATGGTTTATAACTCAAATAATCTCTTTTTTAGAATATGGTGGCTATTTTGGCATTTTTAGTTTAATGACCTTAGAGAGCATGCTCCTGCCGATTCCCTCAGAGGTAATATTGCCATTTGCAGGGTATCTGGTTTACAGAGGATCGATGAACATGATCCTAGCTATACTGGCAGGCACGTTAGGGGGATTGGCAGGGTCTCTGATCAGCTACGCAATTGGCTATTATGGTGGCAGGCCGTTTATTATAAAGTTTGGGCGATATATAATGGTAAGAGAGCAGGAACTTTCAGTTGTGGAAAATTGGTTTAAAAAGTATGGATCTATCTCCGTATTCGTGACGCGCCTGGTACCGATATTCAGGACTTTTATCTCTATCCCGGCAGGAATTGGAGAGATGAACATCTTCAAATTTGCCACTTACACCACTCTAGGATCATTAATATGGAGCATAGTTCTTGTGTATCTCGGCTTTATGCTTGGAAAAAATTGGGTTGTGATTTTCAGGTTTTTCAGTGAGCTAGATTATGTAGTTTATGCAGTAGCTATCGCAGTAATACTATATATCGGGTACCGGGCCTATAAAGCGTGGCAAAAATAAAAAGATTAGAGAAATTTCTTTAGACCTGCAATATTAGAATCTACGAGATCTATTTTGGATTTCAGGTCTCTTTCTATATCTTCAATGATCTCTTTGAAGGGCTTGGCTAATCTGTACCCGAAAACAGGTCTGCCTTTCCCCTCTTTCTTAATGTCTCTTTTTATGATCCATTGCTTTTTCTCCAACCACTGCATAGCGATAGATACTTCTGGCTGTCTTAGCCCCGTAGCTCGTTCTATCTCTACAGACGTGGTTTCTTGCACCTTTCGTAAATAGGATATTGTTTTGCCGATATTCTTCTTGATGCCAGCAGACACAAGAAAGTTTACCAGCTCTTCATCATCTTTTGTGAATTCAATCATATAATTCACCTGAATATATATATATAAAATCAAGTATATAAGAATTTCTAATATTCAATTCTTAATATTTAAAGAATAATTTTAAATTTACGATAAGTTAAGAAAAAATCGTATTTTTTGCGTAATTACTGTAAAATTTTAAATATTTTATCAACATTCAAGTTCAAAATGATAATCGAACAGATCAAACTAAAAAATAAGACGGCATTAGGCATAAAATTGGAGCTGGACCATGCACCTTTGCTGATCATTAAAGCTGAAAAAGGATATCTTATGTGCGGATATCTGAACCTGGGCGTTTCTTCAAAACTCGGCGATGTTGCTGCAAGAGTTACCGGCGTTAAAAACTTTGAAGATATGCTTAATGCAAAGATCTCTGAATTTTCTGAACCTGCGCAGAAGATGGGATTTAAAGACGGAATTACCGGCTTAGATTTTTTGAACGGACTTGATTAACATGATTCAGTTTGATGATATCAGAAAAGCGGAACAGGCTTTGAAAAATGTAGTTAAACACACTCCTGTCGAACATTCTAGAATATTTTCAGAGCTTACGGGCAATAATATTTACCTGAAACTGGAAAATTTACAGACTACCGGCTCTTTTAAACTCAGGGGTGCTTATTATAGGCTTAAAACCCTAACACCAGAAGAAAAGAAGAGAGGGGTGGTTGCTTCCAGTGCAGGCAATCATGCACAGGGAGTTGCTTATTCTGCAACATCCTTGGGAATATCATCCACGATATTCATGCCTGTATTCACGCCTCCCATGAAAGTGATCGCCACAAAAAGTTACGGTGCGGAAGTAAGGTTAGTAGGCAACACATATGATGATGCGTACAAAGAAGCCATTGCTTTTGCCAACAATGAAAACAAGAAATTCATACACCCATTTAATGATGAGCTATTAATAGCCGGACAGGGAACCATAGGAATAGAGATATACGAGCAGGTAAAGGATCTTGATGTAGTATTAGTGCCCATTGGCGGCGGAGGATTGATATCTGGTATTGCGCTGGCTCTTAAATCGCTTAACAAAAACATCAAAGTAATAGGCGTGGAGGCAGAAGGTGCTCAATCCATGAAGATCTCGGTTGAACACAACCAGATCATTCCCCTCAAAAACCTGGACACTATTGCAGACGGTATTGCCGTAAAAACGCCCGGAGATATCACTTTTGAGCTTGTCAAAAAATATGTGGATGCGCTGGTTTCTGTTAGCGACGAAGAGATATCTAGGGCCATTTACATGCTCTTGAGCCGTGGCAAAATCATAGCAGAACCTGCGGGGGCAGTTACCTTGGCAGCGCTCTTATCAGGTAAGATCAATCTTAAAAATAAGAACATCTGCGCTCTTATCAGCGGCGGTAACGTAAACTTAAGCTTGTTGACCCAGATCATAGAAAAGGGGTTGACAGAAGAGAAGCTTTTAACACGGGTTTCAATGATTATACCAGACCATCCAGGCGCTTTAAAGGATATCCTAAACTTTATCGCTAACTTAAAAGCGAATGTGCAGGCTATAGAGGGAAACAGACTCGATAGAGATGTGCCAGTAGGAATGGTAAAGATCATAATCACGCTTCAAACTTTAGGCACCTATCATATTAAGTCACTTGAATCGTTTTTCAGCGAAAATAACATCAAATATGAGATAATCAGTTAAATCTCACATATTTGTCAAGTTCTTCTTTCGCAGCCTCTCTTTTTTCCTTTAAGTCTTTCAGAAACATGTTAATTTTTTCAATAGCTTCTTTTTTACAGTTTCCGCAAAGTCTAGTGCCAGCTTTGCAAGTGTCATGTACCTCTTTTAAATAATTGTCATCATCCACCAGATGATAAACATAATATTCGTATACTGAACATTCTTCAGGTTTTCCTCCAAATTTACGATGCTCTTCAATTGTTGAGCCCCCGCCGGTTTTGGCATTCATCATCTTTCTCTTTACGTCTGCAGGCTCTTCACTTAGGGATATATATGATTCTGGAACTGAAGAAGACATTTTTCTGGTGCCATCAAGGGATGTCATCAGCCTATGATACGTGGCAGCAGGAAGATAAAAACCGTAGCCACCTTCTTGCTTTTCTATCTTTAATAGCTCTTTTTCGATTACATGCTGCTTTGCCAGATCAAAGTTTTTTATGTAAAGTGCCTTGTATGGTATGTTTAATTCAATCTCTTTAATACCGATATTCTTAAGGTTCTCAGATACAGTATTTAGAAGCTCTGCAACGTTATTATCTTGCTTTATGAAAATTCCAAGCCCGTTATCAGTTTGCTGAACGCTGAAAAAACTGAGTCTTCTCGTAAACTCCCTGGCCAACCTTATGTGCGGATCCTGGTCTATGCCCACTGGCACCACTGTCGGGATCGGACCTGAGTATTTGTCCAGCTGAACATGCAGGATGTCTCCTGACTGTATTAACGGGCTTTCGATGTGTGCTAGTGAGGTTTCATCCTTAAACCCGTAAATGCCTTTCATCTCGGAAATGTTGGTTCTCTTTGAAAAAATAAATGCTAGATCCGTAACATCCTTTCTGAGCGATTGAAAATAGATCTGTGAACGTCCTGGTTTTAGCCCTAGGGCAATATAATTTAAAAAATACTCTTCTTCCGCGATTTTCAGAGTTTCTTTGAAACTTTTACCACGTGTAGCATATGCTTCTAGATCTGCAACTGCAATGTAGATATCCGCACCTAAAGATTGATAGTAAATTACCTGATCAATCGTCATCTTATGACCAAAATGCATCTTTCCAGACGGCATCAACCCTGTTAATACCGCAAACTTACGGTGATTGGTTATTGCGTCGTAAACGGTATCAAATCCTCTGTGCCCGAATATTATATTTCTCCTGAACAGTTTTTGAGGATCTGGTAGCTTAAAATCAAACTCTTCTATTCCAAACTCTCTTCTAAGCCTGTTATAATCAATAAACTGCTGTGATGACCAAGGATCTATAAACATAGGAAAAAGAATAAAAAGAAATTATTTAATAGTTTCTATTTAATTTCCTGCATTACTTTTAATGAGTTACCGTCTAACGTAAATACCATTGTCTCTTTTTCCTTGTACAGGAACTTCAACACCCAGATAGGCACATGCATTAACTCGCCGTCTGAAACATTTACAGTAGTCTGTATTGACTGGATCATGTGATGCTGTGAATGTGCTTTTTTATCCTGCAGCTGATTTATATAACCTTTTGCAGAATTTTTGGCAGCCTCCTCACCCAGATCTCCATTCAAGACTTTTATGTTTTTTGGTATCTTGGTAGTGTCAAATAATGCTCTGTTCTGTATATCAAATTGATAATCTAACGCTTGATATTGCTGGTATCCTTTAACCGCGACCACCGGATACTGGTACTCTCCATGTATCGTATAGCTCTTTTTTATATCTACAGGCGCACCTACCGCCAGTATCGGCCCACGGCCACGACTTACCGCACTGCTCAACGCCGCAGCAGCGACCATTGTACCCACTGTCGTGGCTACGCTTTCTCCTGTCTCTGATGCCACATAGTTAGTGGTTGCAGTTGCTGGTATTATCCAGTATGGCACCATGCTCACGGAGATCTCCTTCAACTCGGAGTGCTCAGCCACATGCTTGTGAAATATGCCCTTGTCCATCCATTCCTTCACTACCTCTATGACCTGATTGTTGTCAAGTGTCTTTGGAGGCAACATTGTATGGCTCTGTATCTGTTTCCAACCCTCATTAGAAAGCGTAATCGAGCTGCCACAGTATTCACAGGTAATTATCATCTCTCCAAACTTCGGAGAAAATGGTGCACCGCAGTTTGGGCATTTCATCTCTTTGAGTATGTGTGGCTCTTCAGCTGGTTTTGATTCTGCCTGCTGAGCAGGCGTTGTAACTTTTGTGCCGCATTTGTAGCAGAATTGTGCATCATCTGGTAATTGTGCTCCACATTTACTACAGTATATCACGTTTTTCACGCTCCTGAAATTTTATAGCCACAGTTAGGACAGAATTTTGTGCCTGCCGGAACTTCTGCATGACAGTTGGAGCAGGTGATGGTACCTGACAATTTCGCGCCGCAGTTTGGACAGAATTTCGTGCCTGCGGGTACTACCGCTTTGCAGTTAGGACAGGTAATTGTTGCTGCTGGTTGGGCCTGTGCCTGTGTCTGATCCGCACCACACACAGGACAGAATCTTGCATTAGCGTCTATCATGGCCCCACATTTAATGCACTTTTTCTGATTTTGTTGCTGATACATCTGCCCGGACATCATACCTCCTACACCCATTCCAGCCCCTAACCCTACACCCAGTCCCGTCATGGCACCTGCACCTCCACTTGGATTCTTCGCAGCATCTACCATTGCCTGACCGGCCTGATATTGCATATAGTTAACTCCCAGAACTGACATCTGGGACCTGAGATCAATTGCTTTTTGCACTTCATCCGGCAAATTTATGGATAATCCGGATATCTTGTTGATCTCCAACCCATACTGGTCAAAATGCGCAGTTGAATTTGCAAGCACAGCCTGCTCTATGTTAGTCAGGTTCGCGGCCAGGTCTGTGACTTTCAATCCCTGCGCCTTCATCTTTCCTAATGTATCATATACCAATATTACCATCTGATCTTTCATTCTTGATTCCACGTCTGCAGAGGTTTCAGCATTGAAAGTGCCCACAAACTGGTTTATAAAATTCTCTGGGTGAGAGACCCTATATCTATACTCTCCAAAGACCCGCAGATTTACTATGCCAAAATCTTGGTCATTGAATATGTACGGTTCTTTACTGCCAAACTTGCCATCCAGAAACCTGCGCTGAAGATAATAAACTTCAGCTTGCTGCTGCACTCCTGACAAAAATTGGACCAGTTTTCCTACGACCGGAGCGTTCAGAGACGTCAACGCATATCGGTCTGGCTTGTCAAAATAAGTTAATACTTTACCATCCCTGAAAAAAACAGCAATCTCATCTTCTCTTACTACAATGTTATCATTTAGCCTGATATTTCTTGGAACTTTCCACATGATATTGGCTTCTTTGTATTGATCTTCCCATATTATTGTTGTAGCACCTATTACGCTATCTCCGCTTCCTACCTGCGCCTGCTTTTTAAACATAAGATATTCCTCCGTTTACACTTTTATGCCTTGTATTACTATCATTCTCTCATTAAACTTATCTCTCAGATCCTTTATAGCGCCTGATACAGATTGCAGCTTTGCATAGCTATCCTGAGTGTTTCCGCTCATCACCGCATTCACAAGCTCTTTTATCTCATTATTTAAGGTGTCTGCTTGCGCTATAAAATTATAATCATATTCATACATAGCATTAAGATTATCCGCCGTAATTCGTATAGGCGGAGAGATTCCCGAGTATCCTTGCTGTGCATGTCTTATCGCTCCTTCCAACTGCTGGATTTCAGAGAACAGTGCCTGAAACTGAGATAATCCGGCATATAATCCTCTGTCCACAAGCATTTTTCTTAAATCCTGAAGGCTGTTTATGTTTTCATGCATTTTATTTGCAATCTGGATTCTAAGATAATTATCAGCTTCTCTTATATCCTCTAATTTCCTGTACCCTGAATATCCCGGTATTAATAACTGCAACTTCTTTAAAACGCCTCTGCTATCTTCGACCTGATCTCTTATATCTGCCATATTATTTTGCACCTCGGCTTCTTTTTACACTTTCCAAAGACCTTAATCTCCAGTATATTAATACCAGAGAAATTACGAAAATCAAAAGTAGTATTAATAGATATGGAAAACTGAACTTTATTACCGTATTGGCATAAAAAAGTGTTCCGAACCCGAAAATATAGTACCCCCATACAAAGCTTTTTAATACTGTGTTTGTGCCTATAAAAGCATATAATATATACCCGATGAGAGAGAATGCCAAGGCCAGTATGCCAATGTAAACACCAGCAACTAATTTATCAGTGTTGGATATTATGAGATAATAGAATAATAGTAGTGCAAACAATGTCAGTACTATCGCAATAATTGCTCCCATGACTGTGCTGCTTTTCATTTTAATCATGCCTAATAACTTTTTCAAATATATCTATTTTTCCATATATTTATATCTTTATGATGTAATAAAAACTTACTAATTTAACTTTGCTGTAAGATGTAAATATATAAATATAATTTCATAAAAATAAAGATACATCGTGAAAAACGATACTGTCAATTTTTCGTTGAAAATATTAAAAATAGCATCAGTTATCATACTACACATATTTCAAAAAATATTCAAATTAAATGATCCAGATAAAAGCTATGCCTTCGACAAAATGAAATAATACGTATTTATCAACGAAGATTTGACAAGACCTGAAAAACGAAAATTTTTATATAGTAGATTACAAATGCCGAAACTACTACAAAAAAGGTGAAACTTTTATGTCAACAAAGTTGTTTGAAGTTGAAGTTGTAAGGGACGGAGACATATTTATTGCAAGAATTACGTTACAGAGCGGAGAAGTAGTGAGCATAGAAAGCGAGAATCTGGACGAAGTGCTGGAAAATTTGAGCTCAGAGCTTCAAGAAAAATATGATGCTTTATAAAAAAACCACTCTTTTTCCATTAATTATATACTTTTTTTCAGTGAGATTTTTAAGTGCAACAATCAGAGTTTCATGCTCATATGGCAATATTCTTTCTGCCAGACTCTTTGGTGTATCAGAATCAAGAACCTTCACGGCAGTTTGAGCAATTATAGGTCCTCCATCGATGTCTTCTGTTACAAAGTGCACGGTACATCCAGAGACTTTACATCCTGCCTTCAACACTGCCTCGTGCACATGTTCACCATAGTACCCTTTTCCACCAAATGCTGGAAGCAGTGCGGGGTGTATATTTATAATTCTGTTTTCATATCTTCTTATAAATTTAGAGGTCAAAATCTTTAAATATCCTGCAAGTACCACCAGATCAACTTTATGTTCTTCTAATATTTTCAGTACTAGCTCGTCAAATTCTTCATCACTCTTGTTTTTTGGTGAGATATAAAAAGAAGGGATCTTGTTTATGCTGGCACGTTCTAAACCGTAAGCATCTTTCCTGTTGGATATTACAACCTTGATCTCGCAGTTAAGTTTGCCAGCTTTCACCGCATCTATTATGGACTGGAGGTTAGTTCCATAACCGGAGATTAACACACCTAAATTTGCCATTGTTTATAGAATATAATAGAGATATTTAAATTTATTAATCTGTATTTACAATCTCGTCGAATTTCAGGAGGCTGATATCCCTTACGCCAATCGCAATTTCAAGTTCTATTGGCGTTATAATGGGCTTATTGAATCTGTTCCAGTCATCGATCGCGATTCTTGGACATGCAAAAGAAACAAATGCATCTACATTGTAGTTTAACAGTTGAGCGGGGTCTAACAGATCTAAATATACAATATATGCTTTTTTGCCTTGCTCTTCAAGAACTTTTTTTATGTGCTCTGCATATTTACCTCTGAACTGGCCTGCTTTGGTAGAAACTATAAGTGCAAAAGTGCTGGCATTCTTTACCATTCCAATAGCTGCATATCTCTGCCTTGTAATCTTATCAACCTTTTCTGTAACAGTTCTTATCTCTCTCATCAAAGGATCAATTATGTACACCTTCTTGCCAGTCACCATCTCAATGCCAATAGCATGAAAATCGCCATTGCTAAGTATGACATAGCAATCTACTTTTTCAGATATGGTGCGCGCAGAACTGAAATTGCAACCGAGTACCTGTCCATTGTAAGTTATTCGCGGGTCACTATTGCCTATATACGATTCAACATGCTTTTTCGAAAGAATCTCGGCGAGTTCTGGCAACATATCCAGGTACTGCAATGTTGCCGTTAAGCCTATCTTCCTGCAATTTATCTTATTGATCTGATCCTTGATCCACCCAATATCCAATCTTACCCTCATCTCTACAAAATAAATGGGTACGTCAAGCTTCAGGTTAGGAATGATAGAATGACCAAAATGAAGAATCATGTCGCATCCGTACCTGGTACCAGGAATGTCACATGCCCCAAAACAAGGATCTCCAGAAAACACTATGTCGAATTCTCGCAGTTGATCTGTGACATAGGAATAATACTGTTTCAAGCCTTCTGGCATTTGTACCAGTATCTTTTTCACCTTTTTATCCGCCAGCATTTTTCTTATTTCGTTCCAGTTTATGTTATATTCTTCCATCATTTATTTCCCATTTCCCTTTCCAGGTCTCTTACAAATTCATTTATAACGGGCTTGTTGATATGTGGCATAACTACAATTCTTAATAGATTATCATGTTTGTTGTACCCTACCATCCATTTTGGTTTTAGGCGGTTAGCTGTCTTTTCAGATGACTCTGTTTTTATGTTTATTATGTTCATAACGGGTTTTAACAAAACATCAATGTTTTTTTCCTGAAGTAAATCGTACATGTATAATGTGTTTTCATAACATTTCCTGACCATTCTTTTATACCCATCCATGCCCATTTTTCTCATTACCGCGTATGCCGCAGCAACATTGCTGCTACTTCTGGTACCAAGTAATGTAGTGCTTATCTTGGTGGTCAGATACTCAGAGGAAAAACTAATCAGGTTAAAATAGTTATCTTTGAACAGCAACGCTCCAGCACCTATGGTGCTTAGCCCCATCTTATGCGGGTCTATAGATATTGATTTCACGCCCTCAATTCCAAAATCAAAGTCGGGTAGGTTGTATCCCAGCATCTTCAAGAATGGTATTACAAATCCGCCAAATGCGGCATCAACATGCAAAAAAATGTCATTTTTTCTTGCAAAATCAGCCAGCTTATCAATGGGGTCCACAGTGCCGTACTCAGTGGTTCCTGCAATGCCTATAATCGCCATTAAATCATCAGGATCGACCTCTTTGACAATTGAATAGTCAATAACGTAATTATCAGTAAGAGGCACCAGTTCCAGGTTCAGGTTCAGCAAATCAGCAGCCTTAGCCACTGAAAAATGCGCAGCCTTAGATACCATTACCGTCTTTTTCCCTTTTTTCAGCTTTTTAGCAGCCCATAAAGCAGTAATATTTGATTCCGTTCCGCCGCTAAGCACTCTTCCGTATGCATTTTTGTTATGCAACAACTCTCCGATACTTCTAATCACTTTTTCCTCAATATTCTTCGTTCCTGGAAATAAGTAAGGGTTCCCAAGATTTGATTCTATAAACTTACTATTTGCCCAGACAGCTATGCTATCAGGTTCGCTGCTCATAGAGCTCAGAATGGAGCCATCCCTATATTTATAATTCTCACTATAATATTTCAATATTTCCTTCTTTATCTCACTTTCAGATTTTCCTCTTTTTTGCATACTCAATCTCCTTTTTTAAGAAAATATATATATTCATGCTTGAACACGAAATAGCCACTTTTAAGGGCCCTGTATCTCCATAAAGAATACTTCCCACGCTTTGCTTTGTTTTCTTCAATATTCTTTACAACTATTCCTTTCAGGATATAATTATACTTTAATATTACCTGCAACGTGTAGTAGCTTAATGGAACTAATGCCCCATTTTCATATTTGTCACCTATGACAAATACCATGTATCTTTCGGGATCCAGAAGATCATACGTGTTTTTTATCACCATGTCTATCTTATCTAAAAATTCAGTCAGCGTTGCAGAATTTGACAGATCCATTACTTTTGTTGTAAAATGTATAATATCCCAATATGGTGGATGGATCATCAGTAACTGGAACTTGCCATTAATTTTTTTCAATTCCTTATATGTACTAGGATCGGTAGAGTCAGCATTAAAAACTTCTGAAACTGTATCAGATTCTATTTTTTTTAATTTTTCCTTCGCGACCTCTAAGATTTCATTATTAATATCTATGCCTATTGCATTTCTACCCTGATACTTTGCCTCTATTAATGTGGTACCCGCACCCATAAAAGGATCTAGGACCCACTCTCCTCTCTTTGTGAATCTCATGATCGCTTGTCTTGGAATCTGTGGTATGAAATTGCCATGAAAACCTGGATCATGGACCCCATTATTGTCTCTGGAAGGAAATAACCAGAGAGAATCCGTGATAATATCATCGTACTGTTTCCATTTTTTCATATCTAGATTGTTAATAGACACAGGAAACATAAATAAGTTTATGGATTTAAAATTTTGTGATTACTAACGTGGATATATAGCCTTTAACATATATAAGCTGCACGCAATAAAATTCAAAAATTAATATTATATGTCTAAAAATAGTAAAAGAGATAGAGATGATTTACATTCTCATGGTTATTTCTATGGAAGATACATTGCTCTCTCTATCTTCATTCTTAACTTTTTCAGTGTCTATTTTTACCTCTGATTTTACATCTGGTAAAAATCTATGTTTAACTATCTCTGCTATGTCCACAGCTTTAGCAATTGAACGGCCTCTTGCTTTTACAACCACCAGTTTAGCACCAGTCTTAAACTGTGTGATCACTGCAAGAACATAGTTCATAGTTGGCTTCTTTCCAATAAATACCACATTTTCGTTGCTTTTTTGTATTTCTGCCATATTAGTACCTCCGTAAGATTGTTTTTTGGTACATAATGTATTGTTTGATACTACTTATATTTTTTGGTTTTGGTCTGTTTTGTATGTATTGTGCGTATTATTTTTCAGAATTTTACATCATAATTTGCATTTTTTTATGCCTTCGCTGATTACCTTATGCAGGTTAAAGTTAAGTTTAAATATATGGTTAGGTTTATGCCCAATATGGATAATACAGCAAAGCCATTACAGATACTACAAAGTGCGTTGAATAAAAATGTTTTGATCTCTGTCAAAGGCGGTAAAGAATATAGAGGGCAGTTAAATGGATACGATCAACATATGAATTTAGTACTAAAAAACGCAGAGGAAGTTATTGAGAACCAGTCAAAAGGATTATTAAATACAGTAATAGTAAGAGGAGATAACGTTATATATATATCTCCATCATAATTAAATTAAGAGGTGTAATAATTATGGGAGCAGGTACTCCTGCATTAGGTAAACACGGGAGCCGAAAGACACACATTAGATGTAGAAGATGTGGATATCATGCGTACAATATCCACGAAAAGAGGTGCTCACACTGTGGCTATCCCGCACCAAGACTCAGAAGTTATAATTGGGCGAAAAAGCACTGAATATTGTGGTGTTGTGGGATTTAAGAGCCACAGAAGTGTAGTATCATCGCTATATTTTGGATTAAGAAGTTTGCAGCATAGAGGCCAAGAATCAGCAGGAATAAGTTTATTTAATGATAATAACAAGGTTTCTACATATAAGGGTATGGGACTAGTACATGAAGTTTTTACGAAGAATATATTAGATTCATTGTCTGGAAACAGCGGAATTGGACATGTCAGGTACTCAACTGCCGGATCTTCGGTAATATCAAATGCGCAACCTATAATGATCCATACTGCCATGGGAGATATGGCTATTGCTCATAATGGCGAGATTTCTAATGCGGCAGAGGTTAGAGAATACCTAGAAAAAGCAGGAAACTCTTTTTTTACAGAATCCGATACTGAGTTGATCTTAAAATTGATAGCATTGGAAGCCACGAGGCATGGAAATATTATAGAAGGGATCAAGAGAAGCATGAGATATCTTAAGGGCTCTTATTCCCTGGCATTTCAGATAAACGATAGGATATTTGCCATAAGGGATCCATTAGGGATTAGACCGCTAGTGCTTGGAAAACTAGATAGTGAATATGGGATTGCGTCAGAATCTGTTGTATTTGATGCTTTGGGAGGGCAAACGATAAGGGACATCTACCCGGGAGAAATTTTAGAAATTGATCAGGATTCGGCTATAACGCATTACAGGATAGAGAATGTTCAGACTGCTTTCTGTATGTTTGAGTACGTGTACTTTGCAAGAGCGGATAGCCTGATGAACAGCAAAAACATATATTCGGTCCGAAAAAACCTTGGCAAGTTTCTGGCCCGTGAGCAACCTGTAGATGCGGATATCGTGGTTCCTGTGCCAGATTCTGGGAGGACTCATGCACTTGGATACGCGGAAGAATCAAAGATTCCCTTTGCCGAAGGGTTGATGAAAAACAGATATATAGATCGCACATTCATTATGCCTTCAGAAAAAGAAAGGGTTCAGGAAATCCAGCTGAAATTAAATCCGATAAAAGAAGTGGTTAAAGGCAAGAAAATAGTGCTTATTGATGACAGCATTGTTCGTGGAAATACAACAAAGAAGATTGTTAAATTGCTAAAAAATGCAGGTGCAGATAAGGTTCATGTTAGGATCGCATCACCACCCATTGTTGCACCATGTTACCTGGGAATAGACATGAAAACTAGGAGCCAGTTTATCGCAGCTGGAAAGACTGTAGAAGAAATAAAAGAAAGCATCAATGCCGATTCTTTAGGCTATTTAAGCATAGCTGGGCTCGTTAAAGCTATCGGGATAAGTAAAAAGGATCTGTGCCTAGGCTGCTTGACCGGAACATATCCTGTGCCTATAAAAGGAGAGAAATACAGGGACCAGTTAATTCTCAGCAATTTTTATAAGCTCTAACCCGTTTTTAAAATCCGGTCTACATGCATGTTAATTTTGTCTTTTAGAGCTAATCCAATATTGGTATTTCCATAATAATCCATCTTTGCGGCAATCAATATCTTACCGCTCAGCATCCTTGCTATCTTGCCGCGTTTTGATGCCGGGGCATTGTGCACTGCCGGATGCTTGAATAAAATACCGTACTTTGGCGGCTTTGCCCCTTTTTTTAAATGTCTGAACATGGCTGTTTGTGCGCCTAAAACCTGCAACTTGCTGGCTGGCATGTTTGCCAGCTTTTGAAGATTGCCAGCGTGATAAATGAGCAGTGCACCTATCAGCGGCCCTGCAACAATCTTCAAATTCGGTGCAACCTGATCCATGGTAGCTTCCACGTAATTTTCTAATTGTGATTTCAGCACCATCGCGTTTTTTGCAAATTCTGAAAAAGATAATAGCGCTTTTTTATCGTAATCGGTCCTCGCTATTAAGGTATCTACATTTTCCATAATATTTGATATAGTCTCATCGGCAGATCGATCCGTTTTTAGAGTGTATACACCATACCATTCTGACAGATGCTCAAATAAAAAATTCGTGTATATGTCTAGGTCCTGCAATGTTGATATTGCCTGCAAAATTCCTTCTTCTTTTAGTGTTTCTTCCTTAATTCTCAGCTTTCCAAATTCTAATAAAGACCGCTGTAAGAGTTCCATATCCTCTTCAATATCCAGCATCTCGTCATGATCAGCATATTTTTTTATGAACTCATCGAACTCGCCATTTCTGAGTTTTTGAAAGTATTCTGGCAATTTCTCTTTTTCAAATTCAATTTTGTCCACTACAATCCCATCTTTTATTGCATAAATCCCATGCCATCTAACATATGCCATAATGATACATCTGCTTTAAGCTCATAACTTTTTCTCTTTTTCTATGTACTTTTTTTTCCAGAATGCTGGATATGTGCCACGCTCTATAATGACCTCTTTCATTTTGGCAATTATACCGCTGCTCATATTTGGATACTCTTCACTGTTTATTGCAGATATTCCTACACCTATCAATTCCTCTTTTTTAGTATATAATGATACATAATCCCCTTTATTAAATTTAGATTCTATGGAACCCACTCCTTTAAAATATAGAGGGGATCCATGTGCCAGCGCATCAACTGCAAGATCGCGCACAATAATTTTCGGGAGACTGCTCGCCAATTCCTCTCCCGGATGTATCAACTTTCGCAGATAGCTGTCATCACCCTGCAGATAATAGTAATGGCCATCTAACAGGTTCTGTAAAGTACAAGAGATTGATTCATCAAATATCCCTGTTCTGGTCCTTCTTAACTCTTCCATATGCGCCCCAACCCCTAAAGCATCTCCAATGTCCACGCAGAGAGTTCTGATATATGTCCCTGCTTCAGTGCTGACCTTAAATAGTACATCTCTCTTTGAAATCTCTAAAATATCCATTTTGTATATCGTTCGTTTCCTTAGCCTTCTAGCCACGGCTGCCCTAACTGGAGGTGTTTGAAATATTGCTCCTTGAAATTCGTTCATTACTTCCTTGATCTTTTGGGGTTCTACATCCTTATGCAGTCGCATAAGTGCTATGTATTCTTTAGAGTCCAGATGTATAAAATTCACGATCCTTGTAGCTTTGTTTAACGAAACCGGCAATATACCTGTCACATTTGGATCCAGAGTGCCTGCATGCCCGGCCTTAGATACCTGCAGTATGTTTTTTACCCAGGCGCTTACCTGATGACTTGTAGGGCCTTTAGGCTTATCTATAAAAACGACGCCAAAGTTCAAGAGCTCTTCAATGCTTTTTTGTTCAGTAACCATTGGCATTTACATACTCCATTATTATATTTGCGACTGTTTCCGGGTCTTTATCATCGCTATCTATTATCAGATCATATATCTTTAAATCTTCATAATGTATATTGTATATTAATAGATACCTATACTTCTCTGACTCTTCTCTTACCGCCAGGTTCTTGCTTATCTCTTCTTCCGGGCTCGTTTCTCTGCCGGATATTCTTTTAACCCGGGTCTCGAATGAAGCTGTGACATAGATCTTTATCGCTTTGATATTATTTAAATATGCGAGCCAGCCAGCCAATCTGGAATCTAATATTATATTATCATTGTTTTCAAGCTCTTTTTTCAGATAGCTATCTATTTTTCTATCTATTTCCTGGTTATTCTCAGAATATTTGCTAAACTGCTCTATGCTCATGTTGTGGTCATTTGCAAGTTTTCTAAACACGTCCCCGCCAGAAATATAAAGATAAGATAGTTTTTTTGCAACTAATTTAGAAACCGTAGTTTTGCCACTGCCAGGCGGACCGCTGACTGTTAACTTCATAGAAATTTTAACCTCTTCGTAAATTCATACATCTTGAAGATGTAAGTCATCACCTGCGCAAATACTGCTGTAAAAAGAGAAGATATGATCATCCAGTAAGGTATCACAAAATAATATGCACTATAAGGTAGATTAGAAGCCCATGGCACATTGAAATATTTTAGTGTTGCTAGGTGAACGGGATATATTGTTTTTTGGCCTCCTAAAAATACATATAGCCATGTGAATATTGCAATAACAATAAACATTGTGAGCATTGTAGGTTTCATCTGCGCATTCATCATTTCCATCTGCTCTGGCATCATTTTCTGCTGCAATTTCCTGTACTGGTTTATCTTGGCCATATCCCTACTTCTGTAAGCTTCCCTGCTCTTTTTCTGCATCTCTTTCATCTTATTCTGTATTTTTCCAAACTTTATCCAGTCTGCAAAATAGTGCCTTGCATATGTGTTTATCACTGTTATTATCACGCCTGCAAAGATAATGGTTAACATTGGCAGCGCTCCATTGAACCCGAATACAGGATAGAATACATAGCCTACTGCATATGCTATGCCATCTCTTATTTGAGGGGATAAAATAATGATAAACGATAGCATCATAAATAAGAAGTAAAAGCCCATCGTGCTGCCGCTCTGCCTCGGGGCCGGAGCGTTCTGCTCAGGCATTTCTTATCATCTCTGATAGCTTTAGCACCGTTTCCTCAACTTTACCCTCTTTGTTTTGAATGATCATGACGTTTGCGCCAGTCTGCACAGAACACGCGGCTGCAAAAGCCCTGTTTATGCTCTGATGCTCTTCTATGCTTAAAACCTCATCTTCATCTCTAACCCTAGTCCCATCTTTTTTCCTTCTTGATGATATGTCTTTTGAGTCTGCCTCGATCAATACTAACAGGTCAGGCTTCAATTCCTTGAGTACCCATGAAGGCAATCCTGGCAAGTAGCCAGCATTGGTTTTTATAGACATATGCGTGTCTACAATAACGTTTTCAGATTTGCCGATCGCTATTGCTGCTTCTTTCTGTATATCTCTCTGCCATTCAACTTTCTGTTTTCTTATGTCATCTCTAGATGTTACTCCATATCCCTTTGCAATGTTGAGCATTACAGTTCCATAGTTCTGTATTGGGTAACCAATGTTTTTGCTTACTCCTTCTAATATCGTGCTTTTTCCAACACCTGGAACTCCAGTTATTATTATTCTCATTTTTACTCACCCTTCAAAAAATTGTCTAACAACAGGATGCATTTCCATAAGCTGTTCTCTTCCCATTGCTTCATAAAACTGTATCATTATACCTACTGCCAGCAACAAGCCAGTACCGGTTGTATTGCCTATAGTACCTATCAGGTCCGCCACGGCTGCAAGTGCACCTACAGCAGCACCGCTGAATATAGTGATCGCTGGAATATACTTATCTAATACGCTCTCAATTATCTTGGGCTCACGCCTAAACCCCGGTATTTGCATGCCACTGCTCTGGATCTGTTTTGCCACTGCCTTGGAATTCATGTTTGTTGTATCAATCCAGAATATTGCAAATAGTACGCTCATCCCTATCATAAACGCTGTAAACACAAATACCCTGAGCAATGCCTGCCAGTACGTATGCCCTAGGAACTCTGCCTGGTAAGTTGTTGGCTCCATTAATGGCAATAGCCATTGCCCTATCCCATTGATCTGATTCAGATAATAGGCAAGGCCTCCTATAGGTGTGGTCTGGTTTATGCCGTACATCTGTACCTGGGCAGCATTCGGATACACTCCCAGCAAGGGATTGTGCCCCAACAATGGTATGTGCGCAAGTGCGGGATTGGTCCAGAATATCATTGTCCACATTGCCACATTCGCAAGTAATGCTGTAGTTAAGATTACAGGTATGTTTGACGCGTACATAAGCTTGATAGGATATCTGCCTCTTGCGCCCCTTGCACGTTCATGTGCAAGTGGCAGCTCTATTTTAGTGCTCTCTGTCCAAGCCACCACTAAAAATATCAATACCGTGCCTATCAATGCAACGATCGGGTTTGGCGGTGCAAATAATATCGTTTCTATCCTCCCTGCATAAAGTTGACTTGAAGAGAAATTGATCAGCAAGTACGCCGTTTTTGGTATTACTCCGCTGGGAGGATTTGAAAGAGACATAGGAAGCGCAACATTCGAGGGTATCCAGTTTATGATCCCTGTAAAAGTAGCCTGAGCAACTCCTGCAGCGATAAATAACGATATACCGGATCCTATGCCCCACTTTGATACAAGCTCATCCATTAAAAACACTAGATATGAACCAAAAAATATCTGTGCTACTATTAAAGTCCTGGCTAAAAACAGTCCTTGTCCAGCCCATATACCATTTAACATAGTGATAAATGATGTGGAAGGATTCAGGTACCCGAATACCTGAGGTATCGCCTCTACCAGGATCATTATTATTACCAGCAATTTTTGTGTTTGCTGGTACATACTTTTGTCTTCTTCGTTTGTCAAATCAAAGTTAATTATCTTAGCACCGACAAATAGCTGCATTATGATCGATGCCGTAACGATCGGCCCTATTCCAAGCTGCATTAAAGTACCAGACGCGCCAGCCAATATGGCCCTGAAAGAGGCAAATACGTCTATGATCTCCGATGTATTCAGCCCATAGATAAATATGTTAGTAAGTGCAAAATAAAGTATTAACACCGTACCTGTCCACATCAACTTTTCTCTGAACAGGACATGCCTGTCTGGCTTAATCACGCTCGGTAATCTCTCAGCCAAAGGTTTTAGACCGTATAACTTACTTTTCTTATCTCCATTATAGGATAAAATCAGATATAATATATAATACAGTGGCGCAAGCAATAACATAATTACCGTGTTTGGAAGCCACTGCGCCATATAGATGCTATAAAAGCTCTGCAATGATAACAATTTGCCGGAAATATATGCAATATAAACATAAATAGTGGCAATAAACAATATAGCTACGATTATGCTTACTCCTCTTTTTCTCGGAATTTTATCAGTGACTTCAACCATCTAGTTCTACCCCGCCACCAGCTTTTTTTATCTTTTCTATTGCTTGTGCGGATGCTCTTTCAACTTTCAAGTTCATTTTTTTGGTGGGCGTGCCCTTGCCTAGGAGCTTGGTTATTCCTGCACTGGTCAGATCTACAGTCCATAGACCATTATCAAGTTTAGCATGTCCAATATTCTCAAAGAACTCGAGATTTTGCTCAAGCTCCATAATGTTTATAGTACTGTCTGGAACATTGTTGTTGTGACTAACAAAACCATGCCTTCCCCAGTGATACCTGTAAAACTTGTTAAGCCAGATCCATCTATGCTTTCCAAGCCCGGACATTCCTTCTCCACCACGAAGTCCTCTGCCTCGTCTTCCTTTCATGCCATGTCCATGTCTTCTATATCCTCTAAATTTTCTAGCTCTGTCTGTCATATTATTCACCTATATATGATCATATTCTTCACTAGATTGTTTATCTCTTTACCCTGATATCCTAAGGCGCCACCTTCTTTATGTGACCTTTTCGTCTTTCCATATCCTCCTTTTGGAGGCGAAAGCCGGAAAAGTGGCTTTATCCCTGGGATCTCTCCGTAAACAATCTTTCTCTCTATTAAGGCTGCTGCCAATTCTTCTATGCTCTGGTAAGATGTGTTCTCCTTAATATATTCATCTGTTACTGCCTTATCTCCCATTAATCTGCCCTTCTTATTAATCAGCTCTTTTAAAGTCTCTTTGTCTATTTCACCCCATGTAACATAATCATTTACCTTTCTTAACATCCCTTCGTTTTCTTTGCTTTTCTTTAATAGTACCGCATGGTTTATACGCGTCAATCTCAATATTTTCAGCGCGTCGGCAGTGTCTGTATTAATCTTAGTCCGTCCCCTCACTCGTATCACTATGTACATCATTTACACCTCCTTTGAAAATAGGTAAACTTACGCTTAACCTGCTGCTGATTCTCATGATGGCCGTTGCTTTTAATGCGTCATACGTTGCAAATGCATAATTAACCGTAGTCTTTGTATGGCCCTGTGTAAATCCCCATACATCGCTTATTCCTGCTAGTCTCAACACTGCTTTTGATACGTTGCCAACCGCAAGGCCTACTCCTCTAGGTGCAGGTTTTAAAACCACTCTTACAGATCCTGCACTGCCCACAACCTTAAACGGTAAAGAATGAGATGTATTACAGCCACATTCCCAGGATCCGCAACCTCTTTTAATTTCGATTATCTTCAATTTCGCATTTTGTATTGCTCTCTTTATTGTGGGACCCACTTCTTTGCCTCTAGCCCTACCAATGCCTACAAAGCCATTTTTATTCCCCACTACCACAGTAACTGCAAAGTTGGTTCTTCTCCCTGAATCGGTCATTCTCTGTACCATCTTGACATCAAGTACTTCTTCCTCCAAGCCAGGCATGAGCAAGTCCACTATCTGCGGCTCTTTTAAAGGTAAATATGATGACAACGCTTGTGAAAGCGTGGTGATCTTTCCGCTTATGACCAATTTTCCTAACTTTGTCTTTGGTATCCATTCCATGTTCTCTTTAGCCATACAATTATTCCTCCAATTTAGATTTAATTTGAGCTATATCAGATTCTATGTCTTTGTTCAGGTGCTTTCCATTAAGTCTGTCTGAATCTGGAAGCTTGTCTTCACTATGTGGAATCATTAATCCCGCATCTAACATACCCTGCAGCGCAGCAAATAATCTGCCACCTTTTGATGGTACTTGCCTTCCAATGTCAAGCACTGCCTTCTCTATTCCTTTCTTTATGGCTCTCTTCCCTGCAAGATAGCCAGTCAGATATGCTGCTGGAACGGTCTTTGTAGAATGTGACCAGCCATATTTTTTCAATTCTATAGCCGTGGCTGATAAGATAACCTTATCTCCAATAGCTTCAAAATTCACAATCTGAATAATTGTGTTCTGCAATGTCTTTCTGACCACAGCCCTTGGTATATTAGCCCTTAACAGGTTTAAACGGGTCCTGTAATCAGTAATGTTCTTTCTCCTTCTTTTAAATCGTAATCTGTTGACAGTCATTTTTTCACGCCCTCTTTTAATTCGAGATGTGACAGTAAATGGGCCCGGTTCTTAAAAGCTCCACCTTTTGCAAGCAGATAATATCTGCGATACACATGAGCATCTATCTTGTTATCCGCTTTCAAAGATTTTAAAGTCTTTCTTAATACTCTTATATTTTTCATCCATCTCTGTTTCTTTGGATACCTTGCGTATTTTGTACCTCTTCTAGATCCCTGGCCTTTTCTAAGCCCTTTGCTTTTCTGCGTTTTGTTGTGCCTTATCCTGCTTCTGGAATTGCCCACTACATCCTGTTTCTTTATTACTCCTTTTTTTATTAACATTCTTACATCGTCTCTGGATATGGCAGACTCTATGTCCTCTTCAGCTTTTGGATCCAGATAAACCCTGTTTACCCCGCACTTGAATATTTTTGACGCTAATCTTTTTTGAAATGTTAAATCCATACTTTCTCACCTTTCTAAACCGTTGAGAACTTTTAATCCCAGCTTGTTGGCTTCCTTCACTATCTCTATCTTTTTTCTCATACCCACAGTGCGTGCAATCCTGACCGCATCTCTTTTAGGGTCTAGATTTTTCAAAGATCCAGTATTGTAAACTAAAATGTCCCTGAACCCACTTGAATGCAGATACCTTACCTTCCTGGGACCTCTAAATCCACTGTCTACATTGGGTGGCCTGTATCCTTTCTGTTCCCTTAACTTGGAATGCTTACCCTTTGGCTTTCTCCATGACTCTCCAAGTTTAGTATACCTGAACCATTCCTGCCTTTTAAATTCAGGTCTCTTCTTATTCATTTTGTTTCTGATTTTAAGTAAAATCCTTTCTTTCTCATTTAAATCCGGTTTCATTGAACTTCACCCTTATTCGTAATATATATGCCATCCTGAAACACTCGCGGATCAAAACGCCTGATCTTTGTTGCAATTTCAATGTTTGCTGCTGTTTGCCCTACTTTTTCTATGTCTATGCCAGAAACTGTAAGTATATCGCCTTTAAGTGTCACTTTCACGCCCTCTAAGATCTCTGCCGAGCGAGCTGTTTTCTCTCCGAGAAAGTTCTCTATCAGTACATGGTTTTCTTTAACCGTGACCTTGATTGGAAAGTGCGCATATAAAACTTTTAAGCTGTATTCAAACCCTTCTGTCACGCCCTTTATCATATTGTTTATGTGCGCTCTCCATGTTCCAATAAGACTGTACTGCTTTCTTTTTGGCAATTTTACATATAATTCTATCTTTTTACCTGCCATGCTGAGCTTTATGTCATTATCCTTGAACTCTCTGGCAATTGATCCTTTCGGGCCTTTTATGGACAATATTGAGTCAGTATAACTTGCAGTAACCTTGTCTGGCAAGTCAATGCTGTATTTTATTTCTGGAAACATTACCATATTATTTCACCACTCAATATACATAGGCAATAAGCTTCCCTCCAAGCCCATTCTTCTTGGCCTCTTTATGTGTCATTATGCCATGATTTGTAGAGATTATCAATATCCCAAAATCTTGAGCCGGTAACAGCCTCCTCTCATACTTTTCAATGTCCTTGTTCTTTACAGAGAATCTAGGTTTTATAACGCCACAGCCATTAATGACCGGCACTACCTTGACTTTAAACTTGCCACCCTGATTGTTCTCAATAAACTCAAATTCTGAAATATAGCTGTACTCCTGCATTATCTTCAATATCCTTCCTATAAGCTTTGATGCAGGCTTCACCTCTACCTCTTGAATTCCTTTAATCGCCGCGTGTTTAATCGTATTTAATGCATCATTTAACGGATCCATATTCATCTTTATCACCTTTATTAGGAATACTTTCTAAAGCCAATATCGTATGCTGTTTCTCTGAAACACTGTCTGCATAATCTTAGGCCATGTCTGCGTATCAAGCCTCTTTTTCTACCGCATCTTATACAGCCATCATGTCTCCCATAGTTCTTTTTAGGCCTCTGTTTTGACTGTACCATCGTTATTTCACCTCTATTACTTTCAGATTAAAATTCTTGATCATATATTCCATGGTCTCTTCCCTTTTCACTCTCTCCCCCGAAGATAGCTTCTTGTTTCTTATTCGCCTTAGCTCTACTCTGTACCCACCTTTTCTTTTAAAGCTTACATTTACGTCCAGCCCAAATATCCCGATGTCCGGGTCATATTTCATGCCCTCAAATGTGGTGTAATCTCTCACACCGAAACTTAAGTTTCCATTATTGTCAAATGAATAGGATGGTACCTTGAAATCTTTGACCCACAATGCTCTTTTCAAAAATGTCAGCGCTTCTGCTTTTCTCAATGTTACTTTCACACCCACAGGCTGATTTTTGCGTAAGTTCCAGTCCCTGATCGTTTTCTTGGATATCGTGGTCACTGGATTTTTGTTAGTGAGCAATCTTAAAACGCTCTCTGCCTTTTTTAGCTTTTCTCCACCTTCTCCTACGCCTATGTTCAACACCACCTTGTCCAAAACAACCTCTTTCATAACATTACTCATCTAGTTTCACCTCTGGTATTCTGATCTCTGCTTTAGTAGTACCGATGACGAACACGTTCTCTTTGGTGGATTCAAAGCCTTCTTTGAACTTGACACTGTTAGGAGCTGTTGATTTTGTCTTGATGTAACTCTCTATCTTTGCGATCTTGCCAATGTTCTGCCCACCAATAGTTAATACATAACTTCCAGCTTTGAAAGGGTAATGGTCTATCACTTTCAAGTCAGGTAGACTTATTTTTAAGGTATCTCCTGCCTTATATTCTTTTTCGTCCGATAATATTGATTTGCCATCATGTAGTATGACCTGGATCTTACCACCTTTTAAGGTAACTTTTTTACGTATCTTTGCAAGCTTCCAGATCCCTTCTTCATTAGGAATGCTCATCACTCTCAAAATACCATTATTATCATAAATTAACCTGTAGTACTTATCTGTGGTTTTAATGTAAATTATATCCATTAATCCAACCGCGTATTTGGGGTCTGTTACTACTTTTCCATCAACAAAAATGTTTCTGCTTATTATTATCCTTTTAGCCTCTCTTGCCTTGTCTGCCAGTTTCAATATATCTCTTATGATCACACCTAATGCTATGCTATCCTCAGCTCTGTGAGGCCCGGCTCTAGGCTTGGCTAACCATGGATCCACTTTTCTGGATATCTTCAATATCCTTGGCGCTGCTAACCTCTTTAAATGCTTACTCATACTGATCCTCCTTCTTTACTTTCTTCTGAAGGTTCTTCATCTGCTTTCTCAGGCTCTTCTTTCTCCTCTTTGACTTCTTCCTGCACCTCTACCTCTTTTTCCGGTTCAGGCTCTTCAAATGCTATCTTTTTAATTTCCGCTATTTTCCTAAGTTTCTCAATTCTTTTTTTATCATCCAAGCTTAATTTTGTGACCAACAAGTTAGAAGCATCCAAATAATACAAAACCTGCTTTTTGTCAGATTTTGAAATGGTGATCCCTTCTACCGCTATTTTGCGATCTTTTACATGTACTTTGGAGATCTTACCCTCAAATCCCTTAAATTTGCCTCTTTGCACTTTTACCGTATCTCCCTTGATCACGGATATCGATCTTGTCCCGTACTTTGAATATAACTCATTGCTCAAATGTGATGATATGTTCTTCCTGATCACATGCTTTGGCTGAGTATAATAATCTTTTTTAACCTTTCTTGGCTGTACCATCTTTAATCACCTATAATATCGTAGAGGCTATTGCCGCAATCCTGGGCCATCTTTCTGCAGCTTCTCTGGAAACCGGCCCTTTGATCTCGGTTCCCTTCGTCTCACCCGTTTCGGTTACAATTACCGCAGCATTATCTTCAAATCTAACCCATAAGCCATCTGCCCTTCTAAAAGGCCTTTTTTGCCTTATTACCACTGCTCTGAGCACCTTCTTTCGCATTTCTGGATTTCCTCTTTTCACGCTTACCACGATTGCATCTCCAACGCCTGCTGCAGGCTGCCTGTTTTTTGTGTTGTGATACGTTAGCACCGTGATTATCTCAATTATCTTTGCGCCAGTGTTATCGGCACAATCTAATTCTGCTCCGGTGGGTAATCCGCGAGTCTGTTTTCCAGCTAAACCTTTCATATTAAATCACCTTATAGCTTCTCTATTACCACGAACGAAACTGTCTTTGACAAAGGTCTGCATTCCATTATCTTTACCTTATCTCCAATGTTCACCTTTATGCAATCCGGCAAATGAGCATGATATTTGCCGCTCTCTTTCTTGTATCGCTCGTATTTTTTATCATACCTGTGAAACTCTTTTTTTACCACTACTGTTTTATTCATCTTATCCGATTCTACTGTTCCTTCAATAATCTGCCCCCTGACACTCAAAGATCCATGAAATGGGCAGTTTTTGTCATGGCATTCGGACTCAGGTGCCTTTACATCTATACCAATATTTTTCATATTTAACAGTCCTCCATTTTAATAAATTTTGAAATTCTTTCATATGGTCTTAACATCAATTTTGTACCGTCAATTAAATCATTATCAATTTTGTAAACCGTACCTTTTTTTGGAATTTTCAATATCCTGTTAGAACTCTCGATATAAACCATGTTCTTTGTTTCATCCACTATCTTTCCCTCTAACCCACAATGTAATGGATTGGAAGATCTTAATATCTTGACGTCGAACCCTATCAGCTCGCTCGTATAGTAATTCATTTTGTATCTACCTTGTAACCTAAATCTTCTAATATTTTCTTCACTCTTTCTCTCTGATCCCCTTGCAACTCGATTCTGCCATCTTTTGCAGTACCGCCTGTTGCAGTCTTCCTTTTTAGAGTTGTTGCAAGTTCCGATATATCCACGGTTTTGAGGTCAAAGCCTGCAATTACGGTCATATACTTCCCATACCTGCGTTTTGTAACCGAGATCTTTAATACGTTAGAATCAATAGGATTTATAATGCTGTCTTCTATTTTCATCTATTTCTTTTCCTCCCGGGTAACAGTCTCGATTCTTGCTATCTGTCTTCTCAAAGACTTTATTTTTCCTGGATTGTAAGGAGCACCGCCCATGGAGGATATTCCACGCTCATGCAGTAACTCGGCTCTCAGCTCATCAAGTTTCTTTGCAAGGTCCTCTTTATTCAACTGCCTTATCTCCTTCATTCTTAGCTCCGACATTTTTATTACTCTCCTTTACTTCCTTCTTTTCAACGATGGTAATTTCATCAGGCAACTTTTTATCAGGGGTTAGAATCTTCACGGTCACTCCGATTATCCCGGGCTTTGTCTTTGCTACGGCATATCCCACAAACATGCTCTCTGCAGGCTTGCCTGAATATTTTATCTTTCCGGCTGTGAACTTCTCTCTTCTGCCCCTATCTCCTCCAATCTTACCGCCAATGATTATTTGAGCGCCTTTTGCGCCAGAATCCATTATTCTCTTTAACGTCGAGTGCCCTGCCCTCCTGAAATGCCAGCCTGATTCTAAAGCTGATGCTATCTTTTTAGCCATTATTAAGCTGTTCAAGTTAGGATTGTCAGATTGCCTGACTTCTATCTGTGGATTTTCAATATTGTACTCTTTCTCGATCACTGAAGTGATCTCCTTGATCTTGTCTCCTTTCTTACCTATCACTAAACCTGGCTTCTCTACTTCCAGTATGATCCTCGTACCTAGTGGAGTTCTCTGAATTTCTATACCTCCAAATCCTGCAGCGTCTGTTGCTCTCTTTAAATACTCTTTTAATAGGACTCGCTTTATGTTTTCCTGTACGAATTTACGCTCATTCATTTATAAACTACCTCTTTTGCTATTATTTCCACATATACCCTCGTCTTAAAAAACGGGGTTGCCCTACCTTGAGCTCTGGGCATGTACTTTTTCACGGTTCTGGCTTTTTTCGCAAGTATAGAAATGAGTTGTAAAGAATCCAAATCCAGATCTTGATTTTCAGCATTTGCTTCCAGATTTGCAAGCACGGTCAAGATATATTGTGACACTTTCACAGGATATCGTGCAGGGCCCATTCCCTTTTGATGGCTTACATTCCTCATGTAATATTTATATGGGATTGCCTTCTTTTTGTCAATAACTAATTTCAGGTATTCCTTTGCTTCATTCAAATTCATTCCCTGCAAGAAATTACATACCACTACAGAGTCTTTGAGCGATATAGGTAGGTCTACTCCTCTCGCTCGCACAATTTTTTCGCCTTCAATCTGATTTGTATATCTTAACATATTTATATCACCAATTTATTTTAAAGGTACGTACTTGGATGACTTGGTTGCACCTACTCCTGGGCTTGAATGCTTTATTTCGCGCCTCGTTAATGAATACTCTCCTAAATAATGCCCAATCATCTCAGGCTTGATCTCAAATTCCAGATATTCTTTCCCATTGTGAACCATTACTCTCTTGCCAACAAACTGTGGAATTATCACAACATCTCTGATGTGAGTCTTGATTACCTCCTTGTCAGAATTTAATAGCTTTTCAACCAGCTTGTTCTGCTCTTCATTCCATCCCCTCTTTAAGGTTCTCCTTGCTCTTGCCGGCAATATTGTGATCAACTCTTCCATCTTCAATTCTAGCAATTCGTCAAGTGTATATCCTTTATAACTAAATTCTTTGGCTCGTTCCATCGCGAGCTTCTGCGTTTTCCTCTTTTTTCGTCTTGTTGATTTTGCAGATACAATCATCTTCTTTGCCATAATTTTATCGCCTCTTTAATCTCTTTCTCACAGGCCCGAATCTGCCAACTTTGCGGCCTGGAGGTGCATTTTTACTGACCGTGCTAGGCCTACCTACATGCTGGTGATTTCCACCACCATGAGGGTGATTTAGTGCATTCATCGCTACGCCTCGAACCGTATAAGGCCTCTTTGCCTTGCTCTGATAAGCATGGATCTTGTTTCCAGCCTTAAGAAATGGCTTGTCTGGCCTACCAGACCCTGCTGGCTCTCCTATTACTGCCCTGCATCTCGGATCAAATGCACGCATTTGCCCGGACGGCAAAAGAATCATTACTTTTTCTCCATGCGAAACGATCTGCGCATATGTGCCGGCAGATCTCACAAACTTGCCACCATCATTAGGCCTGATCTCTATGTTATAAACCAGTGTACCATCAGGTATATAACCTAGTGGCAATATGTTTCCATTCTTAATCGGCGCATGAATACCGACCGCGATTTTCTGGCCAACATACATCCCTGAATGCGCGATCATGTCATATTTCTTGTCGTTTAATTTAACCACCGCGATAGGTGATGTGTGTGAAATGTCATTTTTAATCTTTAGCACTTCTCCTAAACCTTCCTCTATAGAGGGATGCTTTATCTCGATCTCGTAATTGTGGCTTGGCGCCAAATACACTCCGGTACCTCTTCCACGCCTTCTGCTTCTAACTCTCTTACCCATTTAATTCACCTCAGAATATTCCCAGCCTCGTAGCCAGCTCTCCAGCATTGTGTTCTGGAGCCAAAGTGATCATAGCTTTCTTTCCATTTCTCGTAATCATAGTGTTTATTTTTTTTATTTTCATATTGAACATTTTTTCAAATGCCTCTTTAATTTCTATCTTTGTTGCATTTCTCTTTACTATAAAAGTTATTTTGTTATCTTTCTCGATTGCAAACAACGCTTTTTCTGTAACAAAAGGCCTTAATATTATAGAATATGGATTCATAATTTCCACCTCGCAATGGTATCTATTGCATCCTCAGTATAAACGGTCAATCTCCCTGCATTTCCACCCGGAGCCAGATTGTATGTATTTAGATGATCTACAGACACAATTTCCAGTCCTGACAGGTTCTCAAAGCTTTTTAGTGAACTGGATCTCGATTTCACTACCAGTAAAATGCTTTTTGGAGTCTTGTATTTTCTACCCCTTAATTTTCCCTTGCCTGCCCTTATATTCTGGCGATCCTTGGATCTTTCCACGTCCTCATAAAGACCTAAGCTATTTAATATCTCTACAGCCTGTTTGGTCGTCGCGACATTCTCGATTTCGTTCTCCACAATGATTGGAAATGTTATCTCTTCATTAAATTTATGGCCCCTGCTTCTTACAGCATCTTTATTTGCAGTCTGCGACAGAGCTGAAAACTTTGCAAGTAGATTTTCTTTCTTGTTTATTTTTTTAGACCAGTTTCTGTTGCTTCTAGGCGCATGAGCGGTTCTACCGCCGACCATATTGCCCAAAAGAACACCACGATCTCCATCAGGCCTACGCGGTATTCTTGAGCGTCCGTGATTCGGGCCCCAGTTATGGCCCACGCGCCTGGTTCCTGCATATTTATATGCGCCGTAAGGCTGCCTTCCATTTGACTGTATTGCAAGTATGACCTTTTTTATCAGGTCTGGCCTGTATGCAAATGTAAATGGCTCTGGTAAATCAATTTGACCTTTGATTCCGCCTCTTATATTGTAAACATTAACTTTCACCCAATTCACACTCCTTGTTTGGATTCTCTTGAAATATACGTTATCTTGATATCTTTCACATTCTCTCCAGACATTCTGATAGGATCCCTAAATCTGATAATTCTCTTCACTGCCCCGGGCACCGATCCATGAACTAGGATATATGAGTTTTTTACACTTCCATAATTCAAGAACCCTCCTGCCGGGGTTATTGACTCTCCGTTATTGTTAGAATAATAAATTATTCTCTTATTGTATTCAGTCCTCTGCTGATACCCCATCTGCCCGGCCATAGGTACCGTGTTCATGACATAGTTAGGATGCCAAGGTCCAAGTGTCCCAACCATCCTTTTGTGTTTCCTGTTCTTTCTGGGTAACAGTTTCACTCCAAATCTTTTTACAGCACCCTGGAATCCTTTTCCTTTTGTAACTGCAATTACGTCTACAAATTTTCCAGGTTCTGAAAAATCAGAAAAAGTAATCTCTTTTCCCAGTAACTTAATTGCATAATCTATTTTATCATCCATTTTACCGCCCCCAACCTGTACCTCCATAATCTCCGGCCTCTTTTTAGGCAGTGAAGATACGAGATGAGGTTGCGTATAAACAATGAGCCTTACTTCTTCAACCCTGCTCCTGTCCACATCTTTTAAATCTTTTTCATTCGCTTTTTTTGGTATGCTGATCTTTCTTGATAACTCTTTGTCCAGGTTTGCAGCCCATACTTCCTCAAAAATGCTTAACCCATACGTTGTGCGTTCGTAAAATCTTATGCCGCACACTTTCATTGGCGGAACTTCTATTACCGTCACCGGTAAAACTATCTCTTGGTTTGCAGTAGTGCTTTTCTTTCTCCAGTCCACTACCACTGCATGAGTCATTCCCGCCTTATATCCTGCAAATCCTTGAACTTTCGGCCCTTCATCTAATTCAGGCCAAGTAGATATTGTTGGCACTATCTTTTTGGCTCTTTTTCTGGGATAGTATCCCATAGAGCCTCTCCTAGAATGATTTGGTGTTGCCATTTTAATTTCCTCCGAATACTGAATCAGTCGTGACGAATGATCAGAAAAATCAAAATTTTGTTGATCTTTCTGCCTCGGGAATTCATATAGAATTGTCCCATGATCCGTCTGACTAATCTCTCGTTGAGTAAAAAGAGAGATATTTATGTGGTATAAATAGTTATTGATCATACATAGCATATTATAAAACATGCCATATAGAAATATACCGATACAATTTAATAGTCATTGACAATTTGGTGAATGATGTATATACTCGTGGTAGGCATGCCTGGATCTGGCAAAGAAGAGTTTGCAATTGAAGCTGAAAAACATGGCTATGAAATCGTGAGGATGGGAGATACTGTCAGAAATTACGTGAGATCGCTGGGCTTGCCGATGGAAAACTCGATAGTTGGCAAGATTGCTAGCGAAGAAAGAGCGAAGAAGGGAATGGACGTTTGGGCACGCAGAACTATTGAAAACATACATAATGAAAAGACTGTTGTAGATGGCATAAGAAACATTGAGGAAATCCAGTTTTTCAAGAATCATCTGAAAGAGAAGTTTATTGTCGTGGGAATATTTGCAAATGAAAAAAACAGATATGATAGGATTAAAAACAGGAACAGGCCTGACGATCCTAAAACCCTGGAAGAATTCAAAGAACGGGATCGCAGAGAACTATCCTGGGGTCTTGCTACCGTTTTCATACTCGCAGACATGATGCTTGTTAATACAGAATCGCTGGCCGTATTCAGGTCAGACATACGAAAGCTATTGAGATCAATGGAAAATTATCCTCAGGACTGAATCCACATCATATGGATGTTTCACTGATCTTCCACAGTGAATAGCTGGCCACCTCTTTTTTCACGGCCCAGTTATTCCCCAGATATATTTTACACTCAAAATCCAGAGGCGTAAAAACAGGAATCATGCCATATATGTATGATACCTTCTCCTCAATTTTCTTATCATATTTATCTGGCTCTGAGCCGAAATCTGATCTGTAACGGTAAACTGTATCATTCAAAATCAAAAACCATGAACTGTCCTTAAATGCATATCGCTCAAGTACATGCCCAACCTTAACCATCCCGATAATCCCTTGCTCTTTCCTGTACGTTTCAAACATTGGATCCTTCTTCTGCCACCACGGATACGCACTTGTCAACTTGAAAATCCCGTCTACTCGATAAAGCAACGCATCGCAATAAGGACATGTTACCATCTTCTCGTTGTTGACTTTAAATGACGAAAAGCAGATTGGACATTCAATCTTCATAATTTTTATCACCCGTAACTGCCTCGAATATACTAACCAGTTCCTTAGTTTCTTTCACATCATGAACCCGTATCATTGACGCTCCGTTCTGCAATGCAATCAATGCCGTGGTCAAGCTTCCAACAACCCTCATGTCAACTGGATCGCCAGTAATCTTGCCGATAAACCCTTTTCTGGAGGTCCCTACCAAAACCGGATAGCCCAGGCTTTTAAATTCCCTGAGCTTGTTCAATATGCTTAGATTGTTTTCAACGCTTTTCCCAAACCCTATTCCGGGATCTATAATGATCTTTTCTGGTTCAATTCCTTTTGATACCGCATTAGCGCTTCTTTCTCTCAAGAACCTGAGTATCTCAGAAATCAAAGAATCATAATGTGGATTGTCCTGCATAGTCTGCGGCGTTCCTTTCATGTGCATTATTACCGCTCCTGCACCAAAATCCTTGATCACTTTTATCATGGATTCATCTTTCAATCCGTAAACATCATTGATCATGTCCGCTCCAAGTTTTAATGCCTTTTCGGCAACCTGCCATTTGTACGTGTCTATCGAAATTGGAATAGAAATAGCATCCTTTATGGGTTCTAGCACTGGCATTAATCTGTCCATCTCTTCTTCCAAAGAGACTGGATTAGAATTAGGCCTGGTGCTCTCAGCACCAATGTCTAATATGTCAGCACCTTCTCTTTCAATCTCCTTGGCCCTCTTCACCGCTAGATCTATGGTATTATACTTGCCACCATCCGAGAAAGAGTCCGGTGTAATGTTGAGTATTCCCATCACCTTTCTTGGAGGTATCCTTAAAACTCCAGATTTTGTGGGGAACTGATATTCTCTTCTCTTGAAATTGAATATTGCCTCTTCAATTTCAGCACCTATTTTTTTGCCATTAAAAGGCTGCTTTCTCATCTTTTGAGACAATGTTCCAAGTTCCTTACCACTACCGAATACCAGCGCATCTGTAAATTCGGTTTTTAAAGATACTACGTTCCATGCCAGTGCCGCATCGCAGCCACAACTTAAAGACTCCTGCTTCAGTATTATGGCGTCTTTTATTGGAACCTGCTCTAACTTTATTATGAAAAATTGTGCTTTAGGGTTCATTATTTCAATGCCCTCTCTTGCAACCTTGATGCTCTCCATCTCTTCATTGATCTCAGAATCGTTCAATACCTTTACATGCGCATTAAACATTATGTGATATTAAATGTATAGTGATATATCATTTTTGCTAAGTTATGGTCTTGTCAAATCTTCGTTGATAAATACGTATTATTTCATTTTGTCGAAGGCATAGCTTTTATCTGGATCATCTATTTTAAATCGTTTTCGAAATTATGCTATGTAGGATGATGAATGCTCTTTTTAATATTTTCAACGGAGAATTGACAGTATCTAATTTATGGGCTAGGGCACATATGGCATTCACTATCATAAATCTATTCGCATATGTCCTAATTTTTTAAAACATTGCAATCTCTTGGAAAGAAATACACTGTGTTTGCCAAGAATCAGATTTGAAACTAGAGATGCAGGTACCATATTCCGAATCCGTTAAGTATGTACTGCATCGCAAATGCTGCAACTAGCAATCCCATCACCCTTGTAAAAGCCCTTGCGCCTTTCATGCCGATCATCCGGTAAACTATAGTCGAAAACTTGAAAAATATATATACAATCAAAAAAACCAGGACCGTCGAAGCCAGTACGATCCATAAGTCATAGCTTGCAACCAGTATGATCATCAGTGATATGGCTCCGGGGCCGGCAAGCATCGGAGTGGCCAGAGGCACTATACCTATGTCGCCGAGCTCTTCCTCTTCCTGCCCTTTTCTTGTGGCTCTGGGCTTATCTCCTTCTCTTACCATCTCAATTCCCACAATAAGCATTAACAGTCCTCCAGCAATCATTAATGCTTCTATGCTTATTCCGAAAAATTCCAGGATGTAAGAGCCGATCAATGCAAATATCAACAGGATCAAGAATCCCCATAATACAGACTCTTTTATGATCTTACTTGTAGCAGGCTTAGAAAGCCCGGCAGTTAGGCTTATAAAAAGCGCAACTGATGCAAATGGATCCACTATAACGAATATCGGAATGAATATGTGCAAAAACTGATCTATTACGTCCAAACTATCACCGTCAGATTAAGATAAATACTGGCATAATATATATTTTTTCTCGCATGACCTTGCCTGAATAGTAAATTTCTTAACTGCCGGCTGTTTTTGCAACCGCTGGTCAGATTTAGGTGTAGATAGGAAGATTAATATGAAATATAACCAGAGTGCATAACAAAAAGCTGAAATTAAATATGATAGAAAAGACTGTCTAAATTTATATTTTCAAAATCAATAATCTTAAATTTTTCAGATATAATACCTATGGGTTAAAATAGTGGAGTTACGGTTTGTAACATTTCTATCATTAATAATCTATTTCAAGACCCTGAAAAGATTAAAGGAGAGAAAAGTATCAGATAAGATCTCTGTGGAAGAGGTATATTATGAACTTTCAAAGGTAGAAAAAATAAGAGAGAGAACTGGGCGAGAATATTTTGCAACCATACCAAAGAGAGCAAAAAAGATGATTTTAAATTTTTCAGATATGATACCTATGGGTTAAAATAGCGGAGTTACGGTTATAATAGAGGATGAAAGCCACACAAGCAAGTGCTCCTTCCTTGGCAATGAAAGCATAGAACATCATGATGCATACATGGGCAAGTGGATCAAAAGAGGTGTTTTCAGATCCGCAGACGGAACACTGATACATGCAGATCTGCATGCATCCTACAACATGATAAGAAAGGCAATTCCTGAAGCATTCGCAGACGGGATAGAGGGTATAGGGTTATACCCAAGAAGTTTAAGCATCCCTGAATTCACAGGGATGATAACTTCCAAATGTGGATGTTAACATGGTTAATGAAAATCGTAACCTAATGCTCAATTTTTCAGCAACTTCGACCCGTACTTTAAAAGGGTCAGGTTTCGTTTTAAAAGTGCGAACGCAACCTTAGACGGATAATCTATATCTCCGTACTTTTCAATAATCTCCACATTCTCTTTCCTGCTCAAAATCGTGAATATGTCCTTTAGCTCAGCATCAGAAAAAGTAGAATAGATGTTGTGGATCCTGAGATCCATCTTCAGTTCTTTCACGAGCTTTGAAATTAGCTTCTCGTAGTTGTCAAGCCCGTAACTCCGCCCTTCAAGATTATCCAATATCACTTTAGCTGCATTGATGCTGCTCTTCAACCCCATATACACTCCACCACCAGACGTGGCCTTGACAAAACCTGCTGCATCTCCCACCAGCAAAAGGTTGCCAAGCACTTTCTTCTGGACCATTCCTACCGGTATTACGCCACCTTCCAAACCCAGTATCCTTGCATTTTTCAAAGTATCATCCTTTAAGATTTTTTTTATGTACGACACTGCATTACCATGCCCGATTGCAACCCCTACCTTCGCCATGCTATCTCCTTCAGGCACAATCCATCCAAAAAAGCCAGGAGCTATGTCTGATCCCATTAATAGTTTAACATAATCTTCATCAATCTCCGCTCCAGAAACTCTGAGCTGCATAGCACCGAGATAGCTTGGAATGCTCTGCCCCATCTTTTTGCGGACCACGCTACCAGATCCGTCTGCGCCAACTACCACGCTCGATTCCAGCTCTCTGATTTCTCCATCCTTCCTGTATATTACCTTCGTGCCGTTTTTATCTGTTAGTATGTCCCTGACTCTCGCGCCAAGCTGGACCTTCACATTGTTGTTTATCGCCTCGGCTGCCAGGCTCTTGTCAAAATCGCTTCTTTCAACAACATACGCAACAGTTTCATTCTTTGATATTGAAAATTCCATGGTGCCAAGCTTCAAAATTGCACCGCGCACTTTGTTCGTGACCGCTTTGTATGGCGCCATTTCGAATACGGGCTTTGAAAATAAGCCTGTACAATGGCTAGGCTTGCCTATTTCATAATGCTCTTCTAGGATCGTGGTGTTTATTCTCTTGCCCACTAATGATGCAAGTTTCAGACCCGCAGGACCGCCACCTATTATTATCAGATCTTCCATCTTAATGTTTGATTATCGCATCATACCCTAACTCAAAAGCGGCAATGTTCATGGCCTCATAACGTTTGTTTGAGAGCGTGTTCTTTATGCTCTCTATAACGTCTTCTCTGCTCACCGGCAAGACATCCAGCGCTATGAGAGCACCGAGCAATACTATGTTCTCTACTATCGAATTCCCTGCCTTTGAGGCCAGAGCCTCCGCATCTACAATATAAAGGTTCTTAAATTGCTTTTTTATGCTCTCTACAATGCCCTCAAAATCCGGGTACTCGGATTCCCCGACTGAAACCGTGAACGGTACGATCTCACTGCTGTTCATTATTATTTTTGTGTCCTTGTTTGCCTTCTTTAATACCCTGTAAGTTTCTACCGGCTCAAACCCCACAATTATATCTGCTGCAGCCACGCCTATGATGGGGCTGTTACCAGATCCCAGCTTCATCTCCACGGTTACTATGCCTCCACGCTGTGCCATGCCGTGAACCTCGGACATCACAACCTTTATTCCTTTTCTGGTCAGCGCATCACCAAGCACCGCGCCTGTAGTAACCACTCCTTCACCGCCAACGCCCGCAAAAAGAATGCTGATATTATTCATTCTTTGCCACCTCTATCGCCTTAAACCCGCAAACCAGTGGCTCTGCACAAACACCACATCCATCGCACAGCGTCGCATTTATGTAAACTTTACCATTCTCCGTAAATATTGCTGGACAGGAAAAGTGAGATACGCAATTCATGCATTTAGTACATTTGTCCTGGTTTATGTGATATGTGATCCATGTAGAATTCTTCCGGTTCCTTGCGTCCATGAGCAACGCACATTCTCTCTTGGCAATGATCACTGATGTTTTCGGAAACTCCAATCCTTCCCTTATTGCCTTGGTCATTGTCTTGAGATCGTAAGGATCTACAACCTTCACAAACTCAACGCCTACCGCCTTCACTATGTTCTCTATTGACAGTTCTGGCGCCTCTTGCAGCATGCCGTCTATGGGCATTCCAGGATTGGATTGGTGCCCTGTCATTGCCGTTGTCCTGTTATCCAGTATTATCAACAACAGATTCGATTTGTTATGCACTGCATTTATCAGGCCCGGTATGCCATTATGAAAAAACGTGGAGTCGCCAATAAATGATATCACGGGTTGATCCGTAGCCTTTGCAAATCCAGTGGCAGCACTTATTGAAGATCCCATTGCAAGCAAGAAGTCTGCAAGCTCGTAAGGTTTCTGTATTCCTAATGTATAACAACCTATGTCCGTTGAGACTATCGCATTATTGATCCTGAGCTGTTTCAACGCCGTTTTGGTCGCGTAATATGTGGCTCTGTGAGGGCACCCGGGACAGAGAACCGGTGGCCTTGCAGGTATATCAATTTCAGGTTCAAATTTTTGTGGCTCTGCAACCTTTATGCCCAGCACCTTTGCCAGTCCGGCATATACCACATCTGCATTGTACTCGTACATTGCGGGAAAGTAACCGTTGAGCTTTCCGTAAATTTCGATGTTCAATCCATTCAGCTGCACCAGAGTCCTGATCTCCTTCTCTAAGTATGGATCAAGCTCTTCCACAATGATCAGCTTTTTTACAGATTTTATAAATTTTAAGATCAGAGCATCAGGAACAGGCCTCGTGAATCCTAGCTTTAAGATTTTTAAATTAATATTCTTGTCGCTTACTACATCTTTCAATACGTTATAGCCTGCGCCACTTGCTATCGCCCCAATGTCAGAATCCGCTTCTTCGATCCTGTTCAGTACGGACCTGTTCGAGTACGCGATCGCATCCCTGTTCTTATCCTCCAGGTTTTTTCGCATTTTATAAGCGTTTGCAGGCAAAGGCACAAGCGCTTCCGGATTTTTTATGAATTCTGATTTTTTCTTGTTTTTCCTGATCGATCCGAATGTTACCTGGCCCCTTAGATGGTTCACTCTCGTGGTAGTTCTGAAAAGCACCGGCAGCTTTAAAGACTCGGATATCTCGAAAGCCTCCTTGAGATAATCTAGAGCTTCTTGCGGCGATGACGGCTCTATTAAGGGCAAATGTGCAAGTTCTGCATAGTGTCTGTTATCCTGCTCATTCTGTGAAGAATGCATGGACGGGTCATCGCCAGTAATAATTACCAGTCCGCCCCGGGCTCCGATATAAGCAGTGGTCATCATGAAGTCAGATGCCACATTCAGGCCCACATGCTTCATAAACGCCAGTGCCCTGAGCCCAGAGCTGCTTGCAGCAGCAGCAACGCCAAGGGCAACGCTCTCGTTCGTCGAGAACTCAAAATAAACGCCGGCCTCTTTCGCGATTTTAGAGAATATGTCCCCGATCTCGGATGTGGGCGTGCCAGGATAGGTAGCAACTATGTCCACCGCACTTTCTAAAGCGCCACGCACTATTGCCTCATTAGAGAGTATAAAATAGGTCTTTCCTATATTATCCTCATAAAGATAATTATAGCTCATCTCTGTTCACAACTTTGAGTTTGTCCATTTCTCTTTCTCTAATAACTGTTCATAGTTTTTCTCGGCTATGTTTTGTATCTCGTTTATGTCATCATCAGTAAGATGCCTGAACCTTCCCTGAAGCTCCAAGTATCTTCTTATTTCCACCTTTTTCTGGGGCTTGTATGTGATATTATATGCCCCGTTAACAACCTCGTACAGCGGAAATATGTTTGTCTCCACTGCCAATTTTGCAATCTCTACGCTTTTGGCAGGTGGCGATTTCCAGCCGGTAGGACAGCTTGCAAAGATGTGGAAAAACTTGGGGCCTTCAATCTCCTTCGCTTTCTGTAGCTTCTTTATCAAGTCTTCAGGATATCCAATGCTGGCAGTGGCTGCATAAGGTATATGATGCGCAACCATTATCTCTACCATGTCTTTTTTCTGCTCCTTTTTCCAGTCTCTCAACTTTCCTACTTGCGTGGTGGTGGTCCATGCCCCGTAAGGCGTCTCTGAAGATCTCTGAATCCCCGTGTTCATGTATGCTTCATTGTCGTACATAATGTAAAACACATTATGGCCACGCTCTACCGCCCCGCTCAATGACTGTATCCCGATATCTGCCGTGCCACCATCTCCTGCAAAACCAACCACGTTAATATCCTCCCTGCCCTGCATGTTCAATGCCTCCCTTATGCCGGATATTGTTGCGCCTGTCACCTCAAACGCCGTATAAAGCAACGGAACCTCAAGAGCCCTCGCCGGATATACGCCCGGAATAACGGCCCAGCAACATGCGGGTATTGACAATATCGTGTCTTTGCCCAGCGCCTTCAAAACATAACGCATGGCTATTGTTGCACCGCAGCCCATGCATGCCGTGTGGCCAGGCAACATCAATTCTTGCTCTGGAATTGTCAGGTTTCTCATAAACTCGCCTCCAATTTAGGGTTTAAATTTATCCATTCTATTTCCTTGTCCAGTCCACTCTTCCCTATCTTTATCATATTTTCAAACATCTGTTCTATCAGCTCAGGCGTAATATCCCTGCCGCCAAGTCCAGTAATAAAGTTCTTGACCGGAGCGTTGTTGTGATTGAACAACGCGGACGTAATCTCGTTGAACAATGCTCCTCCATGTCCGTAAGTGTAGCTCTTGTCCATTACTCCCAGCACTTTCACATTCTTAGCAGTTTCTCTGATCTCTTCAGCTGGAAACGGCCTGAATGATCGGATCTTTAACAGCCCCACCTTCTTACCTTCACTGCGCATCTTGTTAACAGCATATTTTGCAGTAGATGCCGTGCTACCCATCATGGCAATAACGTAATCTGCATCCTCTGTCCTGTAATTCTCAACAAGCCCGCCATAGGACCTGCCAAACTGCTCCTGAAACTCAGCATCTACTTTCTTTATGACCTCTTTTGCCTTTTCAAGCGCAAGCTCACTTTTATGCCTGAACTCCATGAAAGGACCGTCTGGCATAACAAGAGACCCGAATCCCGCAGGATTTGAAGTATCAAGCTTGTATTGCGGATTGTATTCTGGCAAAAACTTGAGCGCCTCTTTCTTCAAAGGCAAGTCTATGGACTCTGTCGTATGTGAAAGTATGAATGCGTCCTCTATTACCATCATTGGCAAAAGCACTTCTGGATTTTCTGCAATCTTGTATGCCATGAGAATGGAGTCAAGAACTTCCTGGTTGTTCTCTGCATAAATTTGCATCCAGCCAGTATCTCTCTGCGCAATTGTATCCTGCTGATCGGACCAGATTGACCATGGTGGCGCCAGCGCCCGGTTCACCACGCTCATCACGATCGGCAATCTTGCGCCCGCAGCCCAGATCAGCATTTCATGCATCAACGCAAGCCCGTGCGAAGACGTGGCTGTAAAAGTTCTTACTCCGGTGTTTTCAGCTGCGATGCAAGTCGCCATAGCCGAATGCTCACTTTCTACCCTAATGTATTTTGCGTCTATTTCTCCATTTGCTTCAAATTCAGCTATTTTCTCAACGATTGTGGTCTGTGGCGTGATTGGATATGCAGACACTATCTTCACGTTTGCCAATCTGGCGCCATGTGCTGCAGCCTCATTGCCAGTAAGCATAGTTTTCATATTGATCCACCTTCTTCACGCTCCTCAATCACCATGCTAATGCATTTTGCCGGGCATTCGTTGGCACATATGCCACAGCCCTTGCAGTAATCATAATCAATCTCAGGAGCATCCAGTTTCGATATTGCAGAATTGGGAAAAACATACTTATCGTTTGCTACTATTATAATAGCCGGTTCTGGGCAAAACTTCCAGCAGATCATGCATCTTATGCATTTTTTATAGTCTATCACAGGCTTGAACGTTCTCCATGAACCAGTTTTGTTGCTTGTGCTCGGTACAGTTGCTATCGGAGTCGGAAAACCTGGCATATTTCATTTCACCTCTTTCTTGATTTTAGTATTCTCAAAAGCTTCTATTGCAGCTTTTACATTTTCTTCAGGAGAAATGTTTATCTTGTCCCTGATTGCTTTTGATACAGAATCTATAGACACCGTGTTTGTAGCTTTTGCAAAGGCGCCTATTATGGCTGTATTCACGATCGGCGCAGATGAAGATCCAAGGTTATGCGATAATGCTATTTCCGTAGCGTTTACCGTTGCAACCGAATTTTCAAAATTGAAAAACTCAGGATCTTTGTTTGAATTTATCAGTATTGCTCCTCCTTTTTTAAGGCCTGCTGTAACATTCACTTGATCCATCAGTGCCTGATCAAGAACAACCACAAAATCAGGAGAATAGATCTGAGACTTGACAAGCACCGGCTGATCGTCAACTCTTGTAAAAGCAGTTACCGGCGCTCCTCTTCGTTCCACCCCAAAATATGGAAATGAAGATACATATTTATTCTCATAAAAAAATGCTGTTGCTAAGATCTCTGATGCTATAACTGCACCTTGTCCACCTCTACCATGAAACCTTATCTCATACATACAATTTACACCAACCCTATAATTCTTTATTGTATAAAATATTTTGTTATATGGTTTGTAAAATATAAATAGAAACCATTAATAATGGCCGCCATTTTATGGCTTATCATGAACCTGAAATCCCTCGAATCTTATGATTTTTACCTGCCCAAGACCCTGATAGCACAGGACCCGGTAGAGCCAAGAGACCATTCGAAGTTGATGGTGCTCAATAACGAAAACATAATTCACGATTATTTTTATAACATAATCAATTACCTGGAAAAAGGCGATTTGATAATATTCAATGACACGAAAGTACTGAAAGCGAGAATGATCGGAAAAAAATTAACGGGTGGGAAAGTTGAGGCTTTAATCACGTCCAAAAAGGATAATGTATGCACTGCTATTATCGGCGGAAAAAAGGTCAGGATTGGAACAGTTTTAGATTTCAATGGCCTGAGAGGTAAGGTAATAGAGAAAAATGAAGGATTTGGAACCATAGAGTTTGAACAAGAACCAGACCTCGATAATGTTGCCACTGTAAAACTGCCACCATACATAAAAAAAGAGTTAAAGGACACAGGCAGATACCAGACTATTTTTGCGAAGAATGAAGGGTCTCTTGCTGCGCCAACCGCCGGGCTTCATTTTACGAGCCAGCTTCTAAAAAACATTGAGGATAAAGGAGTAAAGGTCGGGTATATCACTTTACATATCGGATTCAGCACCTTTGCACCGGTCAGGGAAGAGGATATTACCACTCATAAAATGTACTATGAATATTACAGTATCTCAAAAGATACTGCAGAGCTGATCAACAATAGGAGTGGCAGATTAATAGCCGTAGGAACCACGGTAATGAGATCACTTGAGAGCTCTGCTAAAGATGGAAAGATCATTAGCAACGCCACGAGAACGGATCTATTCATATATCCTGGCTACCGATTCAAAAGCGGGATAGATGTGCTGCTTACCAATTTTCACATCCCAAAATCTTCTCTGCTGATGTTAGTTTCAGCATTTGCAGGCTATGAAAATACAATGAGAGCATATAGAATTGCAGTCGAGAACAAGTACCGGTTTTTCAGCTTTGGAGATGCGATGTTGGTATTTCCAAATATACCATCAAACCACTAATTTTTAATTAAAGTTGTTTCTCTTTATCAAAAGATGGTAACTGGTCACGATTATGAAGTGACGATATAACAGAAAGTGCCTTTAATACAATATATTCTAAATTTATTATTATTACAAAATAAAATATATTATCTATCCTTTAGATAACATAAAAATTACGCATAATACTCGCTTTTATGAAAACTTAACTTCAGAATCGTGACCTATTACAAAAGATGACAAAACCTTAATATCTAAAAGTTTTTTATATACTTATGAAGCTGGATGACATCGATTTAAAAATTCTGTCCTTGCTTATAGAAGATTCCAGGATTTCGCACAGGAAAATCGCAAGAAAAATTAATATTAGCACCCCCACCGTAAGCTCAAAAATTAAAGTTCTTGAACAGTTAAGATTGATCAAGAAATATACTGCTGAACTAGATTTTGTTAAACTTGGTAACTACAAAGATATTTTCATAATAGAATGTGACCCAAAAAAATTAAAGAGTTTGCAAGATAAGCTATCAGGACTTGAAAATGTGAGGAGAATTCTCAATGCAGAATCGAATGTAATTATAGTCATATACGTTTACAAAAATATCGAGAAGTTACACGAGTTTTTAGAGCTTCTTGCGGAAGAAATGGTGGGATATAAGCGATATTCAATACTCTCTGAACATAAATCAGAAAACGAAACCATAGTTGAAAAAGACACAATGTTAAAGATTAAGTGTTATTATTGCAAGGGAGATATTAAGGGAGAACCGATCATTGCAAAAGTAGGGGGAGAAAATAAATATTTCTGCTGTAATGTTTGCAAGTCTGAATACCTGAAAAAAATAGAGAGATTAACTGCTCTCTGATTTCTGGCCGTAAGCCTTGGCAAACTCGGCCTGTATGTCTTTGTATTTATCTTCCAATAATTTTTGCTGTTTTTCCATCGTTCTAGATCTTACCTCAAGAGTCTCTTTTTCATCCTGCAGTTCTTTTAATAATATTGCTCTGTCTTTCACTTCTATAAGTATGGCCCCGACATTTTTGTATATTTTAGAGTCATCTTTTATCTTGCTTAATTCTTCAATTGTCTTTGCAAGCTCTTTTATTTTCACGTCATACTGATACTTCTGCGCCAGCGTACTTTCCAATTGCTGTTGTAAATTTTGAGCCTGTTTCAATTTTTCTTGTAAGTAAGGGCTTAAGTTAAGTTCTACCATTTCTTTTCAACTCCAGTATATTTATTGATAAATTTATCCATCTTAAATACGAGTTTATCGCAGATCTTAAAGCGTTTACGTCTTCTGCATATATTGTCAGCTTCAGCATCTTCTCTTTCGTTGAAAGCTCTATTTTAGTTCTTGGAATCTCTCTCAAACTCTCCACTATCAGAGATTGATATATTATCTCTGCGTCCGGTTCCTCAAATTCAAATTCAGCGGTTTCTGAATAACTCATACTCCATAAACCATATCTTTTAGTTGTATTTAATTATTATCGAACTTATAGCTGAAAAAACAACAAAAAATTTTTATAGGTGCCATTAATTTTGTTATGCTGGTGATGTAAAATGAATAGTTTAATAGACATTGAGGGGATCGCACCAGAGTTTGTCACAAGAGCATATTTTCCGAGCTCTGATAAGATCGAAAATGTGAGGCTTTCTGATTTTCGTGGAAAGTGGGTAATATTGACATTCTATCCTGGAGATTTTACATTCGTATGCGCTACAGACATAGAGGCTTTTATGCAGATTTATGATGATTTCAAAAGCAACAATGCTGAAATATTCGCAGTTAGCACAGACAGCGTATTTTCTCACAAAGGATGGGTGGGTACTTCTCCGAGAGTAAAGAATAGCAAAATACCGATGCTGGAAGATTTTAACAAAAAAATATCTACAGAATATGGGTTTTTAAATTTAAGCGCGGGATCTGCAAGAAGAGGTGTCGTTATAATCGATCCAGAGGGAAAAGTGCAGTACATCTCGCTATTCAATGATGGACTTGGCAAAGATGCAGTACATGTTTATACCGCCTTTATGGGTTTGAAATATTTGCATGATACTCCTCCTTCGGAAGGGCATATGTGCGCTATTCCTGCAAACTGGAAAATTGGAGATAAGGCACTTGACATAAATATCGTGAAAGATATTGGAAAACTGTGAGTTTCTAGATAATTTGCTCAATGTTCACTTCGACTTCTAACAATCTCTCTTTTATATCATTCAAAACATTATTTATTTTTATGCTGGTTTCTTCCAGATTATCGCCCCGAATAGCTATTGTGAGGGTCAGTTTTCTTTCATTGCCAAATATTTGGGATCTGGACTTGAAATACATGTCTTTATAAGTTTCTGACAAGTATTTCAACACGCCCGATATCCTTGATTCATCCCTTTTGCTCAATACCAACACTTTCTCTGTAAAGACTCTGGTCCCGAATTCATTGATTAATATCGGCTTCAGTATTTTTTCGAAAATAGCTTTTAACTCTGCTGGCACGCCCGGTAATGATAGGATCATCGTACTGTCCACCATTGTTAACACTGGCGGTGCGGTTCCAACCGGATTCTCTAATGGTACAGAACCTCTGGGTAAAGTGGCCATCTTTATTCTTGAATCGGTCAATGTAGCATCTTCCAAAACCTTATTTTTTGCCATTGTCTCATATCGCTCTTTAATGAATTCCCGTGCTTGTTCATTAACTTCCAGAGCTCTTTTAAGTGTATATGCAATGCTTTTTAGGGTCAGATCATCAGGCGTAGGCCCTAGCCCGCCTACCGTTATGATTATTTTGGCATTGTTTTTTATGCTTCTGTCCAGTTCCATTTTAATTGATTCCATGTTATCCCGTACAATTACCACGCGCGTTACATAGCCACCAAGACTCGTAATGCCTTGGATCAAATAGGTGGAATTAGTATCCGCCACATCACCATTCAGAACTTCATCACCGGTCACTATTATTTCCACGCTGTTGCGATCTGCCATAATTTTTTCCTCCTGTATCTTTTCTAGAGATATTCTTTCATGCTATCTCTAATATAACCCCTTATCTTCTGCACTCTCTCTAAAGCTGATCCTTTGAGCTCTGGAATAGATATGGCGCTTTCGCAGGATTCACATCTGTTTAATATGTGCGCTTTTATGCTGAGACCCATTTTTCTGAGATCTTCCTCTATCTCCATGGCTTGTATCATAGATAGCTCGTCCTCGTTCTCTATGACAAAAAAAACAGTATCTTTCACTAATAAGTCCCACACGTTCTTGGATAACAGTTGCCAGCGGTTCAGTATCGATATGGGATCTTTGCCGCGCCTGTTTATCTTATTAAGCATGTTCTTTATGCCCACATAAAACTTGATATCCCTGCTTATATGCTCATAAAACTCTTTTTCAGCCCATAACAAATGCATTGTTGAAGAAGCGGCGGCGGTATCCCATATAATAATACGGTACCTAGCCCGCATGGCCAGGATCTCTGACAGCATGAACTCTTCCGCTATGCCGGGAGCCCTCGCAATATGCTCAATTATAGACCTGTCAAGATCGAAAAAACTGCTAATCAGCTCATACACTTCATCGCCGTACTCTTCGATCCAGTTGTTGGCAACCGTGGCCTCAGAATATTCATAAATATCTATATTTTCATACCTATCCTTTAATATATGATGTAATGAAGGCATAAAATCAAACGTGATCAATGCCACACTCTCTTTTTCAATCCCTGACTTTTCCATCGCAAATGCTGTCGAAATAGTAGATTTTCCAACACCTCCCTTGCCTAAAAATGAATAGATCATACTATTACTCTCCTAAATTCCTGATTCTTTTATCAAGTTCCATATCTTTGATCATCCTGTAAACTTGCGAGGGTACCAGATCTTTCCATGGTTTATTATTCATGATTCTGGCTCTGATGACGCTTCCCTGATATCGATCCCTCTCTAAAAACGGAATCTCACGAACCTTTACGCCTGCTTCCTGCATCAGCACTTTCACGAGGCTATTGTTTGTATAGCAGGTATCAAATTCGGGCACCAGAGCCTTCAGATAGTTAACCCATTGTGCATTGTTCTCGATGTTAGATACCGGTACCAACAGTATTCTGGACAGATCCACGTTCTCGCTTCTTAGCGTACTCCAGATCATCTCTATTCTTTCACCAGCCGTAAATGGATTGGCGAGCGTATAAGATTGCATTGCATTTTCTATAGCTATAATCAGCTCTTTTTCCTCGCTTAAAATATAGTTTATTGCTTTCAAATGCCCAATATGAAAAGGTTGAAATCTGCCTGGATAAATTGATAACATATAAGAATCCTAAATAACATAAAAGATAAAAACCTTATTAATTGATAGCCTTTGAAGCAAATTAAATTGCTATTGGATTCCATGCTTTGCCAGATACTAGCAGTGGGCTCGACCGGGTTCGAACCGGTGATCTCCGCTGTGTGAGAGCGACGTCATAACCTGCTAGACCACGAGCCCTAATTAAGAAGAATGTTCAACAATATTAAAACATTTTCGGTGTAGTCTTGCATTTTCAGAAAACGTGATATATAGTCGTATAATGTGTAACTGGTCACGATTATGAAGTGGCGATATAACAGAAAGTGCCTTTAATACAATATATTTTTAATTTATTATTACAAAATAAAATATATTATCTATCCTTTAAATACAGTGAAAATTACGCATAATACTCGTTTTTATGAAAACTTAACTTCAGAATCGTGACCTATTACTATAATGTAATATCTTTATATACCCATAATGTATAAGTTATTAAGAATGAAAGCAAAGGAAGTATTGGATCTGCTACAAATATCCAGAAAGACTCTTCATGTTTATGCAAAAAACGGCAGGATCAGATATACTGTAATGCCGAAT
>JBMFWH010000002.1:0-65579 GCA_049965455.1 Thermoplasmata archaeon | reverse complement strand
GTCTTTCTGGATATTTGTAGCAGATTCAATACTTCCTTTGCTTTCATTCTTAATAACTTATACATTATGGGTATATAAAGATATTACATTATACGACTATATTTTTTGTATGATAAGCTCTCGTGACCTCCTCCCTCAGCTATCGCAGGGGGCTTCCCGTTTCAGCGACCTGATTTGCCCTTTCGAGTATTGATCCGATCTCCAAGAGGCTTAAAGGTACAGTTATGATTCAGAAAAATATCCTCTGTTACCAAAATTCTTTTGAAGTTATTGGAGCATATTAAGCTATATGGAACTGGCGTAGGTTAAAAATTTTTAAATACCGCATTGCAATATAGTGTATTAATGATCAAAGACAATTATATGAGATATGATTATCTTATCTATGGGATTTTGGTGCTTTTGGTAGGACTTATTTTACTTTTACTGGTCTATTTAGGGTATTTTGGATACACTCTGTATCCACTTGCAATTTTCACAATAGTCACTATAATAGGTGGCGTGATATTAGGGAGAGGTGTGAGAAATCTGGGATACTCAAACCTCCTTACTGGTCTGATTTTAATAATAGTAGGAATAATATTCTTCATTGGCGGTTTGAATATTATGATCTACACATATAACACAGTGCATGTCGCGATCCAGTTCCAGCAAACATATTATTACCATACGATTCTCAATACTTTTACCAGTGGGCTCATATTTACGATTGTCAGCCTTTTAATGATGTTTTCCGGCGCAGCACTCGCATTTCTTGACATACTGCCTACGATTGCAAAAAAAGGCGCGAAGATCAGTGATCTTTTTAAATTCTAGATATTTTTTATATTCTCATATATTTTTGAAAAACAGTGCAATTTGTAAAAATGTTTATATACTAGTTAAATATATCTAAATATTGTCAGACATAAATCAGACAATAAATATAAGGAGGTATGAAATATGTATGCTAATAAGATACCAAAAGATGTAAAGATCTGGATGAAAGAGCACAATTTTTCTGATCTGGAGATAGACTATTTTAACTCAGGCTCTGAGTACAACACCAAGATCCAGGAGATCCTGAACCTACTTTACGATCTGGGACTATATGAGGATTTCGAAGTAAATGAACCTGTTAAAGCAGTTGCTTAATATTTTATTTTTTTATTTTTTAAACTCTCTAAAATTATAAATATGTATATTCTATTCTTCTCAACGTGAATAAAGGAAAATATATAGATAGATGGCTTTACCGTGTTATATACTTCTCTGAATCCGTTCTAGCAATTATCTTTTTGATAATGGGAGCTCTCATGATCCTAATATCTTTTCTCACATTAAACTTGAAAACAGGAGCTATCAAAACAGACCTTCTGGTATTTGGATTGATATTAATTTTTGTCTCTATATACATAGGCTTATACCGGCCTGGCTTCAGCTCTGAAAAAATTAAGGGCGCTAAGATAATTCGTGCAAAGCTTTATGAAAACTATTTTTTGGGATACAATACACCTTTTGGGGCGCCAAATGTAAAGATTGATTTAAGAAACAAGCCTACTGTATTATTAATTAAATTAAAATATCTGGTAGTAGGCAGAAAGTTTATATCCACCACCGACCCATGGGCTGGATGGGCAATTTTATTTCTGTTGAAAGAGCCTGTTTGGGGGCCAAATATATCATTACTGAGACTGAATATTTACGAGCACAGATTTATATATGAAACAATCAAGCAATCTGAAAAACTTGGATCTAAAATATCATATTTGGCTTTAGATCCACAATACCTGGACCTTTTCCTGTTAAAATTGAGGGATCTGCTAAAAAGATATAGCCCGGAAAACGCATTATCCAAAATAGGGGTAAAGGATGACGGTACTTTAGAGGAAGAACTAAAAGCTTTTGTACCACCTAAAGATTTACAGGATATGGCAAATATCCCGCCAACCTACGAAGATGTGTATGAAACATTCATTAGCAAATAATCTTGCCACTGTAGCTCAGCAGGAAGAGCGATTGATTCGTAATCAGTAGGTCGAGGGTTCAAATCCCTCCAGTGGCTCTATGTTAAGAGCCTACATACTTTGGCTCTTTTTTTCTCTTTGTTATAAGCACTAGAAACTTTGTAAATATAATAATTATGACCTATTTTCTTGATCTCGATAGCTACAAATTCTTTCATGGAATCTTCAACACTATTTTTCATCCATAGTTCTATCAGATATTACCGAAACATTTAGAATTTAAGAATAAAAAATAAAAAAATGGAATTTATATATGTAATAGCGCAGATAGTGTGCCAAATGATGTTATGAATGAAAATGCTATCACAACTATTACCAGACCAGCCAATATTAGGAAAACTCTGACCCATCTGTCTGCCTCATGTTTTTGCCATGCTGGGAATATAAATCGCAAAAGTCCCACTAGAATTAGCATTAGTACAAGCATAAATGCACCTAATTCAAAAATTATTGCTCCAGAGCTTATAATTGTATCATTTGTTGCACCAGTGTTGGAAGGTATTGCTCCTACGATCTCTAATAGATATCCTAACCACATCAAAAATACACTTAATATAGTTAAGATAGCTATCATATTATCTTTAGATAGTGTTTCTGATATGCTAGCTCTTGGAGGGTAATATGCATTAGGCATTGGTTGTGGCTGTTGGTATGGTTGTGGATTATCTGGCATTTGGTTTTGTTGATTAATCATATAAATCCTCCAATAAATGTTTATAAGTTTTCAGTATTTAAATATTTCTGAATTTTGTAATAGGTCACGATTCTGAAGTTAAGTTCTCATAAAAGCTAGTATTATGCGTAATTTTCACTATATTTAAAAGATAGATAATATATTTATTTTGTAATAATAATATATTAAAAATATATTGTATTAAAGGCACTTTCTTTTAAATTACCTCTTCATAATCGTAACCAGTTACTGAATTTTGTGCTGGATGTATAGTCCCAGATCCTTTGATTATATAAAGGCTCCTCATATTTTTATTTTTTCTCATCTTTTTCAGCTCCTTCAACCAATGCATAAAATACTCCTAGCTTGCATTCTTCCGGTAATCTGCTCCAGAATGCTTCTTCCGGCGTCTGCAAATAATGGCTCGTAATACTCCAAAGAAACTTGCCAGTCGATCTTTGCTCTCAAACCTTGTTATGTCTCCTATATAGGAGGAGAGCAGAGATGCAAGATAATAATCAACACCCTTGATTGTCATCAGTAACTTTACATCGTCATTCTCCCTTGCTATCTTCTTGATCTATTTTTCTATCGGTTTTTGTTGGTTCTCCAAGAATTCCATGTGATCCATCATGGTCTTTATTACTAAGTCTCTCTGGCCTCCAAACTTTATCGCTTTTATCGCTTTTTTCCTCTTTCCCGGAAATTATTATTCAGGTAATTTGTTGAACAGATCTTATCGTTTAAGATATCCTATGATGCTGTTCTTTAAGTTTGATATCTGTTTTCCAATCTTAACTCTCTGTATTAGCAAGTCCCTAAATATCTGCTCTTCTTGGCTCAGAAGATTTGATTTGGGTAGCATGTCAACTAAATGTAATTTAGCTATTTTAATACTATCCACATGATCATTCTTCTTCGATTTTATAATCCATGATAACTCTTTAGGATGTGCAACCGTAATATCTTCATATCCTAAGTTCTTAAGTTTTTTGAAGACTGGATATGCAAGGCCAGATGCCTCAAATGCAATTCTTGCATTAACAGGTATCTTTCTTCTGAATTCATTGAATCCAGCATCATCCATCTTAAAGCTAAAATGCTCAAGAGTGTCTCCAGAAGCAGAGACAAAGTGAGCAACGCTTTCACTCTCTCCAATATCAATTCCAACGGCAGGTGCGTTCATATTTTTGTTATGGTTTTTTGTATATTTCATATTTATCCTCCTAGCGACACCAATGCCTGACATGGTGTCTCAAAAAAGCCGGCCGTTAAGAAAATTTACTATTCAGGCAATATCTCAATTTTTTACAAAAGATCCCAATGGTAACTGGTCACGATTCTGAAGTTAAGTTTTTATAAAAACGAGTATGATGCGTAATTTTTACCGAATTTAAAGGATAGATAATATATTTTATTTTGTAATAATAATAAATTAAAAATATATTGCATTAAAGGCACTTTCTTTTATATTGCCGTTTCATAATCGTGACTAGTTACTCCCAATGGAAAGTTATATCAATTGATTGAATATATCTTTTAATCATGAATTTACAGGACATAGAAAAGCAATTGGCGGCTAGAAGAGCGGTAGAATACATAAATGATGGATATTTAGTTGGGATAGGGACAGGGTCTACAGTAAAGTTTGTCATCGAAGAGCTGGCAAAAAAAGTAAATGACGGCCTTAAAATTAACACAGTTGCAAGTTCTTCTAAATCTGAAGAATTATTAAAGCAGGCAAATATCAGAGTCTTGAAGTTTAAGGGCCAGACATCTGATATTTACATAGATAGCGCTGATGAGGTTGACAATAAATTAAATATGATCAAAGGCGGTGGCGGAGCGCTATTGAGAGAAAAGGTACTGGCCTACAATTCTAAGTATAGGGTCATAGTGATAGATGAATCCAAACTAAAAAACAGGCTCGGAACCTACCCTTTACCTATTGAGGTTATACCTTTTTCATATCTGTCTGTCATTAACAACATTGAAAGAATGGGGGCTATCTGTGAGATTAGAAAAGTTACAGGCAAGACATATCTGACAGACAACAAAAATTATATTATAGATTGTAAAAATCTTAACTTTGAAAACCCAGAGGTATTATATAAAAAGCTAAAATATGTTCCTGGCGTAGTAGAAGTTGGCTTATTCATCGGTTTTATAGACACTTTATTGATCGGGAAAGAGGATAAAGTGGAAGAGATTTCAGGCTTAAAAACAACATAAAAATACGCATAATAAAATTTTAATAGGGAGAATCATAATGTATGTTTATGCATATCGGAAAAAAGATACCAAGAACCATATCAGATAGTAAATCCTTCCCTGTTTTTGTATGGATCATATCCATAATAGTAATCTTATTTTTTGTGGTCCCTATAATAAGGCTGATAACTTACGTATCCCCGCAGTACCTTTTTAGCCAGTTTATGTCCGCAACAAACATGAACTCTATTAAGATCACGGTTATAGGTGCTACCATCTCATCCATAATAGTGGTATTATTTGGATTTCCACTAGCGTATCTCTTAGCAAGGTACAAATTTGCAGGGAAAAAGATAATGGACTCAATTATCGAAGTCCCTATAATGATACCGCATAGCGTAGTGGGAATCGCACTTTTACTGGTTTTTGCAACCGCTGAACCAGGAGGTACTTTTCTGAACATTTTTAATATATCCTTCGGCTATAATATGTTAGCTGTGGTCATGGCGTACATATTTGTCAGTGGAACTTACGCCATTAAAACTATGGAAGAAGCAATAAAAAGCATAGATCCAAGAATAGAGCTAGTTGCCAGAACACTTGGCGCATCACAGTGGCAAGTTATTTCCAAGGTAATGATTCCCCAGACAGCCAGAAGCATTCTTACGGGAACTATACTGAGCTGGGGAAGGGCAATGAGTGAAGTAGGAGCCATACTGATTGTGGCACCTTATATACTGCCAGAGTACCAGGAAATTGCAGGAGTACAGGTATACAACCAGTTTGAAGTTACGGGGTTGACGGGTGCGGTTGGTCTATCTTCAGTATTGATAATAATATCGATTGTGATTTTTATAGTATTGAAGGTTGTACAGGGGCAACATAAAATATTTTATGTGCCAGGAGTTGAAAGATGATTAGGATTGAAGACATATCTCTGAGCGTGCCAACGTTGACAATCGCTGACGTAAATATAAAGATACAGGATAATGAATATTTCATATTGTTAGGCCCCACAGGTGCAGGAAAAAGCTTATTTTTAGATATAATAGCAGGGGCATACCGCCCTGATAAAGGGCACATATTTTTGGATGGGGAAGAGATCACTTTTAAGTCACCTGAACTAAGGCATATAGGGTATGTGCCACAGGAATATTCACTGTTTAATAATATGAGTGTGAAAGACAACATTACTTTTGGATTGAGAGTTAGAGGCATATATAAAGCAGAGGCAGAAAAAAAAATTGCGCCACTTATCAAAACATTGGATCTTGAAAAGTTACTGTATAAAAGGCCAGAAGTGCTTAGTGGTGGTGAAAAGCAAAAAGTTGCGATTGCGCGAGCTTTGGCAATAGAACCCAAATTACTGTTGTTGGACGAGCCATTAACCGGCCTGGACTTAAACATAAAAGAGAAATTTACATATGAGCTAAAGAGGATACATAAAGAATACGGTCTTACGACTATCCACGTTACACATGAACCTGCTCAGGCAATAGATTTAGCCGACAGGATCGGAGTATTTAACAGCGGTAAATTAGTGCAGGTCGGGGATTATAATAGTATAATTTCAAAGCCAAATAATGAGTTTATAGCTAAATTTATGGGGTTGAATAACATAGTTAAAAATCAGGAACTAAACAAAAGGTTAGGACTTGGAGAAAATGACATTATAGCATTCAGGTCCGAGGATGTGATATTAAGTGAAGACGGGTTTGAAGTTGAAGTAGAGCAAATTATAAAAATAGGGAAAAGCTTTATGATTTTAGGTTACTTATTTAGTGAAAAAGTAGAAATAAAAACAACTGAGAATATAACTATTTCAAAAGATATTATAAAAATAAAAATAAAAAAATTTACAAAAATATCATGAAGAGCCACCCATTATAGCAGTATTGCCAGATCCGGATTGTAAATATGGTGGCAGAGTTTCTGTAAATGGTTGCAGCTGAGCGGGTATACTGCCGCCAGAGAATGGTACAGCATATGGGACCGGTATTGGATCAAAATATGTATTTTTAAATATTTGCTGGCCTATCTGGCTAAGAAGCAACACGACATAGTCTAATGCCAGGCTAGGATTTGGTGCATTTTTTGGGATAGTAACTGCATAAAATATCGGACCGGCCGGACTGTTAGCTTCAGAGGTACTGCCGCTTAATAAAAGTGGAGCGCCGCTGCTGTTTACCTGTGCATAATAGTTTACCGCAGTGCTGTTTATAGATCCTAAGTTAACCTGCCAAGGAAGTTCTACAAAACCTAACCCATATGATTTAGCAAGGCTCCTGTATGAAATACCATAATAAGGCGCGCCAGTGGCGATCATTGAATCCAAGCTAGCTTCGATACCAACAGGTCTCAGCTCATTTGACTGGGACTTGTGAATCCATATTTGTTCAAAAATAGCATTTGTATCGTTCATTGGATATCCCAGAACATTATGGAACCAATTGTTATATGCAAGATTATCATTTTGGACCAAGTATATACCTGCCAATTTCATTGCTTGAATAGCTTGGAAGCCTGCAGGGTCAGTACTACCATTGCTTACTCCAATTGTAACTCCAGGGGCGGTGACAAACATCCACCAGTTACTTGAGTTGATTTGATTTGTGAAATAAGTCTGGTTGTTAATGGATATTTTTGCAGTAGAATTTTGCTCATATAATATGGAAATTTCGTTTGTTGCAAAAACGATCATCCAAGAGGCATATGTAGGAGATAGTACCATTGGAATCACGTCTGAAGCCGCGGATGCAAACACATCATATTTCTGCCCCAGCTCTGCGATCTGATCTGCAGCCTTAACGCTACCCATAAATATACCCCCTGCTGAGAGTATTGGGTTGTTCGGATAGAGCGCAGACCAGTTTTGTCCAATATCTCTAAAAGCATATCCTAGAGAGCCAGCAGCAATTACTGTTATCCCCTGTTTTGTCGGTGCGGGTGAAGAAATAGCGCTGTACTCAAATCCTGCCATAAAGCCTAAGATCAGCGAAATAACTACTGTTACTGTAACTATTGCTTTTACATTCATAATAATCCCGATATGTATAATACTACATAAATATATAAATCTTGCTCAAACTAGATGTTGCCAATTATTTCACGATCATCCCTATTATTTATCAATTACTGTTTGTAACATAGCCTAAAATCAATTTTTATAACAGGTTCAAGTTATTTATTAAATGATATGTTTAAGCTAATAGACGAACATTTGCTAACATCTTAAAATTTATGGTATATAAAAGATTTTTAAAATGAAAAGCTGGTCGTTAAGAAAATTCACTATTCAGGCAGGGTCGAAAAGCCAAAAGATTATTAAAGCATAATAAATTCATTATATTTGTATGAAACGAATTGAGATCAAAGAAATAATGTCTAAAAATCCATTGCTATTAGATCTAGACCTTACTGTTTTGAAAGCGGTAAGAGAAATGGTTCATAACAATGTAAGTACCATAATAGTATCTGAGAATAGCGAGCCATTAGGGATAGTCACTGAGCATGACATTGTTTTAAAGGTAGTTTCTGAAAATAGAGATCCAGCTAAGACACTTTTAAGATCCATAATGAGTTCTCCAATTGTAGCAGTATCAGAAGATGATAAATTAGAAGATTGTGCTAAATTGATGGTAAAGAAGAAGATTCGGAAACTACCTGTAATAAAGGGCGGTAAAATTATCGGGTTGTTATCAGAAAATGACATAGTAAAAATATCCCCGGATCTGATTTTACTTGCAAATGAATGGAACAATATATCAAATGAGCATTATATGAATGAGGTACATGAACATATAACAGGAAGATGCGAATTGTGTGGCAGGTTCTCCACGTCACTAGAATTTTACAATGGAATGTTCATATGCCAGGATTGTAAAGAGTCAAGATAGCACAAATGCTAAAAACATAACATACTGAACATTAACTAAAAAACCTATGCCAGAAATAAACCGTTAGACCACATTTATATACTCATAAGTAAAAAGTATCGTAAAATAGTTTATTTCCAAGATATTAAAAGTGTATGGGGTATGTACTTTTTTAAGAAAAGCTATCATAAATGCCCTGAAATACATAATAAAACCATAAGGAAATAGCAATAGATTTAACGCTTTATTTCTGTCATAGTAAAAAACTAAAAGTTTATAATATAAAAGATTATAAGGATTTAAGAACAGAGGTGAAAAAATGCAACAAGCACAGATGGCATACGATAGAGCTATAACAGTCTTCTCACCAGATGGGAGATTGTTTCAGGTTGAATATGCTAGGGAAGCAGTAAGAAGAGGATCTACAACTATAGGTATGAAATTCAAGGATGGAGTTGCTTTAATAATCGATAAAAAGGTGAGGAGCAACTTGATAGAACCAAAAAGCATCGAGAAAATCTACATGATAGATGAGCACATAGGTGCAGCATCTTCCGGCTTAGTGGCAGATGCAAGAATGCTTGTAGATTATGCACGTGTTAATGCTCAGGTTGAAAAAGTAACTTATAACGAGAAGGTAGGAGTAGAGGTTTTAACCAAAAAAGTAAGCGATTATGTGCAGCAATATACGCAGTACGGTGGAGCTAGACCGTTTGGAGCATCTTTATTAATAGCAGGTGTAGATGATGAGCCTCATCTATTTGAGACCGAGCCTTCCGGAGCATTTTTAGGATATAAAGCAGATTGTATAGGAGCTGGTAGAGACATAATAATGCCTATTTTTGAAAAAGAGTACAAGGATAATATGAGCATGGATGAAGCGATCATATTAGCACTGAAAGGCTTAAAAAAAGCTGCTGAAGACCCAAATACGCCAATCATTGCGCAGATAGGTATTGTTACCAAAGACAAAGGGTTCAGAATATTAGAGGAATCAGAAACTGAGAATTATCTAAATAAAATTTAAAAGAGACTATGGTAAAATTAGAAGATTCAATAATTGCAAGATTTGAGAGCCATGGGCATCGATTTGAAATACTTATAGATCCGGCACTAGTTGATATTATAAAAGCTGGTAAAGATGTCGATGTTATAGAGTATATGGTAAGTGATACGATTTTTAAAGATGCCAATAAAGGGGACAGAGCTAGCGAAGAGGTTTTGAAAGAAGTATTTGAGACGGATAACATACAGGAGATAGTAAAACATATTATTTTGAAGGGGCAGGTACAGTTAACCACAGAGCAGAGAAGAAAGATGCTTGAAGATAAAAAAAGGCAGATTATAATGGAGATCTCAAAAAATGCAATTAACCCACAAACGAATACCCCTCATCCTCCCCAGCGCATTGAGACTGCAATTGAGGAGGCAAAAGTGCATATAGACCCCTTTAAAAGTGTGGAAGAACAGGTTAATACGGTTGTAAAAGCTATCAGACTGATACTCCCAATAAAATTTGAAAAAATAAAAATTGCGGTAAAGATTTCTGGAGAAGATTACTTGAAAAGTTATCAGGAAATCACAAAGATGGGTACTGTATTGAAGGAAGAATGGCAAAACGATGGTTCTTGGGTAGGGGTAATAGAGATACCTGCTGGCGTTCAAATTGAGTTTTTTGATATATTAAACAAAAAGACGCATGGAAATGCGCAGACTAAAATTTTAAAAAGTTAGGTGATAATAATTATGAAAAGTGTTAGAGAGTTTGTTTTACCAGGAGAAGAGATTGATTTAGGCCCGAATAAACCTGGTATAGGTATATACATAGAAAACGAGAAAGCATATTCAGTATATTTAGGCACAAAATCTGAAAAGTCTGGATACCTTAACATTATGCCTCTTGCCGGGAAATATTTCCCAGAGAAAGGTGATAAAGTTATAGGAAAAATAGTGGATCTTACCCCCACAAACTGGGTAGTGGATATCAATGCACCTTATACAGCGCCGTTACACGTTAATGATGTGCCATGGAGAATAGAGTTCGGAGACACATCCAGGTTCTTAAATATTGGAGATGTCGTACTTGTAAAAGTATCTAATATTACAGAATCAAACCAAATATGGGTTTCTATGAAAGAGCCTGGATTAAGAAAGTTGGAAGGTGGATTCTTGATAACAGTATCACCGACAAAAGTATCCAGGATCATTGGCAAAGAAGGCTCTATGATTAAGCTTTTAAAAGAAGCAACAAACACAAAAATCTATGTGGGCCAAAACGGAGAAATATGGATTGATGGCGAGCCAAAGCAGACTTTAGAAGTGATTAAAACTATACGAATTATTGAGCGAGAAGCACATACAATAGGATTGACAGACCGGATTAAGGCTTATTTGGAAGAGTTAAATAGGAGTGAACAGAAATGAGTGGCATGAAAACAGATATTAAGTTAATAGATGAAAACGGGATAAGAACAGATGGAAGAAAGTTTGATGAATTGAGGCCAATAAAGATAGAAGTAGGCGTATTAGAGAGAGCAGATGGATCTGCATACATAGAATGGGGAGAAAACAAGATTTTGGCGGCGGTTTATGGACCAAGGGAAGTATTTCCAAAGCATTTACAGGATGCAAGTAAGGCAATAGTAAGAGCCAGATATAATATGGCCGCATTTTCTGTGGATGAGAGAAAAAGGCCTGGACCAGATAGAAGAAGTGTAGAGCTATCAATGGTAATCTCCAATGCGTTAGAAAGTGTAGTTTTAGCAGAGCAGTTTCCGAGAACATCTATAGATGTGTTCATAGAGGTTCTACAATCTGATGCAGGTACCAGAATCGCGGGTCTAACAGCGGCATCTGTGGCATTAGTTGATGCAGGGATACCCATGCGGGATCTCATAGCAGGGTGTGCTGCGGGTAAAGTTGGTGGGCAGGTAGTTTTAGACCTAAATAAAGATGAAGATAATTTTGGGGAAGCAGATCTACCAATTGCTATAATTCCTAGAACCAAGGAGATAGTACTTTTACAGATGGATGGCAACATGTCCTTGGAAGAATTAGACAAAGGGATGGATCTAGCATACAATGCATCCATGAAAGTTTATGAACTGCAGAAAGAGGCACTTAAAAACAAATACTTAAAAGTATTAGAAGAGGGTGAGTAATCCATGTCAAGATTTACTGAGGGTGTAGTTTCTGAAATCAAGAAAAGCTACATACAAAAGCTTGCAGCTGGAGGCTTGAGAATTGATAATCGAGGATTGGAAGAGTACAGAAACATAGAGGTAATAAGAAATTTTGTGACAAGAGCCAATGGTTCCGCGCTGGTAAAGATAGGCAATACCCAGGTACTTGCAGGGATAAAGATTGAGCCTGGAGAGCCATTTCCTGATACCCCAAATGTGGGCGTGATCACCACAAATGCAGAATTAGTACCTCTTGCATCTCCTACATTTGAATCTGGGCCACCTGGAGAAGATGCCATAGAACTTGCGAGAGTGGTAGATAGAGGGTTGAGAGAAAGTAAAACCATAGACTTAGAGAAGCTGGTAATAAAGGAAAACGAGCTGGTATGGATCATATTTATAGATCTTCATGTTCTCGATTATGATGGGAATCTGTTCGATGCTTCGTCTCTGGCATCAATGATTGCACTAACTGAGGCAGTAGTGCCTGCGTCGAAGTATGGTTATGGAGAGGACTTTAAGTTACCAGTGAATCACTATCCAGTTGAGATCACTGCTGTAAAAATTGATAATTCAATATTGATCGATCCCAACCTAGACGAAGAAAATATATCCAGCGCCAGATTAACCGTTGCTGCAAATGAGCTTGGAAACGTTAATGCTATGCAAAAAGGATCAACAGGTTCATTCAGTATTGAAGAAATAAAGAAAATTATTAATACTACTATTAAAATAGGGAACGAGATCCGAGAAAAATACATAATTAAAAAAGGTGAGTAAAAGTGTCGAATAGAACGAAGAAAGTTGGCATATCCGGCAGGTTCGGGCCAAGATATGGTGTAGCGGCCAAGAAAAAATGGAAAGAGACCATGGAATTAAAGATAGAAGCATATACCTGCCCCAGATGCAATCATAAAACCGTGTATAGAAAGTCTACTGGAATCTGGCAATGCCGCAAGTGCGGTTATACATTTGCTGGTGGCGCATATACTCCTGAAGTGAAGAAAGAGATAAAAGCAGCTGAAACCACGGGAGAGAGCTAAGATGGTATATAGATGTGCAGTATGTGGTAGACCATATACTGGTAAAATGACAGCTTATGATTTGACTTGTGAATGCGGTTCTACCATATTTTTTAAAGAGCGCCCAAACATAGAGAAAGAAGTAAAAGCGCGATAAAGGCTCTTACTCTTTTTATTTTTACATAAGATCTTTGGAGAGGAGCTGCACGCAATTTAGTCAATAAAAATGTTTAAATAGCGTTTTGCTATAATAATAAAATAGCGTATTCATCCAGCAATAAAGTACCTGTTTAAAGTGTGTACCTCCACACTTTGGCTTAGACGGAAGGTAAGCAATAATATAGAGTTGAATGTATTATGGAAGACTTGTGGGTAGAAAAATACAGGCCGAAAAATCTCAGTGAAGTGGTCGGGCAAGATGAGATAGTAGCACGTCTGAAGGCATATGTTGCAGAAAAGAACTTACCGCACATGATATTTTCAGGACCAGCCGGGACTGGAAAAACTACCTGTGCTATAGCTCTGGCTAGAGAACTTTATGGAGATCAGTATCGTATGAATTTTTTAGAATTGAATGCAAGTGATGCGAGAGGAATAGATGTTGTCAGAGATGACATAAAGGAATATGCAAGATCATCCTCGCTGACAAATGCAGAATTCAAGATTATATTTCTAGATGAGGCGGATAACCTTACCTCTGACGCGCAATCAGCATTAAGAAGAACTATGGAACGGTACTCTCAAACGTGCAGGTTCATTCTATCTGCAAATTATCCATCAAAGATAATAGAGCCTATTCAGTCTAGATGCGGTATTTTCAGATTTAAGGCCATTGACAAAGAAATGATAAAAAACAGGATAAAACAGATCTCCAAGCTTGAAAAAATAGAAATTACAGAACCTGCACTGGAAGTTATTGAACATCTTTCAGAAGGCGATTTAAGGAGGGCAATAATAATTTTGCAAACTGCAGCGGTATTTTCCAAGAATATAGATGAAACCACAATATATAATGTTACTGGTAGTGCCAGTAAAAAAGATATTGAAATCATGATAACTTCTGCACTAAAGGGTGATTTCACTAAAGCTAGGAACATGCTTGATAAAATGCTTATAAATGGTGGAGTTACGGCCCCAGATCTAATTAGAGGAATACACAGAACAGTCCTAGACCTGACTATTGAGGATAGAATAATAATTAAAATAATAGAGAAACTTGGAGAAATTGACTTTAGAATAAACGAAGGTGCTACGGAAAAGATACAGCTGGATGCATTGTTGGCATATCTTTACTTGATAGGGTCCGAGGCAAAGCTTTAATTTAAGAGAAAATAGAATGATAGAGCACATATAAGCCAAGTCTAAAAAGGATAAAAATCGCATCTTTTTGGCCTTGTAAAATAGGCCTTTTAATAGAAGATACGGGATGAAAAGTACTTAATTTAATATATTTTTAAAGTATATTGATTGGTCATGTCGATAATCCTACAAAATTTTTCAATGAACAATTAAGAAAATCAATCTTTGAAAAATATAAATAGTGCCTTAACATAATGGTTTTTATCATAAGAAAATGTGCCGCCGTAGCTTAGCAGGTGGAGCGCTCGGCTGTTAACCGAGTGGTCATCGGTTCAAATCCGATCGGCGGCGCCTATAACATCAAAAAACAGCAAAGATAAGACTGATGAAAGCAGGGTTGGCAAACCCGTATTTACGTCTGTGAAATTGCAAGGTATTGCTTTGGAATATATCTATAAAGGTATTTCAGGAAGCTCAGATGCTTTAGCTGGGAATAGTTCAATCACATTTAGCGGACCGTGATCAATTATGCAAATTTTGAAAATAAATGAAAATGATATACATATACTCGGAGAGTTTATTAAAAATGACTTTGCAGTAGTTCCTACAGATACTTTATATGCACTTTCAATTTCCATATATTCAGCAAATGCGGCAAAAATATACAATTTAAAAAACAGGACTGACAATGTACCCGTGCCTGTCGCTGTTAATTCTATAGAGATGATGTACGATCTGGCAGAAGTGCCGGATCTGGCAATAAAAATTTTAGATAATACACCAAAAGGAGCAATAACATTAGTTTTAAAAAACAAGAAAGTACCGAAATGTCTGGTAAGTGATACTGTCGGTATTAGGATCCCGAATTCTGAGGTTATTTCAAAACTTGTAGAGATCGCTGGCCCGATCACTATTACCAGTGCTAATTTACATGGAGGTAAAGCTCCAAATACTTTATCAACCGCTATTGAGGAATTGAAAGGTAGGGTGCAGATGTTTTTAGATGGTGGTACTTTGTCCGGAATACCTTCAACGGTAATTAAAGTTAATGAAAACAGTATCGAGCTTGTAAGAGAAGGTGTCTTTAAATGGAAGAAAATTATAAATATTGTTAACGAATATAAAAGCTTATGAATGATTTTAGTATAGAAGCATTAGAATCTTATATTAAAGCTGGTAAAATAGCAAAAAGCGCAATAGAATATGGGAAAAGCATCATAAGAGAAAATACATCTGTTTTTGAAACAGTTACAAAAATAGAAAATTACATAATGGAGCAGGGGGGTAATCTAGCATTTCCTGTTAATGTTTCAGCAAATGACGAAGCGGCACATTATACCCCTTCATATAACGATTCCAGGTTATTTAAGCGAGGTGACCTGATAAAACTTGATTTAGGAACTCACATTAATGGGTACATTGCAGATACTGCTGTTACAGTAGAAGTAGGCTCCAACAACAATGAATTCTTGATCAACGCGTCTAAAAAAGCATTAGAAAATGTGGTCAAGGAGATTCATGTAGGGATGGAGCTTGCTGAGATAGGCACTGTAATAGAGGATACCATAAAATTTTATGAATATAACCCTATCTATAATCTTACCGGCCATGAACTATCAAAATTTAAGTTGCACAGTGGAAAAACAGTTCCGAACTACAACAATAAAGATCATGCACAACTGGAAGTGGGCATGGCTGTAGCCATAGAGCCTTTTGCTACAAATGGAGTGGGATTGATAAAAGAACATAATTACGGGGGTATTGCAATACTTACAGAGCCCCCCAAAAAAGATCTGATGGGATATTATGATCTATTATACCAGAGATTCAATATGTTACCTTTTGCTGAACGATGGCTTAATAGCATTGAAAATCATAATATAATAATAGATTTGCTCGTAAAAAATAAGAATATGTACAAATTCCCAATATTAAAAGAAAAAAAGAAAGGTCTTGTAACACAAGCAGAGCATACTTTTTTAGTAACAGCCAATGGAATTGTGGTAACGACTATTTAACAGGATAGTTTGGCGAATCGGAGATTATGGTGACGTTATGTGGATGGCTCTCAATCAGACCACTTTGCGTAATCCTGATGAATCTGGCATTTTTTCTCAATGAATCTATATCTTTTGCCCCTACATACCCCATTCCTGATCTGATCCCACCAATCAGCTGTAAAATCGTGTCTTTAACTTTGCCTTTATATGGTATTGCTGCTTCAACGCCTTCCGGAACAAACTTTGTGCCACCTATCTTACCATATCTGTCTGAAATGCCTTTCTGTATTGCGCCTAATGAGCCCATTCCTCTATAACTCTTAAATTTCTTTCCTTCTATAAACATTTCTTCTCCCGGGGCCTCATCCGTGCCTGCCAAAAGGCTTCCTAGCATTACTACATTTGCTCCTGCAGCAATAGCTTTTACAATGTCTCCAGAATATCTAATGCCTCCATCTGCAATCACCGGAATCTGCTGTTTTTCAGCAATTTCTGCGGCCTGTGAAATAGCTTCTAATTGTGGCATTCCAGCGCCGGCAATTATCCTGGTAGTACAGATTGAACCTGGCCCTATGCCGACTCTCAATCCGTCTACTTCCAATGCTATGATATCTTCTGCAGATTCTTTAGTGGCAATGTTCCCGGCAATAATGTCAATATCCAGCTTTTTACGAATTTCTTTTATTCCTGCCATAACTTTCTCGTTATGTGCATGAGCGGTGTCAACCACCAGCAAATCTACTCCTGATTTTTCAAGCATCTCTGCCCTTAAAATATCAAACGGGCCAACAGCAGCACCTACCTTCAGCCTGCCCTCTTTATCTCTAGTTGCATCGGGATATGTTTCTCTCTTTTCAATATCACTGGCAGTTATCAATCCTACCAATCTATTCTGGCCATCTACGATTGGTAATTTTTCAATTCTATTATCATGCAATATTTTTATTGCCTCACTTATCTTGATATCTTCTGAGCCGGTTACCACTTCTTTTGTCATAAGGTCTTTTACTGATAGGTTCTCTCCCTTATAAAATCTAATATCTCTTGAAGTCAGTATCCCCACTAACTTTCCTTCCATTATGACAGGCAAGCCCGTAATTTTTTTATCTAAAATGATTTTCTGAGCATCTTTAATCGGCGTATCAGGGGAAACAGTATATAAATCCCTTATTATTATACTCTCTTCTTTCTTTACCTTTCTTACAATTGCCACCTGTTCATCCACTGTTAAATTTCTATGGACTATTCCTAATCCCCCCATTCTAGCCATTGCAATGGCCATGGCATCTTCAGTTACTGTATCCATAGGAGAACTGACTATTGGAATCTTCAATTTTATATGCCTAGAAACAGAAGAAGAGACATGAGTATCTTTAGGATCAACACTTGTTCTAGAGGGTATTAAGAGTACATCATCGAATGTAAGCCCTGTTTTAATATATTCAAACTTTTCTATAAACATAGAGTATTAATAACATTTATAAATAAAAATATTTCGTTTTCCGGTAATAGGTCACGATTCTGAAGTTAAGTTTTCATAAAAGCGAGTATTATGCGTAATTTTTCAGAATTTAAAGAATAGATAATATATTTTATTTTGTAATAATAATAAATTTAGAATATATTGTATTAAAGGCGCTTTCTGTTATATCGTCACTTCATAATCGTGACCAGTTACCAACTATAGATAAATTTAATATACAGAAACAATTTTACTATACAGATTTATAGAGTGATTCTGATGACTGATAAAATTACAAAAATCATGAATAAAAATCCAATAGTATTAAAAGCCCCGGCGAGCAGGACAGATGCACTTAAATTAATGGCTAAAAAGAATGTCAGCGCATTACCGATAGTGGATGAGGAAGACACGTTCTTGGGTATTGTGAGCAGAAGAGACATCTTTGAAAATCCAAAAGAAGAGCAAATCGCGTTATTGATGCGCAAAGATGGCCCGAAAATTATGGGTACGGAATCTATTGCAGAAGCAGTAAATTCAATGGTAAAAATAAACAGGAGACACATCGCCGTTGTTAATGATAAAAACAAGTTGCAAGGGATAATAACTCCAAAAGAGTTTTTGAAAATAATAATAGAAGAAAACATTTCAAATCCGATAGAAAAATACATCCGTAACCCTTGTATTCCAATATATGTGGATGTACCTTTAAAGGTAGTTTACAAAACTATGTCTCTTACCAAACTAACTGCATTTCCGATTATTGATGATGACTTAAACCTGGTTGGAATTATCACAGACCGGGATATAATAAATAGCGCCAAAGTAGATGTATCTACATCCATGTCCCAGGTAGGTATGGGCGAAGATGAAGATGCATGGACATGGGAAGGAATAAGAAACGTATTAAAAATATTATATTTAGAAGAAAAATTGGAGATTCCGGCCATAAAAGTAAGTGAGTTGATGATTAAAGACCCAGTATATGCACATACCAAGACCCCTATATCCAAGGTAGCAAGTATAATGGTAGATAATGATTTTAGCCAATTACCGGTAAAAAATGCATATGATGATCTGGTGGCAATGATTTACGATATTGATTTAATATCGGTATTATCGCAGCATCAACATTATAAATAATATCTGAAAAAGGAATGTACATGTTAAGCAAAAAACTGTTTGATCTTGCCAAAAGAAGGGGCATATTCTGGGGCTCATTCGAGATATATGGTGGGTTTTCAGGATTTTATGATTATGGGCCCATAGGAGCACTTGTAAAAGATAATATAATATCTGTCTGGAAAGATTATTATGTTAATAGAGAAGGGCTGGCTTTTATAGACACCCCGAACATTTCTCCCGAGGAAGTGTTTAGAGCGTCTGGACATTTAAAAGAGTTCACAGACTACATCAGTTATTGTAAAGACTGTAAAACTGCTTTTAGGGTGGATGAGCTATTAAAGGAGAAAGTGCCTGATTTTGTAATTAAAAGCAACGAAGACATAATTACAGGCATTGAAAAATTTAATATAAAATGTACGGTATGTGGAGGCGAGTTAACCAGACCAGAAAAGTTTAACCTGATGTTTGAAACGAAAGTAGGACCGGGCAACTTTAAGTCTGGATATTTACGCCCAGAAACAGCGCAGGGAATATTTGTTAATTTCAATAACATATATCGATATTTTAGGGAAGAATTACCATTTGGAGTTGCACAGATCGGGAAAGGGTTCAGAAACGAAATTGCACCCAGGCAGGGGTTAATAAGGCAGAGAGAATTCAATATGGCGGAAGTGGAACTATTCTTTGACCCAAAAAACAAAAAATGGAAAAAATTTGATACTATAAAGGATTTGAACGTTAGGATAATCAGCAAAAATGAGCAAGATATCACAGGGCCTTTGAAAGACGGGGTTGATAATAAAATTATTAGTTCTGAGGCAATTGCCTATTTTATAGGGTTAACACATCTATTTCTAATTGATATAGGTATACCTGCCAATAAAATCAGGTTCAGGCAACACACAGACACAGAGCTAGCACATTATGCAATAGATTGCTGGGACTGTGAGATTGAGAGCTCATATGGATGGATAGAATGTGTAGGCATTGCAGATCGTGGCACTTATGATCTTACCCAGCATGAGTTAGAATCAGGAAAAGACTTAAAAGTAACGATAAGATATGAAACTCCTATCACACAAAACATAAAGAAATATAAACCGATAGAGAAAGTATTAGGGCCTATATTCAAAGATAAGGCAAAATTGATTGCCAAAGAAATAGAAGCTCATAAAGTAACAGAAGAAAAAGATTTAAAAGTGCAGGTTAACGGAGAGGAAATAGTAGTTCCTAAGGAAGCATATACCATTATAGAAAAAGTTGAAAAAATAAGCAGCGAAAAGATCGTTCCAAATGTTATAGAGCCATCATATGGCATAGACCGTATTCTCTATTCACTTCTTGAGAATTCGTATTATGAGCGTGAAGATTCAGAGTTTCGCGTTTTAAGATTGACGCCTAAAATTGCGCCAATTAAAGTATCTGTCTTTCCATTGATGTCAAAAGACGGTTTAGACATAGAAGCCCAAAAAATTCACGACCTTCTAGTAAATAATCATTTTAAAGCGTACTATGATGATTCGGGGTCTATAGGTAAAAGGTATGCTAGAGCTGATGAGATAGGAATACCGTTCAACATAACCGTAGATTATCAAACTTTAAGTGATCAAACAGTAACGTTGAGAGAGCGTGACTCAACAAAGCAGGTAAGATTGAACATCTCAGACATTATTGTAAATTTGAGCAAACTGATTGATGGTACATTAAAATTTGAAGTGTTATGAGTAAGGAAGAACAGTTAGCAGCTTTGATTCAGAAAGCTGTGCAAAATGTAATTGCTGATGACTGGGCAATACTTTTATCAGGTGGCATAGATAGCAGTTTACTTGCCTATGTTGCATCTAAACTGAAAAGTATTGTTGCATATACTGTTGGAGTGGAAGGCTCCCATGATTTCAAGGCTGCTGATAGTGCTGGCAAACTTTTGGGAATAAACATAAATAAGATCGTTATCAGCGAGAAGGACGTGTATGAAGGTATAATAGAACTGATAAATATCGATTCTTCACAGGATGCTCTGGAATTGTCCTTTAATCTGCCATTATATTTTGTGTGTAAAAACGCGAAAGAAAATATTCTATTAACAGGGCAGGGGAGCGATGAAGTTTTTGGAGGCTATAAGAAATATAAGACAGAGCCAATGAGAATGAAAGAAGATTTGAACAAACTTTTAAACTCCACAATTGTTAAAGAGAGAAAGATAGCAAACTATTTTAATAAAGCACTTAAAACCCCTTACTTAGATTCAGAGATACTAAATTTTTCAGGATCTCTCACCGATTCAGACAAGATAAACAATGATAGCGAGAAGATAATACTCCGAAAAGCAGCGATAATTCTCGGATTGCCGGAAGAAATTGCAGCAAGGAAAAAGAAAGCTGCACAGTACGGGAGTGGAATAAACAAGATATTAAAAAAACTAGCTAAAGACAGAAACCAAGAAATATACCAGTACATTAGCACCTTAAAAATAAAATTTAATTAATACCTTCTTATTAATGAGCTTTAATGGCAATTATCGAGTGGACTGAAGACTCAAAGTTTATAGCGATTAGCAGGGCATCACACGGCCTAATAATTGACGGCGATTCAAAGATCGGGGCAGCCCCGATGGAGCTTGTATTGATAGGGGTTGCTAGCTGCACAGGCAGTGACGTTGTAACTATTCTAAAAAAGATGCGCGCAGACCTGAAAGGATTAAAAGTATATATCGAGGGGGAGAGGGCTGAAGAATATCCCAAAGTTTATACGCGCATAAAGTTAAAGTACACTGTAAAGGGAAACATAGAAGAAAAGGACCTGAAAAAAGCGATAGATTTGTCTCAGGAAAAATACTGTTCTGCCAGCATCATGCTAAAAAGAAGCGGTACTGTTTTTGATATAGAGTACGAGATCGAACCCTAACCGCCACTTACGGGAGACATTACTGCCACCTCATCATTTTCGCTCAGGTGGCAGGTTTTATCACAGTACCTGTAGTTTAAGGATATAATCATATCAGGATATTTTTCTAAGATGGGATATTTTGTTTTCAAGAACTTTAGTAACGAAGCAGTATCTGCCTCCTCGTCCAGTTCTACTTTTTCATATTCTTTTTTAGTCAAGTCTCTGTATATCCCAAAATAGAGTACTTTGATGATCATTATTTTATCTCTTTTATTTTTTCAATCACTTCCACATCTTTTATGGAGGTTATTGGATAGTTTCCTGAGTCATCCTTTTCCAGATATTTAACCATGTCCCATATGGTTAGCAGCGCAATGCTCACACCCACTAAAGCCTCCATCTCCACACCAGTCTTGTAGTGTGCTTTAACACTGCACCTTGCAATTATCCTGTTTCCATCAATCTTAAAATTGAAATCTGCGGCTTCAACAGAAATTTGATGGCAGTAGGGAATTAAATCACTGGTTTTTTTGATGGCATTGTTACCGGCAACCTTCGCAACTTCGAAAACATTGCCTTTTTTGATATTGTTATTTTCTATCTCTTTAATAGTTGTAGTTTTAAGTACAATCTCACCACCGGCAACGGCAGATCTCAGAACATCCTGTTTTTCAGATATGTCTATCATCATTATCTCTTACTTCCATCTTCTATTTAAAATTTATTTTGGACGCTATGCCAGAAACAAACCGTTAGACCACCTTTATATACTCATAACTAAAAAGTATCGGAAAGTAGTGGATCTCCAAGATATTAAAAGTGTAGGGGGTATTTACTTTTTAAAGAAAAACTATCACCAATGCACTTTAATATATAATAAAAAAGCAAGGAAATAGTAATAAATTTAACGCTTTATTTCTGTCATAGTTTGGACGTTTCCCCTGCACATTGTTAAAGTTCGAATAAAGATGTAAAAAATAATAAAAAATTATAAAATTATTCTGGCATCAACTACTTTCAATCCTTTTTCATATAGGATTGTTGGATTTGCATCTACTTCTTTCAGCTCTGGAAAGTCTTCAACAAGCTGAGAGAACCTGCTGATAGTTTCCGCTAAACTTTCTAGGTCTTTTGGTTTCTCGCCCCTGGTTCCATGCAAAATAGCTTTTGCCTCTATCTCATCAATTAACTGCTTTGCTGTATTCTTGGAAAATGGGGCTATCCTAAAGCTCACATCTTTCAATACTTCTACAAATACTCCGCCCAGCCCGAACATGACTGTTGCACCGAATTGTGGGTCCTGCGTGGAACCTATTATGCATTCAGTGCCAGAAGGAGCCATTTCCTGCACCAATATCCCCAGAATCTCGGGCTTTGGATCAATTTTAGAAACATTGCTTATTATCTGATTATATGCTTTTCTAACTTCATCATCGGTCTTTATGTTAACTTTTACTCCCCCAACATCACTTTTATGTATTATTTGAGGAGATACTATCTTCATTACTACAGGGTAACCAATCTGTTTAGCCAGCGAAACTGCATCATCCTCTGTTTTTGCGAGCATGCTTTTTGCGGTAGGTATTTTATACGCTTCAAATATCTGTTTTGCCTCAATTTCAGTAACATATCTGACTTTTCTTTTGTTGATATCTGATAGTATTGCCCTAACTTTATCTTTGTCTATGTCAGTATAGGGCTCAAAAATATCAAAGCCTGTTTCTCTGATCTTTCCAAAATCACGCAATGCAGCCATTGCCTTTATTGCTCTATCCGGAGACTGATAAACTGGCACACCTTTTTTCTGGAGCCATTCAGAAGCTCTCATGGTAAGCTCTCCGCCCACAAAAGCAACAGTGATCGGTTTTGTAGTCCTGGAACATGCTATGACTTCATGCAAAGCCGCAGCCAGATCTTTCGGGTCAAGCACTGCCACTTCGCAGTATAGAACTACAATCCCATCTACCCATGGATGCTCTAACGCTGCTGAAAGAGTGTTTTTGTACCATTCATCATTGGCCATTCCGGTGACATCGATCGGGTTTTTCGTACTTCCGAAATCAGGAATTATAGCTTTTATCTTCTCTTTCAGATCATCCGGTGGATCTTTGATCTGAAGATCATTTTTCTCTGCAGAATCCGTCGCGAGAACTCCTATGCCCCCGCCATTAGTGATTATTAACAGGTTGTCACCATGCATTGGTGGTTGATTTGCAAGTGCCAGAGATTTATCAAATAGGTCATTCAAATCTGTGGCCTTTATAACACCTGCCTGCTTAAACGCGGCATCATATATCTTTGAAGAGCCGGCAAGTGAGCCCGTATGAGAAGCTGCAGCCATGGCACCTCTTTTAGACACGCCTGATTTTAGCGCTACTATCGGTTTATCAAGCACTTTCTTGCTTGCCTCTATGAAGTTTTTGCCATTTTTAATGCCCTCTACATACAGCGAAATGCAATTTGTCTGGTCATCGATACTGAAATACTCTATTAATGTCGCGAAATCCAGGTCTGCCATGTTCCCAATGCTTATCAAATGCGACATACCAACCCTATCAAGCCATGTTCTGCTGTCCAATGCTATTAATAGCGCACCGCTCTGCGACAACATTGCAATTTTGCCAGGGTATGGTAAATAGGGGGCAAAAGACGCGTTCATCTTCAGCGGATTGTTCATTAAGCCTACTATATTTGGTCCTAAAATCCTCATTCTATACTTTTTTGCGATCTCTACAATCTTATTTTCTAAATCTACTTCCCCCACTTCGCTGAATCCGGAAGCTATTATTGCTACTCCTATGACGCCTTTCTTTCCTGCCTCTTCTACCACAGCAGGAGTGATCTTTGCAGGGACTGTAATAACTGCAAGGTCTACTGGATCAGGAACGTCTAAGATCGAATGATAACATTTTAAGTTTAAAATTTCATCCGCTTTTGGATTTATCGGGTATATTTTTCCCTCGTATCGAGTAGTAAGTAAATTTTTAACTACTGTATATCCAATTGCATAAGGCTCTCTCGACGCACCAATTATTGCGATTGATCTTGGTTTAAATATAGGATCTAACGAATGCATATATATCACTCTAAGAGGGAAAATACCTCATTGCTTAAAAATATTTTCAGATTGTATTCTCAAAAAATCAGAAACAGGTAACGAAATCTGTTTACCAGAACTCATATCCTTGACAGATATGGAGTTATTTGCAACTTCTTGCTCCCCGATAATAATGACATTTTTTGCCTTAATCTTATTTGCATACTTGAACTGATTTGATATGGTACGATCTATCATGTTTATATCTGCCATTAATCCATAGCTCCTGATTTTAGAAAGGACCTGGATCGCATAGGCCCTGAATTTGTTATCATTAATTATATAATAATCTAGTTGCACTGGTGGACTAACCCATAACCCTTCTCTCCTCATCAGCATTTCTAATACTACATCCCCCATCCCGAACCCAACCGCAGGGACGGGTCTGGATCCAAAAAGCTCAACAATCTTATCGTATCTGCCGCCACCAAGTATTGATCTGAACTCTCCTTTCTCATCCTTTGCTTCAAATACGATGCCAGTATAATAAGATAAACCTCTCACAGTGGCAAAATCAAATTTATATTCAGTCACAGAATATGCTTTAAAATAATTTTCCAGAGTCTGAAGTATCTCTAATCTATTTTTTATCTCATTGTCTTCGGTACCAATTAATGATCTTAAATCCTCTGCTGAACCTTCAAATTTTAATAATTCCGTCAATTTTAAAATTTTGTCATCACTCAGAAATTTCCCTAACATTTTTACAAATTCTTCCTGGGATATTTTATCACTCTTGTCAATGATTCTAAACATCTCTTCTATATTCTCTACGCCCATCTGCTTTAACACGTTCTCTATTAAAATCCGATCACTTATTTTTATCTTGTACTTCCCATTTAAACCGAGACTGTTTAAAATAGATATTGCCAGTACTATAATCTCTGCGTCAGCCTCTACATTTGACACTCCAAAAATATCAGCGTTAAATTGATAAAATTCTCTGAGCCTGCCTGATTGTGGTTCTTCATATCTCCATAGTTTTGGAAAAGAATACCATTTCACAGGCACTGATAGGTCTTTTCTCTTAGCTATCATTCTTGATACTGTAGGTGTGATCTCTGGAATAAGAGTTACCAATCTGTCTGATTTATCTTTGAATGAAAACGTTTGAGAAACTAGTTCCTGGCCACTCTTAACCTCAAACAACTCTAACGGTTCTACACTAGGGCCATCTATTTGAGAAAATCCAAAGTTCTCTGCTATATTTTTTATAATTTCAAATACTCTCTTCCGGATGTACATTTCTTCCGGATATATTTCCCTAAAACCCCGAAGTTTATCGATATTCATATTAAACGGTCTACAAAATTCAGATTATTATTAAAAGTTTTCTCATCAATCATCTTTATTATATATCTTACATCCTCTCCCATCTCTCGATCTTCTGTCAAAGGGTTAACTCCTTTTCTTATGAGTTTATACGCTATTTCTGTATTTTTTGCCATTTCATGTTTTCGATATTCTAAAGCCTGGGAAGCTACTAAATATTCAATTGCGATCACGTGCTTTACATTGTTTATTATGTCCCTACCTTTTCTTGCTGCAATAGTTCCCATGCTTACATGATCTTCTTGATTAGCGCTGGTGGGTATTGAGTCTACTGTCGCCGGATGTGCCAGTACCTTATTCTCAGATACTAATGCCGCGGCAGTGTACTGAATCATCATCATGCCAGAATTCAACCCGGAGTTTTCAATCAAAAATGCTGGCAGATCACTCAATTTATGATCTACCATGCGCGCAATTCTGCGCTCAGCAATATTTGCCAGTTCAGCCATTGCAATGCCCAGATAATCCATTGCAAATCCTATATATTCTCCATGAAAATTGCCGCCGGAATATGCACGTTCTAATATTATGGGGTTATCTGTAACAGAATTAAGTTCCGTTTCTACAATGTTTTTTGCAAACACAATCGTGTCGTATACTGCTCCAGCTACCTGCGGTATGCATCGCAATGAATAGGCATCCTGGATCTTGAACTTTTTAGCTTCTTCTATGATCTTGCTCTCTTCTACCATGCTTTTTACAATGGCACCAGTTTTAACCTGACCTTCATGTGGCCTTAAGGATAATATCTTTGGATCAAAAGCGTCATCATTACCATTTAAGGCTTCCAAAGTTAAAGATGAAGCAATAAGAGAATTTTTCAATAGGTTAATAGAATCATGTATGTTCAATGCCGCAACACCACTCATCACGCTGGTTCCGTTTATAAGCGCCACTCCCTCCTTATAGCTTAATTCTATGGGCAATATAGACGCAAGTTTTAGAGCCTCATTTCCCTCTAGCAATTTATCGTGGTAAAATGCTTTTCCTTTTCCGATCATCACAAGGGTCATATGTGCCAGAGGTGCAAGATCTCCGCTAGAGCCAACGCTACCTTTCTCTGGTATTGCTGGAACTACATTTTTATTGAGAAGTTCTTTCAAAAGTATTAAAACTTCAGGTCTAACCCCGGACTTTGCTTTAAGTAGGGTGTTCAGCCGTATCAGCATCGTTGCCCTTACAATGTCAAGATCAAAATACTTTCCAACACCAACCGAATGGCTCATTATCAGGTTTTTCTGCAACTTTTTCATATCATCGTGGCTAATGCGAGTGTTTACGAGATCTCCATAGCCGGTGTTGACGCCATATACTATTGCCCCGGAAGCTATCAACTTTTCAAGATTGCTCCGATTTTCTCTAACATTTTTTATTGATTTCTCAGAAAGTTCAATTTTTTCATAATTTCTAGCAACGGCAACCACATCTTCAATTTTCAAGTTCTCTCCATCTATAATGATCATAATTCTGATATGCACAAAAAAGATTTAAGCTTTTTTAAGTTTTAGAGCGGATGTGGGACAAAATTCTAAGATCTTCCAACATTAAATAAATTGTGCCAAAGACCAATGGTTTTCAATGCACAATTTATTCAATCCTCTCTTTTTTGCATTACAGACCAGCCTAGCATTTTCTTATCTGCCGAAAATCCATTTTCTGAATTATTCCTTAAATAATATTGCCCCAGATATTCCAGTGTATTTCCTACAAATTCTTTCATTGTGTTTTTCCATTTTATTGATCCATTTAAAGTGGCATTTTTCTTTGGTATTATATATACTTTAGCAGCTCCAAATTTATCTACGTATTTTGGAGAGCTATAATATCTATCAAGCCTGATACTATCCATCTCTATATTTGTATCGTGCGATCTTAGCATTCTCATCGCTTTTTCAAATGCATCTTTTTCTGATTTCAAGCTCGTACCATATGCTATGTACATCTTGCTTTTCAGATCCATGATCCTGAATGTATATGCAAACAATCTTCTCTTCGCCCTTTTTTTATTTGTCCCTTTATTTTCCTTTCCTTTAATTTCTGAATGTATGTTTCATAATGTTTGGATATTATCATTGAGTATCCTGTTCCATCGCCAGTAGCATCAACTTTTTCCACATTCTTCTTTTTTAATAATAGTACATGCAAATTATGGAGAGCCATGTTAACTGTATCTTCAGAATACAATCTTTCAATAGTTTTGTAGGATATTTCAATGCCTGAAAGAAGAGTGAATAAATCAAGCATACCTGAAACATACGATTTGATTCTCCAACAAGCTGTTTTGTTAAGATCAAATTCATTTTATGTTCTAGATTTAGATTTGCCGGTCTTCCAGCACCTTTCTCTATATGTATCATTTGCACAGATTCCTTGATCAATGGATCAAGTAGCGTTATCGCATCCATGATTCTCTTTGAAAATTCCTGTTCATATGTTCTCCAGTCCCTTTTCTTTTTCTTCCTGGAGCTAAGATATTCTTTCTTGATGTGTTCCTCTAGTTCTTTCAATTTTTCCCTGATATCATTATCAAAGAATTTTGGCATTATATGTAGTATATAACAAACTAACAAACAAGTTTAAATAGTTATGGGTTATTACACCCATAATGGAAGGAATAATAGTAGTATTTAGATTGCCAAAAGGCACGAAAACAAATCAAATAAACCAGTTCTGCAAGAAGTTCTATGGTCAAAATTCTTCGTCTTGGAAAGGAAAATATCATTATCATAGACATGGATTGCTTGATGATCTACCTCATAAAAAATTAATCAGAGGAGTAATAATAATAGAAGAACCGCATCTTGATGCTGTAAAAAGATTCCTTGAAGAATATAATGCAACTATTTTTACAAGGAAAATAATTTTAACAGAAGAAGATAAAAAGGAACTAAAAGATCAAGTCAAATAATTTTGTCCCACATCCGTTTAGAGCTAAAAATATTAATAATAAAATCACATACACTCTCTATAAAAAATGAGTAAAGAATTATTGTTCTCAGAAATTAAGATCGGAAGTTTAACTTTAAAAAATCGCATAATATTCCCGCCAATTTCCACTAACTTTGCGGATTCAACCGGAAATGTGAATGCTGAGCTGATATATCATTATGAGCGAAGGGCAATGGGTGGTGCTGCACTTATTACAATGGAAAATATGTGCATAAGCTATCCTGACGGAAGAAGTGGCGCTACACAGCCCAGAATCGACGATGATGCTTTTATTCCCGGGTTGAGCAGAATTGCATACACTATACATTCACATGGTAGCCTCGCATTTATGGAATTGACACATCCAGGCTTATTTGCGGAGCGTGAGGTAAATGGTGGGGAATTACCTGTAGCTCCCTCTAAAGTGCCTTTAAGAAAGGATAAAAGTGAGGTGAAAGAACTCACCGAGAACGGAATTAATAACCTTGCTGAAAAATACGCAAAAGCGGCTTATAGGGCTAAAATAGCCCATTTTGACGGCGTAGAAATAGAAGCTGCTCATGGGCTTTTAGTAAACCAGTTCTTATCGCCATATACCAACAGAAGAACAGACAAGTTTGGGGGAAGCTTAGAGAACAGGGTCAGGTTTGCGAAACTTATTATTGAAAAGATAAAAATGCTTTGCGGGCAGAGCTTTTCTGTCACTGCAAGACTGCCGGTCATAGATTTTGTTAAAGACGGAATAAATTTGGATGAGGGGGTACAGATTGCAAAATTGTTTGAAGAGATGGGATATGATGCGGTTCATGCAGATGTGGGGTTTGGAAACAAAGAAAAAAGATTGGAACCAATGCAGTATGAAGAGGGATGGAGAGTATATCTTGCCGCGGCACTAAAACAAGGTGGCATAAAAATTCCAGTTATCGCAGTAGGAATGATCCGAAATCCAGTGTTTGCAGAGGAGATACTGAATTCGAACAAGGCAGATCTTGTAGCACTTGGAAGAACGCTTATTGCAGATCCAGACTGGCCGGTAAAGGCAGAAAGTGGGAGAGATACTGAAATAAGAAGATGCATTGGATGCAGCGAGTGCATAAAGGCCAGGCATGATGAGGGCACGGCGATAAGATGTGGCGTAAATCCAACACTCGGAAAGCTTGAATCTGAAGAGTTACTGTTAAAAAGCACAGAAAAAAAGAAGATCTTGATAGTAGGTGCCGGCATAGCGGGTCTAGAGGCAGCAATAACCGCTAAAAGAAGAGGGCATATTGTGGAAATCTGGGAAAAAGAGGGGACTATTGGAGGAGCATTAAAACTTGCTGCTGTGCCACCAGGAAAAGGAAAGTTAAACTGGCTGCTTGAGTATTATGATCATATGACAAAAAAACTTGATATTCCCATAAAATTTAATCAAGAGGCTACATTAGACAAGGTAGAGTATCTAAACCCCGATGCAATAATTATTGCAACAGGTGCAAAATGCTATATTCCATCCATAAAGGGAATTAAAAATAGCAATATTGTTCCTGCCAGAAACGTACTGAACGGCAAAATAAAAATAAGGGACAAGAAAGTGGTGGTTGGTGGTGGAGGCTTGGTAGGTTGTGAAACAGCTTTATTTCTTGCAACGCAGGGTAATGAGGTAACTATTATAGAAATGCTGCCTGAGCTAGCTACAGATATGGAAACATTGAGCAGAAATTATCTTTTAAGGGAACTGGATGAGCATAATGTAAAATATCTTTTAAACGCTCCTGTCAATGAGATTACTGAAAATTCTGTAATTGCAGGAAATACCGAAGTTTTAATGGACTATTTCATAATTTCATTTGGAGGATTTCGTGATCATACATTATACAACCAACTAAAAAACAAATATCAAACATATATTATTGGGGACGCATTAAAGGTGGGAAGGATCATTAATGCGGTGTCACAGGGGTTCAGTATCGGGAAAGCTGTGTAAACCAAAAATTTAAGCCAGATAAAAATATATACTTTTTTAGCATAAAGAAACATAATGATTGGTGATTAAATATGACAAAGTATATTTATTTTTTTGATGAGGGTAACAAAGATATGAAGAATTTGCTAGGAGGAAAAGGAGCAGGACTAGCAGAGATGACAAACCTGGGATTACCAGTACCGCCAGGTTTTACGATAACTACAGAAGCATGCAAATATTATGTTAGAACAGGCACTTTGCCAGAGGATCTATGGAACGACACTGTTGAGTCTATTAAAAAGTTAGAAAAGTTAACGGGCAAGAAATTCGGAGATAAAGAGAATCCATTACTAGTTTCTGCAAGATCAGGTGCTCCCATATCAATGCCAGGAATGCTTGATACGGTATTGAACATAGGCCTAAATGATGATACAGTAGTTACACTCGCAAAAATATCTAAAAATGAGAGATTTGCATGGGACGCATATCGCAGGTTAATACAGATGTTTGGAAAGATAGTGTTGGGTATTCCAGCATCAGATTTTGAAAATAAAATAGAAGCCTTGAAAGAAAGTACCGGTGCTAAAACTGATATAGATTTAAATACTGAGGATCTTAAAAAGTTGGTAAAAGAGTTCAAGAACGTTGTCAAGGATAAAGAATTTCCGCAGGATCCTTACAAGCAGCTTAAAATGGCAATAATGGCCGTATTTGAATCATGGAACAATGATCGTGCTAAGGTATATAGAAAACTAAACAATATATCCGAGGAGCTTGGCACGGCAGTTACCATTGTTTCGATGGTATTTGGGAACATGGGCAATACTTCTGCCACAGGGGTAGTTTTTACCAGAAATCCTAATACGGGAGAGAAAAAACTGTTTGGAGAATACTTGATAAACGCGCAAGGAGAAGATGTAGTAGCTGGAATTAGGACTCCAAAGGCTATAGAAAATCTTAAAGAAGATATTCCCTCCGCTTACAAAGATCTTGTAAAAAGCGCGGATATCCTCGAAAAGCACTATAAAGATATACAGGACATTGAGTTCACCATTGAAAACTCTAAATTTTATCTGCTACAGACCAGGGCTGGAAAGAGAACTGCCTATGCGGCAGTAAAGATTGCAGTGGACATGGTTTCTGAAAAGGTGCTAACGAAAGAAGAAGCGCTTTTAAGAGTTGATCCTTCGCACATAGACGCTCTTTTGCATCCGCAACTGGATTCCAAAGAGATGGATAAGCCCATTGCAAAGGGGTTGGCTGCCTCTCCGGGTGCAGGTGTAGGTGTAGTGACATTAGATTCAGAAGAGGCTGTTGAATTATCAAAAACACAGAAAGTAATTTTAGTGAGAACTGAAACGAGTCCTGATGATATACACGGGATGGCAGTATCTCAGGGTATTCTTACATCCAAAGGTGGCATGACCTCTCATGCTGCAGTGGTTGCAAGGGCTATGGGTAAACCTGCCGTAGTAGGGTGCGAAGAGATCACTGTAGATACCAGAGGAGATAAGTTTGTAGCCGGTAATGTTGAGATTCATAAAGGAGATATAATTACTATCGACGGCTCTACAGGAAAGGTTTACAAAGGCGCTAAGAATCTAATAACGCCTTCCATGTCAGGAGAGCTGAAAGTCGTGATAGACTGGGCGGATAGCTATAGAAAGCTGGGTGTAAGAGCAAATGCAAACACTCCTGCCGAGGCTGTAAAAGCAAGAGAGTTCGGGGCGGAAGGAATCGGCCTTGCAAGAACAGAGCGTATGTTTTTTGGGCCAGATAGGCTACCGATTATGCAGGCAATGATTATGAGCAAAACGAAGGAAGAGAGAATTAAAGAGTTGAATAAGCTATTGCCCATGCAGAGATCCGATTTTGTCGAGTTTTTCAAAACGATGAAAGGATTCCCTGTAATTATCAGATTGTTAGATCCTCCGCTTCATGAATTTTTACCGGACAAGATAGAATTGATGCAAGAGCTATTCGAGCTTAAGATGCAGTTGAGAGTAACAGCAAATACAAAAGAGATAGATACTTTGATCAAAGAGATTTCAGAAAAGGAAAAAATATTGAGCATTGTGCAGAATCTGCAACAGTTCAATCCAATGATCGGTTTTAGAGGGTGCAGAGTTGGAATAATGTACCCTGAAATATATGAGATGCAGGTAACCGCCATTATAGAGGCTGCAATTGAAACTAAAAAACAGGGATACGAGATCTACCCAGAGATAATGATACCGATCTCCAGCATTGACAAAGAGCTGAAAATATTGCGAGAGCGTTTGGAACCAGTCGCAAATCAGCTGATCGAAAGAGAGGGTATTGATATCAAGTACCTGATAGGGACCATGATAGAACTTCCCAGAGCAGCATTGACCGCCGACAAGATTGCAAAGTACACAGATTTCTTTTCATTTGGCACTAATGATCTGACCCAGACTACGTTCGGGTATTCCAGGGACGATGCAGAAGGCAAGTTTTTAGGATACTATGTTGAAAACGACATATTACCCGCAGATCCATTTGAAACCATTGATATAGATGGTGTAGGTGAACTTTTGAAGATTGCAACAGAAAGAGGTAAAAAAACTAAGCCTGGCCTGGAGGTAGGTATATGCGGAGAGCATGGTGGAGATCCTAAATCTGTGGAGTTTTGCCACACGATCGGTTTAGATTATGTATCCTGTTCGCCATACAGAGTACCGATCGCTAAGCTAGCAGCAGCGCAAGCAGCAATCAAAGAGAAGCAATCTAAAAAATAATCTTTTATTTTTTATTATGAACTTATAAATAATAGAGTATCGAGGAGAGTAGAGGCACCAGTAATGTTACTATTACGCCTGTCATAAATGCAGGGATTATTACAGAGTCATCAAACAGCATTTTTATAAAAGGAAGAGAAGTGTCCATAGCCGTTGCTCCAGCACTGGATATCAAAGATATGTGCCCGAATTTTGAGATGTAAGGAGATAGAAGTATGGTCATTTGCTCTCTGAACAAGTTTATCAAAAATGCTATTGAGCCATATACCGGTCCGTACGCTAAAGCTATAAAAGGGCCAGAAAACGTGTACCATCCAAGCCCAAACGAAGAGATCAACAATGCTTTAATGTTCATATTAAAAAGCAAGGCCATAGGAACGATTATTAATGCTCCAACAATTATTGCAATTAAGCTCAACGATATTTCCTTAAAATAGCTTTTTAGGTAACGAACGCTGAAATTTATCTGGTACCCTACCACAAATAATAGTAAATATAGTACAATATCTATGTTCAGATTCTTAAGGTCCAGAGTAAAATGCTCTATTATTCCAAGAATAAGCGATAATAATATGAAAATAGACATTTTATAGTTATATTCTCTTTTTTGTACTTTACTTGAAACAAACTTATGCTTTAATACATAACCAATGAATATGGTGGTTGCCAGGATAACTATCGAGATGGCAAAGCTTAAGGGAATTAAAAACAGGTTTGAAAGATTAGAAAAAGTACTGCCTAAAAAAGTGCCAATGAGGAATATCAATATTAGAACCAGCAGCAAAGTGGCTTTTTCAGCTATTATCCTTGCTTTTGCAGGAAAATATAACCTATTTACAAAAAGCCCGAATAATAGTACAATAATCACCACTATGCTGAAATTCATAATATGATTATAACACCCCTGCTTTTAATTTTTCTTATATTATGGGAGGTACAAGGGGCTATTATAAAAAACCAGCCACAATAAATAAAAATTATGCTAAACCTTATATATATTTTTTGCCTATGGCCCTTTCATATGTGCAGAATGATTTGTGGAATCAGCAATAAGGATCTAATATTGAATCCCTACCTGAATGAGTTGAAATATCAGGCTATAAACGGTTCTCACGCACCACACGAAGATGGATGGGGTGTACTGTATTCAGAGGGTTCAGCATTAAAACTGTATAAGACAAAAAACAGCATTGATAAGGATCCTGAGAGCAATGAAAAATTTAAAAATAAGATTATTACTGATTTTTTCATAATGCATGCAAGGAAGGGTTCAGTAGGAGAAAGATCCGACAAAAATGCACATCCATTCTTATATGGAGGATTTGGATTTTGCCATAATGGCACTATTAAGAATGCTAGCAAGCTCAAAGTGACCGGGTTGGAAGGGGGTACGGATTCAGAAATATTATTTCATTACATCGTTCAACAGTTGAAAAATGGCAAAGAAATGAAAGATGCCATTTCAAAGATTTTAAGTGCGGATTTGGGCGCTAAATCTTTTAATTTTATGATGGGCAATAAAGAAGAGCTCTATGTTTTCAGATACGCAAATGAGAAAGAAGAGTATTATACCATTTACGAATCCATATCTGATGGGACATTCATGTATTCTACAGAGCCATTCAATTCAGATCATTTGTTATGGCAACTTTTGCCAAACCATATCTTATTACATATTAGAGACATGAAAAAAGAAGTTTTTCAATATTAAAAAGTCAAACAATAGTTTATTATATTTTCATGCAATATCCCAATTCTAATATGTATGATCTTATATTAGTACATTCACCAAGTATATACGATTTCAGAAAAAAAAGTACAAATCTAGGGCCTATCAGTGATGTGGTACCATCAACACCAATATTTGAGATGTACCCAATAGGTTTTATGAGCATCCTGAACAATATCATCTCCAACGGGTTTAAAGCTAAAATAATTAATTTAGCGGTGAAGATGATTTACCACAAAAACTTTGATGTTAGAAATTACATTAAAAAACAGGAATCACAAATATATGGGCTGGATCTGCACTGGCTACCTCATGTTCAGGGTTCTTTAGAGATAGCAAAGATTATAAAAGAAGAGCATCCAAATTCAAAGATTGTATTTGGGGGGCTTTCCTCCACATATTATGCGGTCGAGCTATTAAAAAACTATGAATTCATAGACTTTGTACTCAAAGGTGATACAACCGAGCCGTTCTTCCCGTTGCTTATAGATGCGGTAGAGAGAAATGGTGATTTAAGCTCGATACCAAATCTAGCATGGCGTGACAATTCTAAAATCGTGGAGAACCAATGCAGAGATCCAGACAAGGACATTGATAAAGTATCTCTTGATTACAAAATAATTTATAGAAATGCTGTAAAAACTATGAGTGCTGAAGACCATTTGCCATATGGGGACTGGGTAGACAATCCCTCAGCAATGACATTGATCCAGAAAGGGTGCCATCATAACTGCACGATATGTGGCGGCTCTAATTTTGCGTACAAGAACTTTTATTGCAGAAACAAAGTATCTGTTAGGAAGATAGATACCATTGTATCAGAACTGAAATCCATTCAAGAGAATCTGGGTAGCCCGGCATTTATTACTGGAGATATACATGAGGCCGGCAAGGATTTCGATATTAAACTGCTGGAAGCTGTTAAGAGAGAGGGTATAGATATCCCTATATTGTTCGAAATTTTTACTCCTGCACCAGAAAGCTATTATCAGGCAATATCCAAGAATATATCTGAGTTCACGGTAGAGATCTCTCCAGAGTCTTCTAGCGAGAATATAAGGGCATTATCTGGTAAATATTATGCGAACTCAGGGCTGGAGAAAAATATAGAGTATGCCATGAAATATGATGCGCGAAGAATGGATATATTCTTTTCTGTAGGTATTCCCGGACAGAGCGTTTCAGACGTAGATAACGATGTCGAATATGTTAAAAAACTTTACGCGAGATTCCCTAAGAATCTGTCCACATTCATATCTCCTATATCCCCGTTTGTGGATCCTGGAAGTCTTGCTTTCGAAAAATCTGATCTATATGGGTTGAAGATAAAAGCAAAAACCTTAAAAGATCATTATAACCTGCTGAACAGTAATGACACATGGATTGATTTTTTGAACTATGAGACGGACAAAATGACAAAAAATGATATAGCCTATGCCACTTATAAATCGGCACTGGAGCTGGTAAAGCTGAGAGTAGAGAGGGGTGCGATAGTGGATGATACTCTTGAAAGAAGAATCGAAGAGCAACTTAAAGAACTGGACCAGAATGTTTTGAAGAGAGGCAGGTATATGGGGCCGATAATATTTGAAAAAGATGATCTTGTCTGGTCCAAGAAAAACGTGGTTAGGAACATGCATAATGTAGGAATCGAAATTTACAGATTTGTAAAGAGGATTTAGATCAATTTTGAAATATAGTTTTTGAAAATGTTATTTGGATCTATTATAGAATCTGAAAAATCCTTAAACTTATTATAATTTTTTGAGTCGTTTACCACGATGATCGTCCGATCTTTTAATTTTTTACCGATATCCAGTTGCTTGATGGTTATGGCAATCAGGAGATTATATCCGTCGTCATCAGAGGATATCAGGATCTTTTGACTACTTTCTAAGTTCAGAGTGTTCAAAAGTTTCTCATTATCCGCATGATCATTGATGACTATGTATCCTTTATTCTTTAACATTGTTGCATTTTCCGCATTTTTCTCGATCACTACAAATAATTTCTCCTGGTCTTTCAGGGTATCCAAGAAATCTGAAATTATGGGAGAATACCCGCAGACCAGGATATGGTCCTTAAAATTCTTTGACTCGAAACGTTCCATAAAATTTATCACCTCACTTACTCGCTGCTGAAATATCGGGGCTAGTAATATAGTTATTGCACCAAAAAAGCTTGCAAGCCCCATTACAGCAAGAGACGCAGTAAACATTCTAGAAACTGTAGTTACTGGCAATATATCCCCAAAACCCAATGTGGTTACAGTTTCAATCGTATAATATAATGCAGTGTAAAAATCTTTGATTTCAGGCTTAAACTGAGAGCCAAATAGTAATGACCCTCCAATGCCATAAGAGACTGTAAATATTATTGTCACCAATGCTACGGAGATCTCAGGCCTGCTGAAAAATCGGGTCGGGTAGTTGTACTCTTTCCTGTGGATTATCAGCAAGATCAATATATATATATCAAATCCTATCGCAAATAGATCTATGTAATAGATTGTAAAACCCTTCAAAAATATGATAAATATAGACAGCAGCAAAAACAGTACGATTACTCTCCATGCAAGCCGGGACTTGTTTTTTATGCCAAAACTTATTACCAGTAAAAAGAATCCTATAAATATTGTGAATATTCCACGTTCTTTTATGAGATTTGGGCTAAAGAAACTGAACGAAATGGGCGTGAACAGTGATAAAGTGCCAATAAAAATTGTAAATAACGCAGATATGATTATCAATTTGTAAATGTGTGGATGCAATCTAAATCTCATTATGTTTTCTAATTAATAAAAATGAGTATTTAAATTTTAACAGTACCTCGTGAAAACTTTATATAGATAAATAAAGTATATAAAAATGGGATGATAAGTAGCTATCTGATACTAATTGCCATCGCCGTAATAATAATTATTGGGTATTTTAGCGATGCATTGTTCAGAATAACGAGGATCCCTGAAATATTGATATTGATGCTTATTGGCATAATTTTAGTTCCGTTTGGGCATCTGATCCCCCTGAAATATGTGGATGTATTACGAGACTTTGTACCATTGTTTGGCAGCATTGCCCTGATCATGATAATGTTTGATGGAGGCAGGAAGATAAACATCGGCACGTCTGTTTCCGCGAGTGGTATTGGTTTACTGCTTGGTACTCTTGATATAGTATTATCGATGCTCTCAGTGGCATTTTTGATGAGATATGTATTTTCTTGGCCTTTAATTTATGGCGCGATACTGGGGGCTATAATAGGAGAAACTACGGCGGTGGTGATTGTCCCTGTCGCTACAAGAATAAAAATTCCGGGGGACCTGTACAACATGGCAGTTACAGAGGCAACATTTAATTCTGTTGTGGACATTCTGATTTTCTATCTTTTGCTGGTATTGGTAACGGGTTCTGGATTCTTGGCGTATTCATATACAAAATATGTGGTAGATTATATAAGTGTAGCTGTATTCATGGGATTTGTTGTAGGATTCATATGGCTGTTCACTATTAACATCTTAAAGAGCACAAAAGGATATGTAGCTACAATAGGAGTAGCTTTTTTACTTTATGGTGTCGTGGATTTTTTAGGTGGTGCGGCGGTAGTTTCTATATTCATATTTGCTATCATTATAGGAAGTTATAAAACCATAGGAAAGCACCTGAACTTTAAAATTGACATACACGAAAATGAGATGAATCTTGTAGAAGATGAACTAGAGTTTCTCGTCAGGACATTTTTCTTTGTTTTTATAGGATTGATCGCCATTATTTCAGTTACATACTTTCTTTACGCTCTTTTAATAACATTAGTTTTATTAGCGATCCGGGTGATCGAGATAAAGATAGTGGTAAGAAAGAAAGAGTATCAAGGGTTCATGATGTCATTGGTGCCTAGAGGGTTGACAGTAGCAGTACTGGCAAGCATATTGTTATCTCTCGGAGGCGCATATTTTAACGAGATTTTTTATATCTCTTTTATGATTATAATATTAACCAACATCATTTCAAGCGTGTCCATAAGCAAGGCCGCAAACGCAATTGAAAAGAAAGATCTAAAATAAGCTGAAAAAGATATTGAAATCGAGAACATATTCAAAAAAAACTTTATATTAATAATCATTTCAATACATTAATGGTAATTGCAGAAGAGCTGGCAAAAAAGCAGAGAGCGATCTCAATAGCACAATTTTTTGAAAAGAACAAGCAGATCTTAGGGTTTGACTCGCTTCAAAAATCGTTGATCATGGCCGTAAAAGAAAGCGTTGATAACTCTCTGGACGCTTGTGAAGAGGCAGAAATATTGCCGGAAATTGAAGTGGTTTTGAAAAACGTCGGCAAGGATGAATATTACCTATCTGTAGAGGATAATGGACCTGGCATAATAAGAAAAGAAATACCAAAAATATTTGGCCAGTTTCTGTACGGCTCCAAGTTTTTCTCGATGCAGCAAGCCAGGGGACAGCAGGGGATCGGTATCTCTGCGGTGGTGTTATATTCTCAGATTACATCTGGCAAGCCAATATCTATTACCTCTAAAACAAAGGAATCTGATGTTGCGTATCAGGTAAAAATGTTTATTGACACCAAAGAGAACCGGGCGGCAACAGTATCTGAAGACGTTATCATAGTTTCTAAAGAGCATGGGCTAAAGATAGAATTTTATATGAAAGGAAAATACGTAAAAGGGAAACAGTCAATAATCGAATATTTGAAAAACAGTGCAATAGTAAACCCTTATGCAAAGATCAAGTTTACAGATCCTGACGGTTCAGTTATAATATTTGATCGTGTAACTAACAAGATTCCAGCACCGCCAAAAGAAACAAAACCGCATCCTATGGGGTTAGAGATCGGGGACATTTTAGAGCTTGCAAAAAACACAAAACACAAAACACTCACAAGCTTCCTCAGCGGCGAGTTCAGTAAGGTAAGCAACAAAATAGCAGTTGAAATATGTACTATGACAAAATTAGACCCGAGTATGGACCCTTCCACTTTAAAACTTGTAGACGCTAAAAACATACTGGAATCTTTCAAGCAGACAAAGCTTTTGCCGCCTTCTTCAGAATCTCTTTCTCCGATTGGAGAAAACCTGATTAAGAAAGGCTTAAAAAATGTATTGGGAGCATATAAACCAAGCTTTTACGCCATACCTGTTTCCAGAAAACCGGCAATATATCATGGCAACGTGTTTATCGTGGAGGCGGGAATGGTATATGGCGGTGACCTGCCAAAAGAAGAACAGATATCAATAATGCGATTTGCAAACAAAGTACCTCTTTTATATCAAGCAGGAGCCTGTGCAATCACTAAGGCAGTATCTGACATGGATTGGAGAAAATACGGGTTTGAACAAAAAAGTGGGGCAGGCATACCTTCGGGACCAGCAATAGTATTGGTGCATGTTGCATCCACCAAAGTTCCGTTCACGTCTGAATCAAAAGAGGCAATAGCAGAAGTGCCTGAGATTATAGATGAGATAAAGCTTGCATTGAGAGATCTTGCAAGGCAGATTCGTACCTTTTTAACAAAGAAAGAGATCAAGGCAAAACTATCGGAAAAGTTCTTTCTGGTTCAAAAGATATTGCCACAAATTGCGCTTAAAAGTGCCAATATATTGAATAAGCCAGTTCCAAAGCTAGAGCCGATAATTACGCAGATAATGAATGTAGTCTGGATCGACGAGGATATTGAAGAGTCAAAAGACACGGTAAAAGTTACTGTTAGAGTATCAAATTTCACGGCTGATGAAAAAAAATTCACGCTATACGCAGATCTGCCTGAAGGCAAGGTGCTGGAAGGCAGTGCAGACCGTGACTGCAAGATAGATCCAGAAAATGATTCCATAGAGTGGGAAATATCAATAAAGAGTCTGGAGCAGAAGATTTTAAAGTTTACGCTTACCAATATTATGGCCGGTACTTACAAAGAAAGCACATATTATGTAGAAGGCATAAATCCCGTATATGTGGTAGGTGCTGAACCGTTGCCAGGAGACTGGAATATAGAGGACTTAAAGGCGATTATTGCTGACGATAGCGAAATGGAGGAAGATGAAAATGACGAACTATGACGATGCTTTAAAAGCATTGGAGCGATTGGTATCTGACATATATGAAGACATGAATGCCGGTAAGATTCCAAAGATGAGTCTTGAAGCCAGAAACAAGTACAACATAAATTTTGATCTTAGATCCGGAGTGTGGGTTCTCGGAGATTCTAAAATTACCAGGTCTGCAAAAAAGCTGGACGGTGCATATACGCTTTTAAGGACCATGTACCTTCTAGAATTCATAAAAGAGATGATCGAGCAAAGCAAGTCTTCAACACTGAGAGAGATGTACTATATTTCTGAAGGCTGGAACCTTGCAAAATTTCATACGCAGGACGAGTCTAACAGGCTTGCTGAAGATATTGAAATCGTGACTAAATACATGAGGGAAGATTTTAAGCTTAGGCCTGAAGAGGACGGGGCCACGGTAATAGGGAACATCACGTTGGAAGAGATAAACAGGAAAGGAGTTCCTCGAAAAATAAACTGTCGTGATGATGTAGGCGATGCAGGATATACGATCCCTTACAACGTAGAGTCTGATAAAATAAAGTTTAAGGACGTGGATGCAGATTTTGTGATAGCAATTGAAACAGGTGGTATGTTCGACAGACTCGTAGAAAACAGGTTTGATGAAGATTTCAGAGCCATTCTGGTGCATTTAAAAGGGCAACCTGCAAGAAGCACCAGAAGGCTTATTAAAAGAATGAATACCGAACTTAAGTTGCCGATTGTGATATTCACAGATGGAGATCCCTGGTCTTTCAGGATCTACGCTTCAGTTGCGTACGGGGCAATCAAGACCGCGCACATATCCGAGTATCTGGCTACGCCCAGTGCGGAATTCATAGGTATAACAGCTAATGATATATTGAACTATAAGCTTCCTACAGACAATCTAAATGACAAAGACATAGATGCGCTCAATGCTGAAAAGACAGACCCGAGATTTAACACTGCTTTCTGGAAAGATGAGATTGAACTGATGCTCAAAATCGGCAAAAAGGCAGAACAACAGGCTTTGGCTAAATACGGATTAAACTACGTTACGGATACTTATCTGCCTGAAAAATTAGGGGACATAGGGCTATAAAAAACCTATTTTTTACTTTGCTTTTGTAATGTTCACATCCTTGACGAGCACGTATGGAAGTACAGAAGGCATTACGGTATCCCACCATTTTACCTGTTCTCGGTCAACGCTGATATAGTCAATATTTTTCAGAATTCTCAGTATATTGTCGCTGATCCTGATACCTTTCCATGACTCTACTATTTCTCCATCTTCAATATAAAATATTCCATCTCTCGGAATAGTCGAAAAATCTCCATTTCTGTAATCCTGATACCTCGTGTACCATGTATTCAGGATGTATAATCCTCTCTTCATGTTTGCCAGAATATCAGTTTCGCTCTCTTTTCCTTCCTGCATTACCGGCTGCCAAGCTCCAGGAAACACGATACCTGCATTTCCAGTAGTTTCTGTGCCAAATTTCTTGGCGGTAGAATAGCTGTGCAAATGTGTTTTGTAAACACCATCTTTTATTATGGTGTTTTTCCTAGTAGCGGTACCTTCATCGTCAAATAATCTGAATCCAACACCCTGCTCAAATGTTGGATCATCATATAATGTAAGTTTTTCAGATGCTACTTTTTTTCCAATTTTGTCCGCAAAAAAGCTCATGCCTGAGTCTACCTGAAACGCTGAGGCCATGTTCATTGCATCCGTGACCAAAGATCCAAAACAGAGCGGATGAAACAGTATGTCTAACTTTCCCTCTTTACCCTCTACTGGATTTTCCACCATTCTTGCAAATTCCCCAGCCTCTTGTCCAACATCATACGGATCAATTTCTCTCAGCTGCCTATGATCTGAGGTCATGAAGACGCTTGCGCCAGGGGCATTGAACTCGTTGAATGCCCTCACTGAAATTTCAAAATTGACCAGCTCATCATATACGCTATTGTAATTGGTGGCTAGATATATCTTTTCAAAGGTATGGTATATTGTTCCAGAAACTCGCTTTGCATTTTTTTCTAAAGCTCCATTAATCGCATTTTTAGCATAATATGAAAGATCGTCCAGTTCTTTCAGTTTTAGATCTGGAACATGCGCGCGGTAGGTTTGCTTATTACTGTTCAAGCCGTAAAAATCATCATTGTCCGGTACCTGGTTTACCAGCTTTACAAACGTTGATAACTGCTCGTCGATCTTATTGAAATCTTTGATAGTGGTGCTCAAAGTTTTTTTGCCTTTTGCTAAAAACAGGCGGATCTCTGAGTCTATCCAATTTTTGTAAATATCCACTTCGTTGTTAGAAAACCTGATCTGTTTTTGGTCTCTCTCTTCAATAATGACCGAAACTTCATCAATACCCTGCATCTGTAATTTTTTCACAATATTTTCGGCAAGATCTAACATCAATTTCACCTCAGATAAACATCTCTTAATCTCAGATGGGGCCCGCCCATCAATACATCAACACCTTGCATAGGATCTCCTTTGCCACATGTCCCTGCAAAAAGCTTGAAATCTTTGCTAATTGCATCTATAGCTCCGTAGAATCCGGTGGTGGTTATTTCAAGGACCGGTCTCTTGATCGTCTCTTTAATCTCCCCGTTCTCTATCAAGTAAGCCTCACGACCTATGTATTTTTCATTAAATCTGGTATCATCAATGTTCCATTCTGTGAATGAGTTCATGTAGACTCCATACTTAATATCCTCAATAAGCTCTTCAACGCTGTGTTCTCCAGGCTCTATATATGTAGTGCTCATTCTCACGATTGGCTCTTGGTCCCACCATGAAGATCTGGCTGCAGCATTGCTCTTTGTTCCAAGCCTGGATGCATATTCTCTATTTGTTAAAAATTCATTTATTTTGCCGTTTTTGTAAAGATACCTTTTTCTGGCTTTAACGCCCTCATCATCATATTTATAGTATCCGTAACTGTGCTCGTATGTCGGGTCATCTACCACGTTAACGATGTCTGAACCTACTCTCTCTCCAATCATATCAGGCTTTATAAAAGACTCTCCTGCCTGTGCCGCTTCCCTGCCAAATATGCGATCTGATTCTGAAGGATGCCCTCCTGATTCATGTGCAACAATTCCGGCAACTTCAGGCCCGGCTACAAGATCTACTTTTCCCTCTGGTATTTTCTTGCTTTTTGCCACTTTCTTTAATATATTGATCTCATCTTTAACACGATCTATAATGTTCCATTCTTTCCATGCTTCATATCCTCCCGTTCTCCCGTGCTCTATCGAAGACTGTTCAAAGTTTCCGTTTTCCATAACTCCCATCATGCAAAAATAGCTAACTGAAGGTAATGTGGAGCTAATTGTAGTGCCTTCTGTATTAACATACTCTGTCTCTACAATCTTGTCTCTTATCGATTGTATTCTCATAGGCACCTGTGAAGAGATCATCTCTGCCTCTACCTCTTTTAAATATTGGAGCTTGTCTTCATTAGAAACATCCTTTATTTTTATGGTTTCTTCCACGCTCCAATTCTCTTTGTATACGGGTTCTTCAGAGAATTTTAAGTTATCGCGATTTATGGACGAAGCAAACTTAATCGCTTTTTCTGCAAGCTCTGCAATATAACTTTCATCAAGTTTGTTGGTGGTCAGATATCCGATTCCATGATTTAAAACTCGAATGGCAATACCCTCTTCTTCCGTGTAATTTACTCCGCTAACCACTCCGTTTTTCATTACTAATTCAGATATTTGGTACCTCTGCTTCCGTATATCTGCATACTTTACTTTTTTTTCCAGTTTTTTTAAAAGCTCTTCATACATTTGCTCACTCGCCTCTGACTTTTACACGCTTTTCCTCTGTGCGCTCTTTCTCTTTTCTTATATTTCTCTCCAATCTATCTAATACGTTTTTAAAGAGTTTGTACATGTTCCAGTCATAGTCTGTGTAGAAAAACGTTTTTTTATCGGTCTGTAATTTTGCACGAACACTGTATTTTACCTCTTCACCCTCCGGCTTGTGTATCTCTACATGAAATGTCATTAGCTGTGGCTTAAACTTGCTGTATTTGTTTATTCGATTCAAGAATTTTTCGATCATCTCGTATACAATATTATATGGCTCCGGATCTGAACTTTCAAGGCCCGTAATCTGTACAAATACCCCTTTTTCATTTTTTCCGTTGTATGCCTGATCAAGAATGTCTTTCTGGGTTATTATGCCTACCGGGTTGTTTTCTCTATCCACTATTATGCACATGTCGGTCTTTGACTGTGCTAATACGTTTAGAACATCTTTCACTGTTGAATTTTTAGATATTTTAACAGGAGCGCACATTATATCTTTGATCTTCATCTCGATCTTTTCTTTCTGGCCTTTGTAAGTTCCATACTGAAGTCGTTCTTTGCCTCTCCAGATTATCTTGGTGATATCTGGCATATGAACCATGCCTACAAGCTTGTTGTCGTCGTCAACAACAGGCGCACTAAGCTCGTCCCATTTATCCATAAAGCTCAAGGCGTCAAATATGCTCTGTTCTTTGTTTAGCACTGCTGGATCTGCTATCATGATGTCCTCAATGCTCAAGTCTGAAAATTCATCAGAATCTTTTAATTGAGATATTATATCCGTGATGGATACTATTCCTAACAGCTTTTTGTTGCCATTAACTACTGGCAATGCCCTTAATCCGCTGTTTACCATTGCCTCTATTGCTGTATCCATATCATCGCTATCTTTTATAAAGCTTGGGTGTATCATCATGTTCATGACTCTGGAATAAAGAGAAATATTTTTTCTTTTGGCAATGGTCTTGTAATCTAAGTATCCTAGCAACGTACCTTTTTCGTCTATTACTGGCACTTCTCTGACATTGTAATCTTTCATCTTGTTCAAAAGCGTAGATAAAGTATCTTCAGAAGTAGCAGTAACTGCGCTTTTGCTCATAATATCCTTTATCTTTTTGTTCATTGTTTATCCCACTCCATCAAACTTTTAATATTTTTCCCTGGTTTAATCATCTCGCTTCTATCCTCTTCGACCCTTGCAATGTAATCAGAAAGGGACTCTTCCCCTTTCAACCTCACTCTCTTCAGTTCATATTCACAGTCTGGGCAATAGATACTGATTTCTGATGCTAGCTTTTTCCCACAAATAATGCATCTGCTCATTGTTTCACTCACTATGAATGATAGAGAGTGCACTATTAAAATTTTTGGTTTCGATTTAAATAGCATTTTTATGATCAAAAATACATATATATTCTCAAAAAATTCTTGGGCCTATAAACTCCCATAAAATCAAAAATAGGATCAATAGGGATAATGTTCCTGTTATGATATTGGCAGCTCGATCAAAATTTTTTATTTTTAAGTTAATCCTGTGCAAAAACTCTGAAAATGCATCTCTAAAGAGGTACCCGCCATCAAGAGGTATTGCGGGTAACAAATTGGTCATGCCCAGCATTAAATCAAGCCAGAAGATCCAGTAAATTATGTTAACAATGATCCAGAAAAGAGGGGCATAAAAAGGAGTGGTATATAGGCTGGCAAGAGAGCCTGATAGAGGCGCTAGACCAAGAAAAGGGAGTGAGATAAACAATAAAAAGCCATGAAACAGGTTTTGTATGCTGATCGAGCCGACCGGATTAGACATGATAGCAGGTATCAAACTCACATTCATCATTGCTACTCCCAGATAAGAAGATGATATACCCAAAAAGCCATGCCCTTTATATGAATTGTTATTTGCGGCAGGATCGTTCTGGGCGTAATAAGCATATTTATCCATCAGCGTAACAGACCTGCTAATCTGCATAATGCCAGTGCTCGAATACTGCAATAAAGATATATTAATCATCTGCCCAGACAGGCTACTGCCCAGAAAATTGTCAAGTATTTGCGTATTGTAAATAGTAACATTATTTATATTTTTAATGAGCTCTCCGGATTTTAATCCTGAATTCGCGGCAGGAGTGCCTGCTAGAACATTTATTATCATTACCCCAGCATAGATCTCGATATTGTGGAAGTTATTGTTATAAAATACCGTTGCGTTTACTTTTGATCCTGGATTAACCATTACTGAATTGAACTGAGTCGTGGAATTTATAGAAGTGCCATTAAAATTGGTTATTTCCATTCCTGTGTTTAAGCTGTTAAAAGGATCTGAATAAACGGATGTAATCACTGAGCCATGAGATATGGGAGTCACGCCACTGAACAATGACAGAAACAGCAAAGCTGCAATTGTGGCTACAACAATGTTTGTAGTTGCTCCTGCAGCATATACCCTCATCCTTTTTAATCTTGGCGCTTTTGAAAGTTCTTCTTCATCAGGCTCTACGAAAGCACCAACCGGAATTATGAAAAATAATATGCCTAACGAATTGATTTTCATTTTTTGAGTTTTAGTGAGTATTCCATGAGAAAACTCGTGGATCACTACTGCTATAATTATGGCTAAAAGTCCGTACCATATTGGAATCAAAGGGTTTATGCCAGGTAATCCCAGCGCCTCAATGGGTGATGGCGCTCTTGATTTTGGAATTAAAGGTACCAGCGTAGCCTCCCAGATCAGTAATGCCAGAGTGCCAAACATAATGGCAAAACTCAGTATTACCCCAAAATCACCGTATCTTTTCCATATCCTATATCTTGATATTCGCTCAATAAATTTTTTTCCCCTTTCTGTTTTAAACATAAGCGCAGGGCCATACAAGGAAAAATTTTTATTATTTTTTAAATAAGAATTTATCGCATATAAAAATCCAAACCAGATTATTAAAATAATTAAAAAAATTAAATAATAGTTCATTGCATCACTAAAATCATAAAAAATAAATAAAATTATAAGAACCCTACTTTTGTTAATTCTTTCTTAAGTTTCGCTACTGCCTCTAATATCTCTTCTTCTTTTTTAGCACCAGTGCATACAACTTTCCCTGATCCAAACAGCAATAGCACGACTTTCGGATCCTCTACCCTGTAAACCAGTCCTGGAAACTGCTCAGGTTCATATTCTACGTTTTCTAGGCCCAGGGACATCGCAATGTCCGTTAAGTTAAGTTCTGCATTCAGGTCATATACTGCTACTATGTTCTGGACAATTATCTCAGGTTCATCATATACATCTATATCTGCACTTTTAAGTTTTTTAACAATAGTCTGGATTGTTAATTTTACGCTGTTTAGATCTTTGGCGCCAGTGCAGTTCACTTTGCCACTTCTGAATATTAATACAGCGGTTTTAGGTTCAGTTAATCTATATATTAACCCTGGAAACTGCTCAGGTTCATATTCTGAACCGTCAAGAGCCAAAGCGATCTTGCTAAGATCCAGTTTCTCTGCAAGGGTAGTTGAAGCTACGATATTTTCAATATTTATCTTACTTTCATTGCCCATAATTTCACCACTTTAAATACTGGATAATTTTAACCTATATATAACCTTTATTTAAAAGATAAAAATCAATTTAGATTGCCTCCTATAAAAAAACTCCAAGAAATATAGAGAAAAATAGCAGTATTGCAATATAAAGATTAATATTAAAGGCTTTTTCTATATTCTCAAGTCTTAAATTAACAAGGTATTGTTGATAAAACAATAGCATTGCAATTATAATTATAAGAAAGATATAATATATGGAGAGGGGATAGACAAAATAAAATGCTATTAGAAAGGAGATCGTAAGAATATGAAAAAGCAAGGATATGTACAAGGATCTTTTTTTGCCAAATAAGACTGGAAAAGAATGTAAATGATTTAACCGATCAAAATCTTCGTCCATTAAAGAATAAATAATGTCAAACCCTGCAACCCAGAGCATTACTGCAAAAAATAGAAACAGGCTTCTCGGGTCAAAAGAGTCAGAAACCGCGATCCATCCTCCAACCGGAGCTATGGCATTATTCAATCCCATAAACAAATGCGCATTGCTCGTGAATCTCTTTGTGTACGGGTATATTACGCCAATCAACACGACAAATGGAGATAGCTTGAAACTCAGTGGATTTAAAAAATAAGCGGAGATTTCAAATAATAAATAGCTGAAAATTACAAAATATATTGTATCTTTGGCTGAAATGATCCCGGTAGCGGTAGGTCTGTCTTTTGTTCTAGGATTTAATCTGTCTATGTTTCTATCCGCTAAGTTGTTCATTGCCATTCCGCCAGTTCTTGCTCCGAATACCGCTATGGCAATCAATAAAAACTGCAAGAGCGTCGGTATATTACGTAACGCTAAAAAAGAGCCAATGTAAGCGAAAGGCAATGAAAATAATGTGTGTTCAACCCTTATAAATCTGAAAAATAAAACGATCTTTTTACTAGTACTTTTAGCAGCACCAGGGTCAAAGTTAGAGCCCATAATCTTTCTTCCTTTGCTCAAACCATTTTTCTATCTCTCTTGATTCTTCTATTGTATCAGCCCAGTCCCGGTCATATCCCTCATTTTTCAGTTTTTTAGTGGCGTCTATTCCCATCTTACCACCAAATCCTTCTCTGTAAGAAGCATGATCTAATACATCCAATGGTCCTTCTGTGACTATGCTATCTCTTTTTGGATCTGATCTAGTGCCCAGAGCCCATAATACTTCCCCAAGATTCTGAACGTTTATATCGCTATCTACCACGATTATATATTTGGTTAGAGCTAGCATGTCCAGGCCCCATAATCCAAACACGACTTTTCTTGCTTGGCCAGGAAACCTCTTTTTTATAGAAACCAATAATATATTATGAAAAACCCCTTCAAAAGGCAAGTTAATGTCTATAACTTCTGGTAAAAACATCTGTATCAGTGGCAAAAACATGCGTTCTATTGTTTTCCCAATATAGGCATCTTCCATCACGGGCCTGCCAACAACAGTGGCATGATATATAGGGTCAGATCGCATCATTACGTTTTTTAGATGAAATACCGGATATTTTTCTGGGGGCGTATAGTATCCTGTATGGTCCCCGAACGGTCCTTCCTCTCTTAACTCGTCTTTTTTCACATACCCTTCCAGTACTATCTCAGCATTTGCAGGAACTTCTAAATCTATCGATTCACAACTTACAAGCTCCAGAGGCGATCCTCTTAAAAGGCCAGAGAATAAATAATCATCAATCTGCTTTGGAACAGGGGCTACTGCTGAATATATCGTAGCCGGATCTGCGCCAATCACCACTGCTACATCGATATTTCCTGTAGACTCTTCGAAATTTTCCGCACCATGTTTATGTATCTGCCAGTGCATACCTGCAGTCTTGGGGTCATAGATCTGCATTCTATAAACTCCCATATTGTATCTGCCATCTTTTGATTTTGTTACCACCAAAGGGAACGTAATGAATCTCTCTGCATCTCCAGGCCAGGTTCTCAGAACAGGAAGAGAGTTAAAATCAAGTTTATCTGAAACTTCCTCTTTTACAGGCCCATTCTTAACGGATTTGGGCTTTACTGAAAATAGATCTTTCAGCTTGGATAGCTGTTTTAATGCTTCGTAATATCCCCCGGGCAACTGTTTTGTAAGTTCTAATATCCTGTTTGCTGGCTCTGAAAAGTCTGTAAGATTCAGGGCAGTGTGCATGTGCTCCATCGATGCAAATGCATTTCCGAATACCTTCATTTTGTACCCATGTACATTGTTGAAAATAATCGATTTTTTTAGAGGAAGGTACTCCCTCAGGATCTTAGAAATCTGAAGATCTGCACTTATCTCAGTATTAATCTCCGTAAGCATGTTATTGGTTTTTAACGTTTCTATATATTCTCTCAAATCTTTAAACATAATACTACTCCTTTCTCCAGATCATATAGATCAAACCGCCCATTAAAATCTTCCTGAATTTAAAAAGTTTCATGCCATTATTTTTAAATAAACTCTGAATCTCCGAATATGTTATATAATTTCTAAAGGTCTTATATAATGTTAAATAATCTTTTAGTTTTTTTCGGTTTAGGAACAATATTAAACTGGTAGGCATAATTGCCAGATAAACATAGAAGAAATATCTTAAAATGTTATCTGGTTTGCCGAGATCCACTAAAACTAATACCCCATCTTTTTTTAGCACTCTGGCCAGCTCGGAAGAAGCAATCTTAAAATCAATGGCATCTCTAAATGAAAAGCCACACATAACAGCATCAAAATAAGAGTCTGCAAATGGTAATTTTTCGAAGGTCCCCTGCACTTTTTCAATCTTGCTGGAATCTATGGAAATATTGTCCAATAAAAATTTATTTGGGTCCAGCATTACTATCTTCTTTGGATTTATTTCAAGCAATGCGATTTTGGACATTATGCCGGGCCCACAACCTGCATCCAGTACCAGAGAGTTTTCGGGAATATTCTTAATAGCCTCTAGCCTAAGTGCTATGTCATTGCCTAAAGACATAAAATGGTTCATTCTATCATACTCACTAAATATAGACGTAAATGCGTTTTCTAGTCTTATCCAATCTTTTTCTTTAATAGTCTCACGCTCTCTTGATATGATAAAAGAGAGATGCTATTTAAATGGTTTTATGTTTATCCCGGAATCTGTAACTTCATATCTAAAAATTCCTGTTTTTTCAGGATGGTTCCTAAACTTTTTAATGGTAAATAGGCGTTCTATTCCAGTTCCGGACCTGATCATTTCCATACTGAATATGATGTCAACGATCTCTTCGATAGCCATCTCTACCGACTGAGAACCAAGACTGGTGAGTATGGTTATTAACGCAGTACCATCATTATGCTGAGTATGTGATTTAATAGTTCTTAATGAGGAGATCATGCGAGATTGCTCTCCTAAGGTAAGAAAAAAATCTAAAGAATCAATGATCAACCTGAAGGGTGGTTTTAATTTAGAAATCTCATACGTAATCATAGTCATGAAATCAACTTTTTTGCTTGGGATATAACGGCTAGGTGTTAATAGTTCTCCAGCAGGAATTCCCTCTTCCCTGTATTTGCTAATTTCTAACTCTTTTTCCAAAACTGTCCTGTAGTACAGGGATCCGATATTTACAATCTTTATATCAGACTTCCATTTAAAGTTATTAAAGATAGAGAGAAGATCCTCGTCTCGCTCCGAGGTGGTAAAATATACTACATTCTCATCTTCTTCGTGTGACCCTGCAAATTGCTTTGCAAACAACTCTATTCCTGCACCGGAGTTGCCAGTGATCAATGTAGTGTACCCTAAAGGTATGCCGTCCATCAACCATTCATCTAGATATTTTATTCCGGTTGTAGTAACTTTCATAATTTTGAACCCCCTGATTGTTATTCGCTATTAATTATCTCATCGCTCACCAAATTCAGTGTGTTGTTAATCTCTGCATTGCTCTGTTCTTTCATAGAAAGTATGAACAAATAAGAATTTTTAGCCCTTAGATTAGTTACAAAAATATGCAGGAATTCAGATAAGATTTTTAGATCGTTGTGTATGGCTAGAGAGTTTACAGAATCTATTATTACCAAGCTCGGTCTATCTTTGAATTTTCTATGCAAAAAATCAATTTTTATCATTATCGTCTCTAGCATTGTTGGGCTTTCGACATACAAGATCTTATCACTGTATTCTGTAGTGCTCATCATTATGTGCGAGATGCAATCCACAAAGTATAAATTGGCAATATTGGTCCCGTACATTTCCAAAACGCTGTATATGTTTCTAGAAGGTATTGTAGCTGAAATATAAAATATGTTTGTACCTTTATTGTTAGAAAAATCGTCTACAAGAGTTTTTATTACATCGAAATACGTGTTTATAGAAATTTGTATAGATACCGATGCAGATTCCTGCAAATCTAATAATTTCTTGGAAAAATCTGGTAATAAACTCATAAATTGGTCACCTCACTTCCACACTTCCTCCTTTTAATAAAGGTGCTAATAATATGCCCATCGAGGTCAGATCTAACACATATTTGGCTCTAGAATGAGTGGTTCCTCTCATCTTTATAATCTGAACTGTTCTTAAGAGATCTCCTCTTCTTTCTAGGTTTCCTAAGAGAACTATCCCATCTGCGATTGCCTCTTCGACACCATACTGCGAATACCCTTTTGCAGAAGGCAATAGTTCAGATACGAGCAATGTAGTGCATCCTAACTCTGATAATCCTTTGCCTAACCTTAATATAAATTCCCTGATTTTTTCTTCTGTATTTAACCGGTAACAAATTGAAGTAATGGAATCTATAACCAACCGCTTTACATTTAGATCTCTTACCAGAGAGATGATGGAGTTTATTAATATATCAATTTCATCCATAGAGAATTCTAGCTTGTTTAAACCTAATTTTTCATAAATGTCAGGGAGATCTATGGCTATCATCTTTTTGCTTTTTAAGATCTTATCTGTTAAAAACGTATACGGGATCATGTTCTTAAAAAGCTTTTCAGAAGCTTCTGTAACGGATAAATATAATGATGTTTCTTCATTTTCAGAGCCATGAACTAGAAATTCCAGACTTAAAGTGGTTTTCCCAGTACCACAAGAGCCAGTGACTAGAACAGTATTTCCTCTTGGTATTCCCCCATTTAATATATTATCTAGACCTTCGATACCAGTAACACATCTGGGTACATTTTCCATTTTCTGCTCTATTCTAACCATGGTATTGACTAATACTTACAAACTAATATATAAATTTATCTTGAATTAATAATATATTGAAATAAAAAATCATCATAAGAAAATGTAAAAAGCGATGAAACTGGAAAAATGGTCTTTAAATGCATTGATTTTAACATTTCGAGCGGGAAGTTCACATTTGAAAAACAGTAATAATGTCACAAAATAAAAAAGAGATAAAGAATTTATAAAAGACCTTTTTTGTAAACACTCTTTGCTGTAAAAGCATCTATTTTCCAGGTTGGTTTTAACTGCCCGGCTACCTGCATAAGATGGTCTACTGAATCTACATCCCAATTGCAAACAGCCATATTTTTGTTTTCTGCCAGATCGATGCTCAGCAACTTCAACTCTTTCGGTAGTTTTTTATTCTTAGCCATATCAGTTACTTGCTTTGCGAAATCCATTACTTTATCCTTTTGGGAATCTTCCCAACTGTGGACAACTATAACATGTACCATAAATATTTATTAATATCTAACATATAGATAAATATTTCTATTTTTGGTAATAGGTCACGATTCTGAAGTTAAGTTTTCATAAAAACGAGTATTATGCGTAATTTTTACCGTATTTAAAGGATAGATAATATATTTTATTTTGTAATAATAATAAATTAAAAATATATTGTATTAAAGGCACTTTCTGTTATATCGTCACTTCATAATCGTGACCAGTTACTATTTTTGGTAATAGGTCACGATTCTGAAGTTAAGTTTTCATAAAAGCGAGTATTATGCGTAATTTTCACTGTATTTAAAAGATAGAGATTATATTTTTTGTAATAACCTGAAAGTTATTTTGGTATTATCAGTACTCCATTCGCAATATAATCAACGTTGCCTATGGTTTTTATGTCATATACTGTAAACGATCCTGTTAACAACTTTATGCTTGTGATGGGTATCCATTTAAGCAACAAAGGTACATATACCTGCATACCGTAATTTAATTGCCCCAAGGTAGTAGTTTCGATCACACCATCTTGCATTTTCACGAGCATAGGCTGATCTCCAAGTCCAGACATATACAAAGAGCCATTATTTATGTCTATTATATTTGTAACATTACTTGCCGAAATATTACTTACTTCAGCAGTCACATATTGCCCTATATTATAGTTGTAAGATAAGAGTTCATCGCCAACCTTCAGGTCTTGTACAGGTACCTGTTCTCTGTTTGCTAGTGTAATATAAGTATTGTTTAATACACATCCTCCACCTCCACTACTAAAACCATATATGTCTATGCCTATCAAAGGAACAATTACTGATGCACCATTTCCAAGGTTGTAAATATCATTGATGCTGCATAAAAAGCTGCAAACATGGCAGTAATCATCAGTGGTGAGAAACCTTTTTGAACGGAAAAAAATGTTACTACTATTGGAAACAAAAAGTAAGCACCATCATTTAAAAAGTGCCCTAACGATGTATATATCAAACTTAATCGTATTTTTTTAGCATTAATATCTATTTCAGTAATAGATAACTTATATATCTATATATTATTTAAATCTTATGTTTAAGGGGATCTGTGTTTTAGAATGCGTGTGCTTTTTCTAACCCCCCGTAAAGTTCATATAATGCATTTATTTATATCATCTGAAATTGAGATCCATACTTGATCTTCTTCAGAATAAGCTTTTAACACTTAGGAGCTGGGAGTTCCCATTCGCAAGGTATGGGATAAAAATTTTCCTAACATACGCTGATATATTTATTGCCGGAGTAGCCGAGCGGCAAAGGCGCAGGCCTGGAGAGCCTGTTCTCCGTTAAGGGGAGCGGGAGTTCAAATCTCCCCTCCGGCGCTTATCTAAAAGTTTAAAATAGAGTTTAGCGAAAAGAGAAGAAACAAAGAAGAGCAGAAAAGGTGTATTATATATACTTAATATATCTGCAGTTTCAGAACTAATTATCCATAGTGATCACGCGTTACTAAGATATCAATGCAAGGATGAATATAGCGAAGCTTTAGCAGGCCTGATTTATACGAACGATCCAAGATCTTGTAAAATTAAGGCCATATAATGGAACGGGATAGAATACAAATTTCAACATGTATGTGGCAATACATTTAATAAAAAAATATAAAAATTGGGTCATTGTTTGCTTTTTGTCTTCGCTATTATGTTTTGAGTTTTAGCTACTATTCCATGCCCCACCATTAAGATCTACAGAAGTAGGCCATAATGCAAAATTCCATGATATTTGCGATGACCATCCAGAAATAAAAACGTTTTCATTACCTCCATTTACCCCGAATATTTGTGTGCCTATTAATGGTGGAGAACCTCCTGATTTAGTTGGATCTAATAATCCAATAGATGATGGATTTACTTCGTAAGTTATATAATCTTTTGCAGGGTCTTTGATACTGCCTAACTGCTCATCAGTATTTACATAGCCAGAACTCGGATTTGTCTTGTCCTGCCAGTTTATTGGTATCCCATTTTGCTCACTATAACTTACAGAAACGCCAACGCCGCTAACACCTGCAGAAAGAGAATAGGTCATATCTGAAGTTGAGCCACTATTGGTAGGGCCCCAATCATAAAGCACTTGTCCTGCAAAGTTTGTTGGGTTCCAGTTAGTAATAGACTCCATGTTACTTAATGTAAAAGAATACCTAGAATATGAATACATAAAGACTGTATTGCGAGTATATGCTAAGAAAAAGTACCATGTACCTTTTGCGTTAGTAGTTTGTGCCTCATAGTAATCTACTGCAGTTTCTTGAGTGGCAGCTTTTACATTAGGCCCAAATGGCCATACATATGAATATGCATTATTTGAATACCACCCTAAATAGCCTAGGTAATTAGTGAAAGTGTTTTCAGTGATCACCATAGGAGAGTATGAATATTGTTTTTGATTAGTATAATCAGAAACTAAAGCACCATTAACAGTTGCCTCATTTGAGAATTTGTTGACAGCAGTGATAATGCCACTATATATATTTGTACCATTAGTGATTACATACATACCATAGGGGGCTAAAGAAATAGCCACAGCCGGTGCACTGTAAATGAAAGAATCTAATTGTAAATTGCTTTTATCCCCGTTAACAGTAGACGCAAAAACGACTGGCATTCTTAATTTATTAAGTTGTAAGGCTTCAAACCACGCATCAAAAAACCTATGCCTCTGGCTGTATGATCCATATATTATTACAGAAAATCCATATCCATTATGCATTTTCGTAGAAAACATGTTTAATAGCCCGGTAGAACTGGTTTCAGCCAGATAATTATTCCCCAACAAAATTACAGTAACATTTGGAGCAATAAATGAATTGGTCATCATTACATTGGCAATGTTTGAATGTATTAAGCCAAAAATATTTTGATCCAATGGGGACATATATATCGGTAAAGATCCTGATATTGGTGTCTTCACATTATGTGTGCTGTTCTGGTTCTGAGCATAATCGTCTGTTAAACAAAAGACAAGTATTGGGCTCATCAACATTACTATTATTACCAGAGTTATCATTTTTTTATTTCTATCGTAGTAAATCCACTTCATAGTCCGTTCCTCCTTGTTTTCTGTACAATTCCTATATCTTAGATGCATTTATACTATATATATTTAATCTGATATTTGATAACAAATAACACACATATATCATAGTATAAAGTAAAAATATAAAGATAATTGTTGCTTTTTTATAATATTCATGAAATAAGATATCTTCCCTATCATGAATTTACTTCTTTGGCGTTAATAATGTAAATTTTGATGATCCAAAGAACAATTCCCTTACTCTTTATTAAAAAAATCAATATAAAAAATAAAAAAATGTTTTTAAACCCCGATACCTAAAATCATTTTTCTAACGGTACGAAATATAGAGTAGAAGCATCCACTTTTTCCAGTGGTACATCCTTAAACTTAGGCTTAATTTTCATACCTATCCTTACATCTTTCTTGTCTATATTTATCTCTCCCTTTTCATCGGTTACGAGAATGCTTATAAGCTTGGAATAAGAATTATCAAATCCTTGTACGTCAATATTGATCAGTGTTAAGGGAAGTTTATCTAAGAAACTTTCTCCTGCAAAATACATGTTTGTGAAGGTGTATATTCTTATATCCATATCCTGTACCTCTACCCATTCATCCAATTCTCTCATACATTCTGGGCAATCTGCTCTAGGTGGTAGAAACAGAATATCTTGCTTGTTTTTATGATGCTCTTTATTTCTGCATATGGTGCCCATAAGTTTATGTTCATGCAAACCTTTAAAATATGTGGAAACCTCTCCAAAGCTGTGTTTATAAAGTATATTATACGGCTGTTCCAACACTAACGCATCCTTATTTTTAGATCTATATTGCTCGCTTATTACCATACTATTTCACCATCCTTTATCTAAGACAAATACAGTCACGTCTGACCCAGTCCCAGCATGGCTGTGCGCTAAACCTCTTTTCGCATTTTTAACCTGCAGTTTATCACTACCATAGAACTTTTCTATGCTGTTCTGTATCTGCCAAAAAACGCTGCCGATTTGCATTATGCCGGTGGCTCCAACGGCGTGCATGCAGCCTATTAACCCACCAGAGGGATTTACATGTATCCTGTCCCCCAATTTCGGGTTTATGTCTTCAAATACACCTTTTTTATCGTCAAACTTACCAGTGTCTATAAATTTACCACCCTCTCCATATCTTGCCAAGCCTAGGTCTTCATAAGTCTGGAGCTCTGAAGATGTAAAGGCATCGTGAAGTTCTACAACATCAATCTCTTTCAACGGGTCTTTTATTCCTGCCATAGTATATGCCATCTTAGCCGCTTTTCTGCCAGCCCTAAAAGAATGCAATCCGGGATAAACCATGTTTTCATACCATTCTGCTTTTTCATGCGGCAATAATAAATTTTCTTTAATAAGTCCCCCCTTAATAGTTGGTCTGTCTCCGGGTCTCATGGTATCTGTGCCACCACCGACACCGCTGATTGATACAGGATGCTTGGTCAATTTTTTTGCAAGGTTTTTTTCCGCTAATAAAACTACCGCAGCACCATCACTCATCAAGCAACAATCAAGCCTCTTTAACGGTGTGGCAATAACATCTGATTTGTAAACATCATTTATAGTTATAAAACCTGATGTGCTCTTTGTTGAAAACGGGTTTTTTGCATTAGTCTGCGCAAAAAAGTTGTATTGAGCATTATTTCTATTTTTTACTGCTACTTTAGCAAGTTGCTTTTCGGTTATTCCGAACTCGTACATATACCTATTCGCCATTGCAGCGTAATAGGCTGTGTAAAAACCACCAACCTGATAATCAAAATCCGTGTCCGAAGCTAAAGCTATAAACTCATTTCCTTTGCTGGTCGAGACTTCCGACATTTTTTCAAATCCTGCTACTAGTACGAGATCCGCATCACCAGATTTTACCATCTCAAAGCCAGTCTTAACTCCTAATCCTCCCGTAGCGCCACCACCCTCTGCTCTTACACTCTGCAATGGGTTTAATCCTAAATAATCACGGATTATAGCTCCAAATAGCAACTGCTTTTCAAAATGGTCTGAAAAATAGCTCACTACTGTACCATCTATCATATTCTTTACATCTAGGGCATCAATATTTAGGTCGTTTTCGAAAAGAGCCATTCTTGCTGCTTCCATTACTAATTCTTCTTGGGTAGAGTCTCTTCTTGCTTTCCCAAACTGGGTCATCCCTGCTGCGATTATAGCGACCTCTCTCTTATTTTCAATAAAGTCGCTATCTGAAGATGTTGAAGATCCACTTCTACTTGGTGTCTTGAATCTCTCTTGCTCTCTTAAAATTTTATCACTCATTAGATCCACTCTCTGAAATCATTATAATTGTTAAATTATTTAATTTTTTTGTAAAGGTTGGATGTGTGTATAGTCCCGAAACCTTTGACTATAAAAAGAGATTGCTCTTTTATGAGCTCTCTGAAACTCACAGAACGAAAAATCAGGTACATTGTCAGAGCCAAGAAAAAAGGTCAAAGTTACAAACAGATCTCTACAGATCTAAAATGGTCCAAACCAGTAATGTTGATCCTTTTATTAGCTTTATAGGCGATGTCATCCAGCGATGCTGTCAATTTTTCGTTGAAAATATTAAAAATAGCATCAGTTATCATACCACACATATTTCAAAAAATATTCAAATTAAATTATTCAGATAAAAGCTATGCCTTCAACAAAATGAAATAATAAGCAATTATCAACGAAGAGTTGACACGATTCATCCAGCTTTTCATTTAAGTAAATATTTGCCTTTATGTTTTTTTATTCTCACCACGTACAAACCTTAAAAAAACTTGGGCTGCTTTTTTATTTTTCATGGTTTAAATATTTCCCATAATTGCCGAGGATTACAAAAAATATTGGATTAAACCCTGTAAGAGATATAGAATATTATGAATTGCTATCGATTTCTGACATCATATGAGTGCCATAATAGAAGAGTGATATATGATAATAATAAAGTAAGACTTCCAAAAATTAGATTAATCGGTTCAAAAAAAAGAAAAAAATAGAATTTTTTATCGATTCTCTATCGGTACATACTTTAGGTCTAGCTTGCCGATATAATTGTCAAGAGGCCTCAACAGTTCGTTCTCTTTAAGATATTCCATTACATGTGCGCTCCATCCAACAATTCTTCCAACCGCAAAGATCGGAGTGAACATGTCTATAGGAATTCCAAGATCGTTGTATACAACCCCTGAAAAAGAATCTACATTTGGCCAGATACCTTTTGTGGTACCCAGTTCTTTTATCATCATGTCTTCTACTTTTAATGCGATTTTCAAGAGGTTTTCCTTGTCCCCGTTTCTATTCCCGATATCCTCCATGTACTTTCTCAAGATTTTTGCTCTCGGGTCGTAGTTCTTGTAAACTCTGTGGCCAAAGCCCATTATTCTATCTTTTCTATCGAAAGATTCACGGATATATGTTTCAACATTTTCTGGCTTTCCAATAGCCCTGTACATCGCAAGTGCTTTTTCATTAGCGCCACCGTGTAAAGGACCTTTTAAAGTAGCAATACCTGAGGTAATAGATGCATACAAATCTGCCAATGTTGATGCAGTGACTACGCAGGAAAACGTAGACGCATTCATTCCGTGTTCAAGATGTAAAATCAAAGCTACATCCATTGTTTTCACAGATAATGGATCTGTGTTAAGCCCCATCATGTGCATAAAGTTTGCAGCATGATCCAGACTCGCATCCGGTTCAATTATCTTCTTGTTTTCTCTAACTCTCTTTGTCATTGCTACAATTGACGCAATCTTTGCAGTTAGCTCTATAGCTCTTCTATAATTTTCTTCAGGCTTGGTATTGGTTATGTTTTTGTCATATGCTGAAAGCATAGATACTGCACTTCTCAAAGTATCCATCGGGTGTGCAATTTTTCCAATTTTTTTTATTGTGTCCGTAACTTCTTCCGGTATTTCTCTATTTTTTACCAATGATTTTTTAAAATCATCAAGTTCTTTTTTGGTCGGCAATTTTCCGTTCAGAAGAAGATACGAAGTCTCTTCAAAATTCGATTTCGTAGCCAGGTCCTCTATTGGATACCCCCTATAATACAGCTTTCCGTTCTGTCCGTCTATATAGCATAACTCGGTATTGGTTATGTATACTCCTTTCAAACCTCTATGCAACTCTACATCCATCTTATATCACCTTTCTTGTAGTTTTTATAATGTACAACCTACTAAATATACTTTTATTGAACAGTTGCATAAACAAGATATAGACAATTAGTGATATCCATTTAAAATTTCCACTTAAAACACTACGTTTTGAATTATATCTTGTATTGTAAATGATTTGAAAAATTTAACATTTGCGGAGGGAAAATCCGTTTTTAAGGATGAAAGATGAGGTTAAAACATCATTCCTCATCTGGTTCAGCTAAGCTTTTTAATCTATTTATGCCATCTATCTCTTTTATCACATCCATTACTTCTTTCGGAACAAGCATTTCCCATCCCTCATTTTTTATTATTCTTTTTCTTATTTCAGTTCCGGAGAATTTTTTGCGATCATATAAAAATGGTGTCCTAACAATGTACCCTTTCTCTAGAAACAGTCTCCTATTAAGTGGATTTGCCGAGTATACAATCTGAAATGGTGGAGATATTGATTCTACATGCGAAACCCAGACTGCATTTCGATGTATATCTTCAATAGGTACTAAGAAATAATTAGTCATGCCATATGTTTCGAGGGTTCTCGAGATCATAAGATGTCTTTCCCCAGCAGTAAATGGATTCTCCAATGTATGAGATTCCTGCGCACTACCTATCCCTATTATAATAGACTCATGATTTTTAGCTACATCTTTTACCATCTGTAAATGCCCCATGTGGAACGGTTGGAATCTTCCAATTATTAAAGCTCGCATAATAGATAATTTATAATAACATTATTAATCTTTTCTTTAAATATGATTAAAACTTCTATGAAAAAGCTTTTTTTGATATTTAACATATGCGGGCTGAAAGCGAGCGAATTGTTTATAGTGTATGAATCGTTGTCGTAACTATGCCTTACGAACTGGATAAAGGAGCACATTCCGTATATTCATTATATTATCATTTTATCCAGGTCGTAAAATACAGGAAGAAAGTATTCACCAATGATGCAGTTGTGGACCTTCTCAAGACCAAGATAAGAGAAATAGCTGAAACATTCAATGTTGAGGTATTGGATATAGAATGTGATACGGATCATTTTCACATGCTTTTCAAATCCACACCATTACTCAAAATACCACAGTTTGTCAATGCAATCAAGACCATAACATCAAGGGAGATACAACGCAAATTTCCTGAAGTGAAGAAAGATCTGTGGGAGGGAAAGTTCTGGTCGCCATCATACTTTCTTGCAACTTCAGGGCAGGTTACCCTTGCTGTTTTGAAGAATTATGTAGATTCACAGGAGGTAAAAGGCAATGAGAACCTATAAGTTCAGGATATACCCCTCAGATTCACAGATCACATCACTGAGCACAACTCTTGATCTGTGCCTTGAAATGTACAATGCAATGTTAGAGCAAAGGATATACACATACAGATCTGGAAAGAAGGTCAATTCCAATACACAGCAGAATGAAATACCTGAAATAAAAGTGATCTTTCCGGAATACAAGAATATTCATTCACTTGTAATACAGGATGTTGCCAGAAGACTGGACAGGGCATTTGATAACTTTTACAGAAGGATAAATGAAAAGAGGAACGGAAAAAACATAAGAGCAGGATTTTCCAGATACAAATCCAGAGACAGATACAATTCAATCAGATAGACACAATCCGGATTCAAAATAATGGATAACGGTTATGTATGACTTTCCAAACTGGGGAAATTTGGATTGCCATTTACAAATTGAAGACCAGATAAAGGTAGGGATGGGCACTCTCGAATTGACACGCCCGTGGAGATCAGATCAATACCCAAAAGGGCAAAACAGGTCGCTGAAACGGGAAGCCTCCTGCGATAGCTGTGGGAGGAGTCACTTCTTGGAAAATATAATAAGTATGTGAACATGGCATATATAGCTCACTTAGGTTCCAGTTTCCGGTGTATACGGGAACGCCCAGTTCCTTGCCAAGCCGGCTGTCAAAATTTGCATAATAATCACAGTTTTGCGGAGCATATCCCAATCCGAGTACCGGCAATCCCAATGATTTTATATACTCTGTGATATTTTGCAGCTCTAATAGCTCTGTTCCATTTAAAAATTGATATGAGCTCGTTGTAAAATTATAATATGTTCCAAAATCTTCATAGACTACGAAATTTACATAAGCTGACAAATTATCTATTAATTCAAATCCTCTGTTTATACCAATGACAAGACCTGGAAAATCACTATGTATTGTGGCTATTATCTTAACCATTCCTGATGCTTCCCATGGATATTGTTCAACAATATCCAGATCATCGAACATCACACCATTGAATCCCAGACTCATATCATATTTTACCCTGCAGATAGTATAATTGAGCCATTCAGGCGATGAAACATTAACTATTGGCTGATTCCACTGAGTATCATAGCCAATTACTATGCCTGTAAGGTTAACGGTGCAATTTGGATACGTGGAATTATCATATTCACCAAGATCCATATATGCTATTTTGATGCCCTTTATTTCAGATAGGTTCTGTTCAGAAAATGCCCAATGCTGAATTATCACCAAATCATATTGGTTCAGTTCATTAATCAGGCTCTGATTTACAATACTGCCATAATAAACTGAAAAATTGCTAATGTCTAATTCTTTATGTTTTAAATTTTTCGAATCACTAATAAAATTGAAATTAAAAAATACTGTGCTAAAACCTGCAGCAATGAATATTGCAAGAAGAGCCAATACCAATATTTTACTCATTTAGGAATATATATAAGTTTTCAATATTTTAAAATTTCTGAATTTTGGGACTTGTCAACTCTTCGTTGATACATATTAATATTGTTTTATCTCTCTAAATCTCCTAGTTTCAGGTTACGATTTCCGTTAACCATGTTAAAATCCACCTTTGGAAGTTATCATCTGTCTGATGCTTAAACTTCTTGGGTATAACCCTATACCCTCTATCCCGTCTGCGAATGCTTCAGGGATTGCCTTTTTTATCATGTTGTAGGATGTGCATGCAGATCTGCATGTATCAGTGTTCCGTTTGCGGATCTGAAAATGCCCCTTTTTATCCTCTTACCCGTGTATTCGTTATGATGTTCTATGCTTTCATTGATAATAATATAATATGTTATAGGTATATATGGTTATTGCAATATATGACTATATGAAACACGTTTACTTTATTTTTTTATATATTCTCCCTATTGGAATTGTTACATAATTTCTTTTACGTTTGTAAATAATAAAGTAGTTGAATGTTGATTGCATATCTGTATTAAGGTGATATTAATTATGGATAATATTGGGAAATCATTTAAGGCAATAATAATAGGTATCTTTTCAATAGTGGCAATTTTATTGCTATTCTGGCTCTTATCAGTGCTGTTCTATGGCGGATATGAATATAATGGATATTATGGAATGGGCATGATGTTCGGTGATGGCATTTTTATAATGATCTTGGGTGTGATAATCTTTTTTTTGTTTATTGGCATCTTTATTTGGATTTTCTTTAGAGATTCTTTTGGCTCTTACAATCATAATGAAAACCTGAGAATTCTGGAAGAGAGATATGCGAGAGGAGAAATTAATAGAGATGAATATCTAAGGATCAGGGAAGATTTGAAAAAATATTAAATTTTTCAAATATTTTTAGGATAGTAATGGGCTAATATAACATTAATTTATAGAAAAGTTAGGAGTTTGAGGGAAGCTGTAAAACTCCGACCTTTAGGGAGGAGATACACGGACTTCCCTCAA
>JBMFWH010000001.1:0-76059 GCA_049965455.1 Thermoplasmata archaeon | reverse complement strand
AGAGAAAAGCCTAAAATACTATGCCTGGTTAAAAATAGCTTGCGAAACTCAAGTTCAAAAAGAAGGGGATATTGTTTTTTTATGATCGGGTTCAATGTTTTTTCTGCTATGCCGTACAATAGTGATACTGCACCATATTCATAATCTGAATGAACAATTGGAATTGTGCTCTTCTTGAATATTCCAGATTCTGTAACAATGCCAAGATACTTTCCGGTTATTTTCCTAGCTCTTTTCTTATTCTTGTCGTATTTACTAGAGACACTATAAGCATAATACCTATTTCCAAACTTTCTGATCTCTATCCCCTTAGATTTAAATTTTTTAACCCACTCAGGTAGTTCAGTCATATTACGTATGTATACGTAATATGTATATTAAGTTTTTTATAACCAGAACTGGTAACAAAGTAAGTAAAATAAATAGCTAACCGTAACTCCGCTATTTTAACCCATAGGTATCATATCTGAAAAATTTAAAATCATCTTTTTTGCTCTCTTTGGTATGGTTGCAAAATATTCTCGCCCAGTTCTCTCTATTATTTTTTCTACCTTTGAAAGTTCATAATATACCTCTTCCACAGAGATCTTATCTGATACTTTTCTCTCCTTTAATCTTTTCAGGGTCTTGAAATAGATTATTAATGATAGAAATGTTACAAAGAAAAAGCCTCTTATCGATTCTGGGGTCTGTAGATATGTTTTATCTGAATCTAAATAATTTTTCATTGCATCAAATGCTTGTTCTATATCTTCCCTCCCTTTATATGCATCAAATAATTCCTTCTCTGCCAGTTCCAGATCTGTTATTATCCCTATTATTCCACATACCTTGTTCATTTGCTCATATTTATCCATCGTAATCTCTTTTTCTTCTACCTTCCTGAGCAATGATGACTCCTCTTCTCCCCTTAGTAATGGATCATAAAAATAGTAAATATTGTCACTATTCTTTCTTATTTTTGAAGATCTTATCATTCTTTTTCTATATTTGAACAGTCCATTAAACTTGATCTTTTTTATATATAGCGTTGAATTCTTCCGAAATGGTATAATATAATGGATATGCAACTTTTTTAATTCTTTTAATAGCCTTGATGAATAAAATCCTCGATCCATCAAAAGTACTATAGTAATCTCTATGTCCTTGAACCTGTTCAAAAAATCTCGAATAGTATTAATGTCCTTGATAGATCCATAAAATACTTCAATGCCTACTGGCAATCCTGTAACTGTCGAAAATGCCAGAACTACATTTATCTGATCTGTGTACATATGCTCTGCATTATACCCTTTCTCTGCCAGTTTGATCTGCTTTGAATATGAAAATAGTGTGGTCATATCATATAGCAATATTCCATCATTTGATGATAGCTTTGAAAATACGCGGTACCACGACTCTACCTGTTTCCCTACATCTTCTAAAATCATAGAAACATGTTTTGGCGACAAATTTATTTTTTCCTTTGAGATGTATAGCTTCTCATATCTTGATTCCATCAATCTTATCGGTTTTGGATCACCTATGGCCTTTATGATCGCTAAAGCTATCAATTCCCTATAATATGGAAATTCATCTTTCAAGATTTGCTCAATATCCTTTAACATTTCATAAGCCAATACACAGTTTCCATATTCCAAGACCTCACTTTTAGATTCTTGATAATTGTTGGTATTTTTTGGAACATACAATCCATCAGGAGTAATAACACCCATATATTCAGAATTTTTTCTCACTTTTTTGCTGGCTTTGTCCCATTCAGAAGTAGATTTATAGACAAAAAACCTGTTATCAATTATTTTAATTTCTACATATTTATTTTCTTTTTTTCTGATTTCATCAAGAGTTCTAAGGATTTTTAGAGGAATATTTCTCATATGGGTTAAAGTATATGGTATAACAATATATAATATTTTCTGTTAAAATAGCTACATCAAACACATAGGATATCAAGAATTAAAGAGAAGAATGAAATCACTTTAACAAGAAAGTAAAAAGCATAATAAGAAGTAGTAAATAAAAGAGTTTACGAATAAAAAAGTAATAGATGATATGGGTTAATGATCTCAAGTACTTATATCTATTAAGATATATATATTCTCTTCTTATAGTGTCTAAATCTAAAATGGTCCAAACCAGTTAAAATGCGGAGTTACGGTAGCTAACAAAAAACAAGAAAAAAAGAAAAGGAATATATTACGCAAAAAATCCAGAGTTAAGGATTAAAAATATATTGTATTAAAGGTACTTTCTTTTAGATCGCCACTTCATAATCGTGACCAGTTACATTCAATACAAAATATAATATAGCAAAAATTACATTACCATTCTAAGAATTATGGTAAAAATTGGGATTATTATTTGTGATCGATACAGAACTTGTGCGGGCGGAAAGTGCTTTAGAGCATTAAGAGAGCGAGTAGGTGCATTTAGCGATTACAAGAATGAAGAGGTGGAAGTGGTCGGATACACCACTTGCGGGGGTTGCCCTGGTGGCAATATTGAATATGCACCAGAAGAGCTGAAAAAGAATGGTGCTGAGATCATACATCTGGCAACTGGCCTAGTTGTTGGATATCCTCCATGCCAATGGACAGATTATTTCAAGAGATTCATAGAGGAAAAGTATGGCTTAAAGGTAATCATAGGAACACATCCAATCCCTCAAAAATATTATTTAACACAGAAGGCGTTGGGGACATGGGATGATCCGGACCTGAGTAGGCGCCTAAAAAATGTAATGTGCGATGAAAAAACGCGTAAAAACTATGATTGATTTTCAAAGCAAATATGAGAGAATTTTATTATCATAACATGTAGATTGTCTCCGCTAGCTTTATTGCGGACAGAAGATCGTTTAGAGTGTTAAGCAGTGAATTGACTGTACCAGCTGAAATCTCACAAACCAGTTTATTTTTTTCGACCCTGGCATTCACGAAATCATAGTTATCAATGCTTGTTGCTGCAAGTACCAATTCCTGATCCAACAATTCATAGTAAAAGCTTAGCTTGCATCTTATCCCTTTATTCATCTATTTTCCTCAATGTTAATTTAGACATTTATAATAAATACACTTCATTGCTGTCTATATTGTACCCCATTAACTGTGTGTATCTTCCCCAGTTGATCAGCAGATCAAACATCTCTTCTGGATTTTCTATATAGAACCTTTCTTTCATAACCTCTAAAAACTGGTTTTTGTCCATTTTTTTGTCTTTATCCATGCTCAATATTAAAATCGCAGTTTGAAAAGGCTCTATATACTTTATTCGCTCTTTCAATATTACTTTTCTCTCGGGTATGCTTGCATTTGAGAACTTTTGGCCCAAATCTGTCAAAGATATGTTACCATCTACTATCTGGACCAGTCCCAATCTCTCAGCATCATCTACAATATTGAAAAATTTGGTTTTTTCCATGCCTAGATCATCATCTAATTTGGCCAGATCCGTAGGAGTAGTAAATGTGCTAACACGCTCTATAAATCCTATTATCACGCTTACAGATTTAGTTTCAAACATTTTTTTAACCCTTTATATTATTTTTAATATCATTTCTTTATTTAAAATTTTTGGAGGTATCTTTTACTTGTATAATCTTTTTCTATTACACCCTTAAATCCGATTTTTGGAATATAGTTACTACTATTTTTTCATCTATGATTCTTACCTTTTTGATACTTCTGTTATTTTTGCAAACGAGATAGAAGGGATAGGGTTTTACCCACCACGTTTAAGCATTTCTGAATTCACAGGAGGATAACTTCCAAAGGTGGATGTTAATATGGTTAATAGAAATCATAACCTAGAATAACCACGGTAAGATACAATATATCAGATTGCAGAGCTTTTTGTAATATCAAAATATTTGCTCAAACTATTCCTGCCCTTGTAACTCTCATCCCCAAAGTAGTAAATTTTATTAATCTGTCACACTCAAAGTTCCATTAAATGCAAATGTCTTAATATGTGTGCTTATATGAAAGAAAAAGGTTAAAACATAAAAATCAGATCCATGCTATTAGGGATATTTATCTTGGCCTTGAGTGTATTACCCCTTATTTATCGTGGCTACCACTCGAACTTTTTAATTTCGATAGTTGTTGGAACACTCCTCTTCATTTATGACCTTCTCAGAAAATAGATCCACTACCTTCTGAGTCCTGCAAGTAATGTGAGCTATTCTTCAAGCTTTTTTCTCTGATAGATCCTTCTAAAATTGATAACTCTAAAGCTAAAAACCATTGTAAAATACATTATTTCCATACATACAAATGGTTGCGTCTGCTAGAAGAAAATACAAAAATTTATTAAATTAATACAAATACATAGGTTCGATAAAAATTATGATTAATAAAACAAAATTACATAGAGCGATGAATCTAGAAAAACTGTTAAAGATCAATAACATTTATTTGAAATTTGAAGGCACTAATCCAACAGGAACGCAGAAAGACAGAATCTCAATTTTGCATGTGGATAGAGCAATAAAGGAGGGATATGATACTATCACCGTTGCAACCTGTGGGAATTATGGAAGCTCTATCGCCTATTTTGCACATTTAAGGAACTTAAAGGCAGTAATATATATACCGAGACAGTACCATACTTTGAGAATTCAGGAGATGGAAAAAAAGTACAATGCAAAGGTAGTGCTGGTAGATGGTAAATATGAAGATGCAGTAGCTGAAAGCAAGAAAAACGCTAAAGATAGAGTTTGGTTCGATGCCAATGCGGGCGAACATCCGGATCTTAACAGCGATGGCTATGAGAAAATAGCAATAGAGATTTTTGAAGACCTGAAATCTGCGCCCAGTACTGTATCCGTTCCTGTAGGAAATGGAACTACGATCTCTGGCATATATCTGGGCTTTGTAAATTTATATAATGCTGGGAAGATCAGCAACATCCCGAGAATGATTGCCGCTAGCACAGATGGCGGTAACCCGATAATAGAGAGTTTCAACAATCATCAGGATGAGATCACAGACATAGACCCTAGAAAAATTATAGAGACCGAAATAAACGAGCCTCTCGTAAATTATCATTCCTATGATGGAGATCTGGCATTAAAAGCCCTCATAAACTCAAACGGATTTGCAGAATATGTATCAGACCAAGAGATGGTGCATTACAGCAAAATAATAAAAGATTATGAGAATTTAGACGCATTGCCTGCCAGCACTGCCGCATTGGCAGCATTGATTAAGATACTGAAGAAAAATGAGATATCTGGATCTCATGTGATAATATTGACAGGCAAAAAAATATAATAAAAAAGAAAAAAAGTATTATTCCTGGTTCGTTTGTTTGAGGTACTCTTCCAGAGACTTGGTTTTACGACCGCTGACCTGGGCCCAGTAATAGAATACAAGCCCCACAATTCCAACAAAGATGAAGTCGTATGGGAAAGGTATGATATTTATTCCTCCATAATTGGTAGGGCCTATGTAAGATAACACAGCAACGATTATTAGCAGTAACACCAACCAAATTCCAGATTTTATATCATCTATTGGGAACTTGTTTTTATGGTAGTAGTATGCAAAGATTATCAGTCCTGCAAGCACCACCCCGACCACTTGCCCGGTCAAAGGCCATGTGGACCAGTACACTATGAAAAACGTTAGTATAAACGCAATAGGTGCAATGATCTTGGCACCTTTAAGCATAAATAAACGCTCAACACGGGGTGCTGTTTTCCTGAGCACGTTTACAGATGCAGGCCCCATAACATAGGCGATTACGAGCGTCGATGTCAAAATACCAACGAGCAAACTCCATGAAGGAAACTCATACAAAAATGCAAGTCCCACAAAAAATCCAAGAATCATGGCCCTTGCTGGTATTTTCTTGGTTTTGTGTAACTCTGCAAAGAACTTTGGAGCATAGCCATATTCAGCCATTGATTGGAATATGCGTGCTGGATATGCTGCATAGCTGATACCGGCCCCTGTAGGAGATACTACTGCATCGATCATCAATATGACTACCAGCCATCCAAAGCCGACCGCAGCCGCCTCTTTTGCGAATGGAGCATTTGAGATATTAGGTGCGGTTAGCAACCCACCCCAATTACCGGGGGATATACCAATGTATGACCAGTTGAGAGCGCCAATAAATGCTATTTGAAGAGCAATATAAAGGACCGTCACCAATAAAATTGCATAAATCACAGATTTCCATATATAGTCCTTATGCTTTGCCTCAGCTGCCATATTGATTGCTGCTCTGTATCCTTCAAATGAAAACACTATTCCACCGAGTACCAGTGCAGAAAATATGCCGGTGTAACCATTATAAAAGCTTCCGTAAGCTGTAAAATTGGATGGGTGAAGTACCAGTGTTATTAATGTTATCGCCGTAAGTGCAGGTATGGCCCATTTCCATACCATTATTGCGCTGGTTATATTTCCGAATATTTTTACAGCCTGCAAGTTTATAACAAGGATGACTACTAGTGTTATCAAAGCTACAAGATATCCAAGGGGTTCAAGTGTTCCAGCAGCATTAACCAATCCTTTTATAAAAAAAGACAGATATGTTACCATTGCTATTGCTTCAATTGGCGGGGTCATAACATCAGAGAGCCAAGCGCCCCATCCTGCCAAAAATCCAGCCATCTTCCCGTGCGATAGCTCAGCTATCGGGGTAGAACCTCCAGCAAGTGGGAAAGCGGTTGAAACCTCCATAAATGTCAATGCCATCAAAATTACTATGACGCTTGCAATGATCCAAGACAAGATAGCACCTATAGGGCCTGCATAGGTTGCAGATTTCATAGACGCTAACAGCCATCCAGATCCGATCATTCCCATGGCATTCAACATTATGAGGTTAAAAAGGCTCAGATCTTTTTTGTATCCAGACGAAAATTTTTCAGCCATATAAATTGTGATGAGAATTTTTCTATATAAATATTACTTAATGCTAGACAAAATATAATAAAAATTATTTAAAAATTAATTTTTATTTAAAAAAATTTTTTTATATTCATATTATGTTAAATAACTAGTGAAGATTATACCGGATAATAGATGGAATTTCAGTCTCCGGCAGAAAGGTACATATCTGCCATTTCATGTAGGTGCTTCAGATCCACATCCACGTAGAGCTCATGATCCTGATGTGCATCTATGTCCTCAAAATCAGGTAATGTGATATTACATGTTTTGCAAAACAGATAATTTATCTTCTTATTGTATTTTCTGCTATTTTTAGATGCTCTGCCCACATAATCGTTGCAAGATTCATATGCTTTAAAGAACACCCTGCCGTCATTCATAGATCTTGAGTTACTGCATATTAGAACTTTAGTGCCATCATGCTTGTAAGTAGCGGCGTACTCGCATTTCTCGCAATTACTATTTATTTTTTCATTTATTTTCATATTAACATCTTCTTAATTGCTTTATTTTTTAACAATTTAACATATTTTAATAAATTATTTAAATTTTTTCATTTAATAAGGAAAAAAATAAATAGTGCAATTTCTATAAATAATATTTGGTGAAAAAATTGATAAAAGAGCTCACTAATGTTCAAAAAGAAATTATAAGAGAACCTGTAAACGCTAACAAATACAAGCTGCCTAAAGGGAGAGTACACATTATTGCAGACCGTTGCAAAGAGTGCGGTTACTGCTGGAGCTATTGCCCGAACGAAGTGCTCGAAAAATCCACAGTTTTCAATAAAAGCGGCTATCATCCGCCACATGTGAAAAAAGGGAAGGAAGACAGCTGTGTAGATTGTGGCATGTGTGAATCTATCTGCCCTGATTTTGCAATATTTGTGGAGGAGGTTTAAACATGAGCGGGCTGATAAAACCTGGTGAATATTTTATCAATGGCAACTTTTCTTGCGCAGAAGCAGCACTTGTAGCTGGATGCAGGTTTTATGCAGGATATCCAATCACACCCTCATCCGAGATTCTAGAACGATTAAGCGCAAGATTGCCTGAGATAGGTGGCCATTTTATAGAAATGGAAGATGAAATTGGGAGCATGGCCGCAATCATAGGCGCTTCAAATGGTGGATTAAAGAGCATGACCGCAACTTCAGGACCTGGGTTTTCGCTGATGCAGGAAAATCTGGGGTTAGGGATAATAACCGAGACTCCGGCAGTAATAATTGACGAGATGCGTGGAGGCCCATCGACAGGATTGCCTACCCGGGTTGGGCAGGGAGATGTTATGCAGGCTCGCTGGGGCTCTCATGGAGATTATGAGGCAATAGTATACACTCCAGAAAGTATCCAAGAGATCTTTGAACTGACTATCAAGGCTTTCAACACCTCTGAAATATACAGGCAGCCGGTGATTGTTGCCACAGACCAGGTGATCGGGCACATGTCCGAGAACCTGATAGTGAAAGATCTAGAGAATTATGAAATAATAGAGAGAAAAGTTAGGGACAAGTCAGATGCATACAAGCTTGTTTATGACTATACCAGAGACTTCATACCCATGATACTCCCAGGAACAGGGATTAAAGGAAATATTGACAGCCTTACTCATGATGAGAGGGGCTATCCTTCTAACGAGCCTGAAATTGAAGAAAAAATGATCAAGCACATATTGAGCAAGATACGAGATAATGAAGATAAGATCATCGAATATGAAGAATATATGGTTGATGATGCTGATACTGTGGTAATTGCATACGGCATAACTGCTAGGTCTGCAAGAAAGGCTGTCAAGGATGCGCGCAAAGAGGGATATAAAGTTGGGCTGTTCAGACCCATCACTTTATGGCCATTTCCAAGAAAGAGAATTGAGCAGATCAGTGAAAAAATATCTAGATTTATTGTTGCTGAAATAAATTTTGGGCAGTATGCGCACGCTGTGCGAGAATATTCAAAAGTGCCGGTAGAGGATGTACACTATGTACCCGGAGCGATACCTGATCCCGCAATGATCTTAAACCTTTTAAGAGGTGAACACAGGTGATAGCTGGCGAAGTACAGCACCCGAAGGATCTGTACCTAAGAAGTGAGCGATTGCCTCATATCTGGTGCCCTGGATGTGGATTGGGAATAGTGCTAAAAAGCTATCTGGACGCAGTGTTAAAATCAGATATTCCGCTCGACAACCATGTCCTGATTTCCGGGATAGGATGCACAGCGAGGTTGCCTGGTTATGCTAATTTTGACAGTTATCATACAACGCACGGACGTGCTATAGCTTTTGCCACGGGCATGAAGATTGCAAATCCAGCCCTGAAAGTCGCGATAATAAGTGGTGATGGAGACCTGTTCAATATAGGAGGAAACCACATAATCCATGCTGCACGCAGGAACATGGACCTATTAGTGATCTGCGTGAACAATTTCAACTATGGCATGACTGGTGGGCAGCATGGTTCTACCACGCCCACAGGTGCAAGAACCTCTTCCACACCATTCGGAAATGCAGAACAAAGTTTCAATTTACCGTACATGATGACTGCGTTGGGTGCGTCTTATGTTGCTAGATGGACCACCCTGCATGTCAGGCAGCTTGTCAATTCGATCCAGAATGCTATGAAAGTGAAAGGGTTTGCATTCATTGAAATTCTGTCACCATGTCCTCCAAATTTTGGGAAGTACAACAGTTTTTCAGATGGTCTGGCAGAGATGGACCATTACAGAAACTATTCGGTCGTGGACAATAACGCAAAATTGGAAGAGATAGGCATTGACATATCTTCAAAAAAGCCTATCGTGGTGGGGGATTTTGTTAACAAGCAGAGAGAATCATATTTAGAATCAGAGCAGAGGTTGATTAAGATCGCAAGAGGTGAAAAATAGTGAAAGAGTTGAGAGTATATGGATCCGGGGGGCAGGGGATCATTACGATAGGGCATCTAATAGGAGAGGCAGCGATTGAAGATAAAAAAAGCGTGATCATGACTGAAGAGTACAGCCCTTATGTAACCGGAGGTTGGTCCCGCGCAGACCTGATTATCTCGGATGAACATATAGACTATCCGATGGTAACTGGGCTAGACTTTTTAATCACTTTAACACAGGAAGGGTTAGACACAAACATTCAAAACTTGAAACAGGACGGAATAATAATACTGGAGAGCAGCATTGTAGACTATGAAGGTTCAAACGCGATAGCAGTTCCTGCAAAAGAGATTGCAGAATCATTGAAGAACAGCAGAGTTACTAATATTGTGATGTTAGGAGCTTTTGCAGGCGCTTCGCAGGTTATTTCCAAGGATTCTGCCACATCTGCAATAAGGCGCAGGTTTCCAAAATATGAGCAGGTGAACATTGAAGCGTTTGAGAGAGGATATAAGGAGGGGATTAAACATGAGTGATTCTGTACTTATTATTGGTGGCGGGATTGCGGGCATACAGGCTTCTCTGGATCTTGCAGAAGCCGGATCAAAGGTAATACTGGTAGAGCGCAGCGCTGCAATAGGTGGGAAGATGGCGGGGCTGGACAAAAACTTTCCCACGCTGGATTGCTCAATATGCATAGAGGCTCCAAAGATGAGCGATGTAACACATAATCCCAATATCACCGTGCTAACTCTTTCTGAGGTAGAAAAAGTGGAGGGAAAGGAGGGTAACTTTACTGTGTCGATATATCAAAAACCTAGATTCGTTACCAGTGCATGCACAACCTGTGATCTATGCACTCAGGCGTGCCCGCAGCTACGCAAAAACGAGTTTGATTATGGAGTAGGTGTCAGAAAAGCGATTTATACTCCTTACAGTCAGGCAGAGCCAGGAATGTATGTGATAGACATAGACAGCTGCCTTAACGAGCCGCCAAACTACCTGCCATGCAACAGGTGCATGAATGCATGTGGTCCAAACGCCATAGATTTTAACATGCGGCCAAAGCATATCACTGAAAATGTAGGCGCAATCATTGTTGCCACAGGATTTGAGTTGTTCAATGCCAGCCTGCTGAAAGAGTTTGGGTACGGTACTGATCCAGATATTTTGACGTCTATGGAATTTGAGAGATTGATCAATGCTGCCGGACCCAGCGATGGCGAAGTAATAGTTCCAAGCACGCACAAAGAGCCTGAAAACGTATTGTTTGTGTTATGTGCAGGCTCGCGGGACCAGAGGTACGTGCCATACTGTTCTCGGTTTTGCTGTATGTATTCTGTAAAAGAGTCCATACAGGCCAAGGATCATGGCATAAAAAACATCACGCTTCTGTACATGGACATCAGAGCCTATGGCAAGGGCTTTGACGAGTTTTACAATCGCTCGAAAGAGAGTGGGGTAAGATACATACGCTCGAGGCCCTCTAATATCAGGAGAGAGGGAGAGCATATCAAGGTTCGTTATGAAAGCTTTGAAAACGAGAAAGTGGTCGAAGAGAGTTATGACATGGTTGTATTGGCCACAGCTGCAATACCCAGCAAGGGCACGAAAGAGCTTTCTACAGTGCTGGGGATAGAGCTTGACAAAGACGGCTTTTTCAAGATCGCTGCCTCTAGCCCGGTAAAAAGTACTAGAGAGGGCATATTTATAGCTGGCTGCGCGTCTGGGCCAAAAGACATACCAGACAGCGTGACGGAAGCTTCTGCTGCTGCAGCAGAATCTTTGCAGTACATAGATGAAAAGATATGGATCAAGATGCCTGTTGCAGAGCCTTTAGAGCTCACACCAGAGCCTCGTGTAGGCGTATTTTTGTGTGATTGTGGGTCTAACATTGCGGGCGTGGTGGATGTTAAAAGCGTGAAAGAACGGGTTAAAGGTATAAAAGATGTGGTTTACGTGGAAGAGAATAAGTATACTTGTGCTGGCAGCACACAGGACAGCATGGTTTCAAAGATCAGAGAACACAACCTGAACAGGGTGGTGGTTGGTGCATGCTCTCCAAAGACGCATGGCATAACATTTCAGAGAGTTTGCGCCAGGGCCGGCTTAAATCCATATCTGTTCGAAATGGCAAATGTGAGGAACATGGATTCTTGGGTTCATAAAAACGAGAAAGAGGCAGCGACTGCAAAAGCGTTTGATATGGTGGATATGGCTGTAGCAAAGGCTCGCTATTTAGAACCTCTGGAAGAGATGGAAATTCCTGTCACTCATACTGCGGTAGTTGTGGGTGGTGGCATCGCGGGCATAACTGCTGCGACAGCACTGGAAAAGATGGGAATTAGCACACATTTAATTGAGAAAGAGGATAAGTTAGGTGGGTTGTTAAATAACCTAAGTGATCTTGCGCCGATGGGACAGGATGCAAAAGAGCTTTTGGACATGAAAATAAAAGAGCTTGAGCAGTCTGGTGCAAAGATACATTTATCGACCACCGTTAAAACGGTGACCGGGTTTGTTGGCAATTTCAATATCCAGTTATCAGATGGGGGGAACATAAGCAGTGGAGCTATAGTGATGGCTACTGGTGCGGATCCTTACGAACCGAAAGAGTTCAGCCCTGGAAACATCATGACCTCTATGGAACTGGAGAAGAGGATAAATGACATAAAGGAGGATAAAATCACGATTGTATCATGCGTAGGGTCCAGGACCAAGGATCGTGGCTGTTCTCGATTTTGCTGTTCCACAATGCTTAATCAGGCTATCAGATTGCGAGAGAAGGGCAAAAAAGTGAGGGTTCTTTACAAAGATATTAGGGCATATGCAAGGTTTGCGGAAGAACTGTACAAAAAAGCGAGCGATGAGGGAGTGCAGTTTTTCCAATATGACCAGGAGAAGGTACCGGAAGAGGTAGTAAAGTTTGAAAATGGTGCGGTGACGATACCTGATGAGCTTACTGGCGAAACTCTCAACATACCTACTGATCTGCTGGTCCTGAATATAGGATTGGTGCCGAAAGATAACGAAATAATAAATCAGCTAAAACTATCGAAGGATCAAGAAGGATTTCTGTTAGAACTGCACCCTAAACTGGGGCCTGTAGAAGCTGCGGTTTCTGGTGTGTTCCTGGCAGGCACTGCGCAGGGGCCAAAAGATGCAAAAGAGTCAATGATGCAAGGTCTGGCAACTGCAGCCAAAGCCTCAAAGATACTATTCAAGGATAAGATCACGAAAGAGCCGCTTATTGCGTACATTGATCAGGACAAGTGCATAAAATGCATGAAATGCACTACTGTCTGCCCGTACGGGGCGATCAAGGGAGAGTTGAAAAAGCATGTAGAGATTGTGCCGGCAATGTGTATGGGCTGTGGAGACTGTATAGCAGAATGCCCAACAAACGCGATATCCATGCCCAACTTCACGGATGCCGAGATTCTGACGCAGGTGGATGCTGCAACGGAGACTAATGCGGACGAGAAACTGGTAGTGTTTGCATGTAACTGGTGTTCATATGCAGGCGCAGACCAGGCTGGAATCTCAAAGATCCAGTATCCTTCCAGCGCGAGAGTGATAAGAACCATGTGTTCAAGCAGGATTTCACAAAAGCTAGTAATGCGCGCTTTTGAGCGTGGTGTGGCTGCAGTGTTGGTTACAGGATGCCACATCAATGATTGCCATTACATCAATGCGAACGTGGATACAGAGAAGAGGGTTGAACGATGGCGCAAGTTTTTGCAGAACAGAAACATTAATCCAGACCGGCTGCAGCTTTGGTGGGTCAGTGCTGCTGAGGGAAACAGGTTTGCGTACAAGATTAGGGAGATGGACAAGCTTATAAAAGAGCTTTCTAAAGACGAAATTCATGAAACACCAGCAAAGCTGAAGGGGGTGAAATCATGATTAATATAGATGATAGCCGCTGGGAGCATGTAAATGAGCTTACAGAAAACGTTGGAAACATATGCTATCAGTGTGGAGTATGCACTGCCAGATGCCCGATCGGGGCAGTATCTGATGATCTGCTGAACGTCCGGAAACTGGTTCGTTCTGCGCAGATCGGCATTGACTACACTGACAACTTATGGAGCTGTGCCACTTGCAAGCTCTGTGAAACCACATGCCCGAGAGACGTAAAAATTGTGAATGTGCTGTTAGGGCTCAGAAAGCTGGCGTTTGAAGAGCATAAAGTACCTGAAAAGATAGAGAAGGTGGTGTGGGACATTTATGAAAACGGCAATCCTTGGGGCGGAAAGAAATCAGAGAGGGCAAAATGGGCAGAAGGCATGCAGATTAAGGATGCGAAGAAAGGTGTGGATGTTCTTTTATATGTGGGCTGCGAAGCAGCGTATGACAAAAGAATACACAGTGTGACCAAAGCTATTGCAGAGATTCTAAAAGCCAAAAACATAGATTTTGGAATACTGGGCAATGAAGAGCTTTGTTGTGGCGAGCCTCTAAGAAACGCGGGAGAATGGGACTATATGGAAGAGCTAGCAACAAAGAACATCAACGATTTTAAAAACACGAATGCAAAAGTGATTGTTACCGTTTCTCCACACTGTTCCAACACGTTCAAGGAAGTGTACACAAAGTTTGGGCTTGACGTGAAAGTGATGCATTATGCAGAGTATTTTTACCAGCTTTACATGGAGGGAGTGATCGACTTTAAAAATTCGAAGGATCTGAAAGTCACGTATCATGACCCCTGCATACTGAGCAGAACCGACCATTTTAACGATGGGCCTAGAGAGATGCTGCAGAATATTCATGGATTAGAACTGAAAGAGATGAAAAACGCGAAAGAAGAGAGCATTTGCTGTGGCGGTGGCGGAAACAGGATGTTTTTGGAGTTTCATGGAAAGAGGCTTGCTGACGTCAGGACTGACGAGGCAAAGCAGACTGGCGCTGAGATTCTGGTCACTGCATGCCCATACTGCAACATGAACCTGCATGACAGTTCAAAGACCCGGTCCTTGGGCATAGAGGTGAAGGATCTGGCAGAGATATTGAGAGATGTGATATTATGAACTCGAGAGGTATCTGGGTTTATCTGGAGCATGAAAATAAAGAGTTTGAGGATGTGTCATTGGAAATTCTTTCAAGAGCCAAAACACTCGCAAAAAAAGTGAATGAGAAAGTAGTGGGACTGATTCTGGGTACTGATCCTGGCAATCTTGGAGAAATTGCGATAAAGTACGGTGCGGATGAAGTCATATTTTTAAAAAGCCCGGCATTTGAAAAATACAGTACTGACTATTACACAAAGTGCATAACAGATCTGGTCAGGATACGAGAACCGAACATATTCTTGCTCGGTGGCACATATAATGGCAGGGACCTTGCAGCGCGTATTGCGGCAAGATTGAAAACAGGGTTGACTGCCAACGCCATATCCCTAGACATTGACGAGAACTTGACGCTGTATGCAGGAGTGCCCGGCTATGGCAGTAAAGTCATAGCAGAGATTGTATGCACAAAGAACAGGCCGCAGATGTCTACTGTGAGACCTGGAATATTTGAGAAGAGCATGGACGAGACCAGGTCTGGAAAGATTGAAGTTATCGAGCCAGACCTCACTAATTTTGTGAGCAGGGTAAGAGTGATCGAACAAGTTAAAAAAGAGTTTGTAGACATCTCAAGATCCGAGTTTGTCACTGTTGCTGGAAATGGTGTGGCTTCTAACATGGCTCTTGCAACCGCATTTGCAAAGGCTGCGAAAACTGAAATAGGTGTTACAAGGCCTCTGGCAGATAGAGGACTTGCTCCGAGAGACATACAGATTGGCTCTACGGGCATATCATTGAAAGCTAGGCTCGCGCTGGTGCTGGGAGTAAGCGGCGCTGAGCATTTTGTGTCCGGAATTGCAAACTGCAAGATCGTGATCGCGGTTGACAATGACCGAAACTCTAATATTTTCAATTATGCAGATTACTGCGTGGTTGCTGACGCAATGAAATTGCTGCCAGCACTGATTAAGGAGATGAACGGACAATGAATATTATAGTAGCAATGAAAATAGTGCCAAAAACAGAAGACATATCTTTTGATCCTGTTACGAAAACCATCAACAGAGCTCATGCAGAAAACCAGATCAACGAGGCTGACAAAAATGCGCTAGAATACGCATTGCAAGTTCGTGCTAAGATGGGCGGGAAAGTGACTATCATATCTATGGGCCCACCATTTTTCGAAACACACTTAAAGCTGAGCATTGCGATGGGTGCAGATGATGCCGTATTGCTCTCTGATCGTGCTTTTGCCGGCGCAGACTCTTATGCGACAGCACTGGTACTGGCACATGCCATTAAGAATATTGGCACATATGACCTCGTGCTATGCGGCGAAGAGTCTTCTGATGGCGGTACTTCTCAGGTTCCAGCACAGATGGCTGAATTTTTGGATATTCCGCAGATCACATTTGTGTCAAGCCTTGACGTATCCGATACGTACGTTAGGGCAAAACGCACAATAAAAGGGGGGCATGAGATATTAGAATCCACGCTTCCAGCGCTACTGAGCATAGAGCTGGGCGTGAATCAGCCCCGTTTCCCGGACTTTAAAAGAAAAAGATGGGCTGACAAAGATTTCAAGGTGACTGTATGGACCGCCAAGGACCTGGGCCTGAAAGATGATGAGACGGGGCTGAACGGCTCTTATACAACCGTTGCAAAGCTTACAGAGACCGTGCCTCCAGCCCGAAAAAAAGAGTATATAGAGGGCACTGTGGAAGAACAGGCTAAAAAAATAGTGGAAATATATAAAAAAGTAAAATTACACGAATACGTCTAATAGTGATTCGTATTCTTTCGGATCCTTGAGCTTTTGCAGTGCCATTGGCTTTTCCGGATGTTTTAGGGCCAGTGATTCGTATGTTTTCTTGTTCTCTTCCTTGTATATCAATCCCAGCGGGAACTTCTGTTCGTTTAATAGCACTTCGAATGCTTTTTGTTTATCTCTAAAATCATGGTTCACAGATCTCAGGTCATAGGTGTTTGCCTTGTACCAGTCATAGGTGTTTACCTTGTTCCACGTAACGCAAGGGCTGAATATATCTATCAGCGAAAATCCCCTGTGCTCTATACCACCTTTGATCAGCTCTGCAACCTGGTTAATGTCTCCAACAAAGCCTCTCGCAATGTAAGTAGCACCTGCTGCCAGTGCTAGCAAAGGTCCGTTTACAGGCGTTTCGATATTTCCGAACGGGGAGGTATTTGTCACAAACCCTTCATTGCTCGTTGGCGAGAATTGGCCCTTGGTAAGCCCGTAAATCTGGTTATCCATGATAACATACGTGATGTCTATGTTTCTCTTGGCCGTATGCATAAAATGTTCCATGCCTATTGCATAGCCATCGCCATCACCGCCTGCAGCTATTACTGTCAATTGCGGATTTGCAAGTTTCACGCCTGTAGCCAGAGCCAGTGCGCGGCCATGTATTCCGTGAAGCCCGTAACTGTAAAAATAGCTGCTAAGCTTAGCAGAGCATCCGATACCGGTCACCACGACCGTGTTTGCAGGGTCGAGGTTTAGCTCTGCCGCTGCCTTCTTCAATGCCATCAAAACTCCATAATCCCCGCATCCTGGGCACCATGTAGGCTTTTCTTTATCATAAAATTTAGGATCGTTCATTGTTTAATCACCTCTTCTATTTTCTTATAAATGTCCCGGGGCTTGAATGCTCGACCATCATATTTCAGGATCGATATGATATTCAAAGTTCCGAGCTGGGATCTAATAAGAGTTGCCAGTTGCGCTGTGTAATTGTTTTCTACCACAAATATGCGCTTTGCATTTTTTAACAGTCCTCTAAGCTCCTCTGCTGGAAATGGCCATAAGGTTCTTATTCTGACAAATTTTAAATTTATCCGCTTATCTTTCAGATATTCCATTGCTTCCAGTATTGGGCCTTTTGTGGATCCTATTCCGATCACTATATTTTCAGATTCTTCGCCATACGTGACACAATCGTACAATTCTTTCGCTGCAATGTCAAGCTTGTGCATCCTCTTTTGCATCATTCTGTTTCTAAGATCTACCTTTTCGGTGATATGCCCGTACTCATCATGCTCATCTCCTGTTTCGAGATGTACGCCGTTTTTCACGGTAGGTATCGGTCTTGGAGATATGCCATCTTCCTGGAACGAGTATCTCTTAAATTCACGATCAATAGAGTCTATGTTCAGCAATAACTTGCCACGATCTATGCTCAATTTATCAAGATCGAATCTCCTGGTAGTCTGCTTGTTCCAGCTTATCAGCTCATCGGTAAGTATTATCACCGGGCACTGGTACTTATCTGCAAAGTTGAACGCGGAGACTGTAAAATAAAATGCTTCTTCCACAGTGCCTGGAACTATTACTATTCTTGGAATCTCACCGTGCCCTCCCACCGTCACATGATTTATGTCAGACTGCTCTGTCTTTGTGGGCATGCCAGTGCTCGGTCCTGCCCTCTGCGCCTCTACTATCACCAGCGGGGTCTCGATCATTCCCGCTAACCCTATTGCCTCTGTTTTCAGGTCCAGACCGGGCCCTGAAGTAACAGTCATTGCTCTTGCTCCCGCGTATGAGGCACCGATCGCCATGTTCACTGCTGCAATTTCAACCTCGGCCTGTATTGCCACGCCCATCTGCTCTGGCAAAAAGCGGGCCATGTACTCTAATATGTCAGATGCGGGCGTGATAGGATAGGCTGCTATGAACCTGCATCCTGCTATTATCGCTCCAATTCCTATCGCCTCGTTTCCCATTATGAGCATCCGCTCTTTGCTGTCCTCGTATTTCTGAACCTTGTAGTTGCTTACTTTCTCAAAATGCTCGGAAGCATAAGCTTCTCCAAGCTCAAATGCCTTGATGTTCTCGTCAATTATCTTCGCACTCTTGTTGCTGTACATCTCTTTTATCGTATCTTTAAACACGTTTGAATCAAGATCAAATAGAACTTTGATCACACCCAGTGCCAATGTGTTTTTTATTAGTTCCAGCCCAAGTTCCGTCTTGGCCATGTTTGCGAGAGGGATCTTGTAAATTTTAAAGTTGTTTGGTTGTATGTTTAAATCTGCCTTGCTGTTATCAAAAATCAATACCCCATCATCAGCTAGTTCTGGCAGGTCTATTTTTATAGAGTCTTCATCAAACGCAAGCAGTACATCTATGTTATTTCCAATGCTATACACTGACTTTTTTGCGCCACGAATAGTATAGCTGGTATGTCCCCCCCTTATTCTGGACGGAAAATCCTTGTCTGTGGCCACATTCAATCCCATCTTCTTATAGGCTTTTGCTAAAACTTCTCCCGTGGCCAGAGAACCGTCTCCTGCCTGTCCCCCAATCTTTATTGCCAAATCATCGACTTTTACCATTTTTACACCTTCATATCTTTTCAAACATATCCTTTGGGGCGCCGCATACTGGACATACCCAGTCTGCCGGTATATTTACAAAATCAGTACCTGCCTTTACGCCATTGTCAGGATCTCCCTGCTCTGGATCATATATGTATCCACAAACCGAACATTGATATTTATCGCTCATTTTTTCACCTCTTTTATAAATTTTAAAACTTCTTCAGCGTGACCATTTACGCTCACTTTTTCCCATGCTTTTCTGATCTTTCGATCTGCATCAAGAATAAAAGTGGTTCTTTTTGCCCTACCCATCGAGTTTACTCCAAACTTCTCTATTAAAACCTTGTCTTTGTCGCTAATAAGGCTGAAATTCAGATTGTACTTCTCTTTAAATCTGCTCTGTATCTCTTCGCTCTTCACGCTTACGCCCACTATTTCAACATTCTCTGCGTCAAACTGCGGTTTTAAGTCCCTGAATTCCTGTGCCTCTCTTGTGCATCCCGGCGTGAAGTCTGCAGGGTAAAAGTATAACACTACCCACTTTCCGCTTGCTTTTTCAGGCAAGTAGGTGTTAACGAACACTACATTATCGTTCTCTTTTAACATTTTATATGCCTCTATTCACAAAATAAAAAATAGAAATTCCAAACATTTTTAGAATTTCTTGAACGCCGATGCAGGTGCTCCGCATACAGGACATTTTTCAGGCAACTTACCTATAACCGTGAATCCACAGACAGTACATATGTAAATGTCTCCGAGATCAATATCCTTTTTCTCATCCACAGCTTTCTTTGCATCCTTGTACATCTGTAAATGAACTTTTTCGGTTTCCAAAGCATAGTGAGTGCTCATCTCAGCTCCTTTCTCATTCTGAAATTTTGCTGTTTGATTAAATACAGGATACATCTCCTCTACTTCATAAGCTTCTCCGTCAATTGCTACCTGCAGATTCTGCGAAGAATCTCTGATCATTCCCAGGTTCTTATAATGATTTGTGGCATGTATCTGTTCTGCATAGGCAATTGCTCTGAACTGCCTTGCCACATTTTTAAATCCCGCCTTTTCAGCGACGTCTGCAAAAATCAGGTATCTCATGTGCGCTTGACTCTCTCCGGCATAGGCTTCTTTTAAAGCCGCTTCTGTCATTTTATGCATTAAAATTCACCTCTTGTTAATGAGTATCAATAAAAAAAGAAGATAATAAATATTTCTATATCTGTTTTTTTACATTAGATATTGTTTCATAAATTAGTCAATTTATTAGAAAATTATTTTACTAAACATTTATAACCTAAATTGTAATATAAGATTATGGCATATGGATTAGTATCCAGCATTCCAGGTTCTGGGATAAGAAAATTTTTTAATTTGGCATCTAAAGAATCCATAAATCTGGGGATTGGAGAACCTGATTTTCAACCTCCCAAATATGTTCAGATGGCTACAAAAAAAGCGATCACGATGGGGTTCAACAAATATGGTCCTTCATCCGGATTGCCTGAGCTGAGGGAGGCTATTGCACAAAAATATAGAAAATACGCAGATTTGAAGGCAGAGAATGTCATAATCACAATGGGTGGCACTGAAGCTTTTTACTTGGCTTTATATTCACTGCTAGAGCCTGGTGATGAAGTTTTGGTTCCTGATCCCGGATTTGTAATATACGCACCTCATGTCACGTTAGCTGGAGGTAATCCTGTTTCTTATCCTTTGCAAAGCTCTAAAAAATTCGTTTTAGATATTGCAGATCTAGAACCACTCATCACCCCTAGAACCAGAGCAATAATCATCAACAGCCCCAGCAATCCTTTAGGCACAGTACTGTCAGATAGAGAGATCAAAAACATTATCGAGTTTGCCACCGTTCATGATTTATATATCATCTCTGACGAAGTTTATATGAAGATAGTCTTTGATAGGGATGAAACTACTTTTCTCGGAAAATATGATAAGCTGGTATTTATAAGCTCATTCTCCAAAGAATATGCGATGACAGGGTGGAGAATCGGGTATTTGATCTCTTCAAGAAAACTCATTGAGCCAATCTCAAAATTACAGTACTATTTAATCGCTTGCCCTGCAACTCCTTTACAGTACGGCGCCCTGGCAGCGGTCCAAAACTCGGACCAGTTTACCAGGAACATGGTAAGGTCGTTCAAAAAAAGAAGGGACCTTTCATTGCACCTGTTTTCTGGAATTTCACAATTTTCACAGCATGTTCCGGAGGGGACTTTCTATCTGTTTCCCGCCTATTCGCTCAACTTAGACGATGATGCCTTTGCGATCTCCCTGCTTAAAAATGGGGTTGTAGTTGCTCCCGGCTCAGCATTTGGAAACAATGGCGCAAATCATATCCGGATATCTTATGCCACCTCTCCTGAAAATATCAGAAAAGGTATTGAGCGGATAAAAGAAACCGTTGAATTTTTGTCACTTGATATCTGATTTTTTTAGCAGTCAAAATTGCAAGTTTGAAAATGTACGGTTATACATATCGAACAGTTAATATTATTGTTGGTATTATCGTTCAAAGGATATATATGTTCGGATTTACAGGTAAGATTTTGAAAATAGATTTGACTGCTGGCCAGGTTTCAGAAGAAGAACTAGATCAAAAAATTGCGAGGAGATATCTTGGTGGTCTAGCACTTGCTTCTTATTATCTTTACAGAGACTCTAAAAAAGGTACGGATGCATTTGATGAACAGAACCCTATCATCATAGCGCCTGGATTGTTTGTGCCTATAGGTGTGCCAACTGCTTCAAAAACTGTTTTTTTGACGAAATCTCCGGCTACAGGAGGCTTGGGAAGAGCTGTGGTTGGTGCCACGTTAGGAGTGCATCTCAAAAAAGCAGGCTATGATCTGATGATAATCAAAGGAAAGAGCAAAGAGCCTGTCGTTATAAGCATAGATGATAATAACATAAAAATAGAGAAAACAGATCTGTGGGGGTTAGATACTAGAGAGACACAGAACAAGCTAAAAGAGATATATGGCAAAGTAGCAACTGCCGCAATAGGGCCTTCTGGAGAAAACCTGTCAAAAATTGGAGGCGTGGATTGTGAAGAGCGGCAGGCGGCAAGAACAGGTATTGGTGCTGTGTTCGGCTCTAAAAAATTAAAAGGATTAGCTGTAAAAGGTTCTGGATCAATAGAAATATTTGATCCGCAGCATTTTAAAGAACTGGTACAAAAATGGGCAAAGATACTGAGAGAGCACCCTGCTGCAAAAGAAGATATGAATTATGGCACTGGCGAGTTTTATAGCTGGATGAACACCCAGCGTGGTACATTCCCATCCAGAAACTGGCAGCAAGGATATTTTCAGAGCGCGTTTGATACCCTAAAAGAGGGCGAGAAATCGCATATTGATCCCTATTACTGGGCACCTATTTATGCAAAGAAGTTTCATCCTTGCCCTAACTGCAACAAGCCTTGCGGGCACATGTTCGAGATAAAAGACGGAAAATACAAGGGCGTGTCAGTGGATGGAATCGAGTATGAAACACTTTACTCTTTAGGTGGGAATCTTGAAGTTGATGATCCTGAGGCGGTAGCATATTTAAATCTATTATGCGACCTGTATGGATTTGATACCATTTCTGCAGGATTGACTATCTCATGGGCAATGGAGGCTCGAGAAAGAGGAATATTGCTGGATGCTCCAAAATTCGGAGACGTTGAAGGTACAGCAAAGCTGTTGAAAGAGATGGCTTTCAGAGAGGGATATCTAGGAAACTTATTGGCAGATGGCGTGAAAAGTGCCGTAGAAAAGCTTGGAAAAGGGGAAGAGTTCGCAATGCATGTAAAAGGTCTTGAACCACCCGCATATGATGTGAGAGGCATAAAAGGCATGGCTCTTGCCGAAGCGGTATCTGTCAGGGGAGCCTGCCATTTGACTGCGGGTGTATATGGACTGGAGCTGACTGGAAAATGGTGGAAATTTGAGGGCATAGACAGGTTATCAGCCAATAACAAGGGATTTGAAGTCAAGACCATGGAAGATTTGATGACCGTCTATGATACTGTAGGAATGTGCAAATTTTCAAGGCATATGTTTTTCCTTGAGGGTTTTCCTGACCTTATATATGCGGCGACTGGATTTGACATGAGCCCGTCAGAGCTTATGCTTGTCGGAGAGAGATCTTACAATATACAAAAAAGCTTTAATGTCAGAGAAGGATTGTCGAGAAAAGATGACAAGTTACCGTATCGTGTGACGCATGATCCTATCCCTAAAGGCGTGTCTAAAGGATCGTACGTAAAAGAAGAAGAGCTGCAAAAGATGCTTGATGACTACTATCAGGTACGTGGCTGGTCCAGGGAAGGAGTGCCCACAAAAGTGAAGTTGCAGATCATGGACCTGTCAGATCTCATTACTGATGTGGGGGTATAAAAAACTATAAATATTTTCATCTTATTTTCTCTTTAATGATATTGATAATACTTGCAGGGGGATTTGCAAAAAGGCTGATGCCGATCTCTGAGTTTATTCCAAAGCCATTGCTTCCGGTTTCTGGCAGGCCCATAATAGACCATATCCTGGATCATGTCAAAAATCTAGATTTTGAAAAGATAATAATATCTACAAATTCCAAGTTTGCAGATCAATTTAAATATTATATCAAAACCCATCCCTCTTACAAGAATATGGAGCTGATCATTGAGCCTACAAAATCTGAGTCCGAGAAGTTTGGCGCTGTTAAGGGAATTGGGTATGTATTAGATACGTTAAATGTAAATTCTGATTTTATGGTGATCGCAGGAGACAATTTCTTTGATTTTGATCTTTATACCTCTTTTGAAAAGTTCAGGTCGCTCAACGAATCTGTAATTGGGTTATATGACATAAAGGAACTTGAAGAGGCTAAAAGATTCGGCGTTGTAAATATTGATTCTGATGGAAAAATAATAAATATCACGGAGAAACCTGAAGAGCCAGACAGCACCTTAATAAGCATGGGCGTTTATCTGTTTAAAAAAGAGATCAAGAAGTTTTTAGAGGAGTACGTAGAAAACAGTGAAAATAAAGATACTTTAGGCACTTTCATTTCCTGGCTCTTGAAAAAGACAGAGCTATATGGGATCAGATATGAGGGAACATGGGTGGATATAGGCAGCATCGATGCTTACCGCAATCTTTTTACTTACAAAAAATGATTTTTACCATGTTTTTTAACATGTGCTATATATTAACATGATAATTATATCTTACCATGTTCAGTACTAAAAAATTTTAAATTATACTTGTTTCTTATTCTTTTCTACCCTTTAAAAAAAAGTGATTTTTATGATTGAGAGTGTTGTTAAGAGAGACGGAAGCGTCGCGGCTTTCGATATTAAAAAGATAATTAACGCAATATACAAAGCACTAAAATCAGTTGATTCTGAAGATTATGGCACTTCAAAAAAATTAGCTGAGAAGGTAGTGAAAAAGCTTGAAATGGAGCACATTACCACTCCTAAAGTTGAAGAGATCCAGGACATTATAGAAGAAGTGCTTATGGTTGAAGGGTATACTAAAGTTGCTAAAGCATATATAATATACAGGGAAAAGAGAAAACTGATCAGGGAAATTAAGAAGTCATATGGCGTGAAAGATGATCTAAAACATTCTATTAACGCCATTAAGGTCCTTGAAAACAGGTATTTATTGAAAAACGAAAAAGGTGAAATCATAGAAACGCCAAGGCAGATGTATGAACGTGTTTCAAAATATATTGCCATGATCGATATTCTCTACATTGATGAAATATTTGATAAAAATGCGACACAGAAAATTTGGAATATTGAAGATACAGACCATAACCTATCCTCAGTCGAATATAATATGCTGAAACATGCATATAGCTATCTTAATAACGAAAAAATGATGAAAGTACCATTTTCAAAAGTTCTGAAAATACTGAATGACAAGGAAGACAGCATATTAGATACAGCTGTAAAATTTTATAATTTGATGAGCCAGAAATACTTTATGCCAAACTCTCCGACATTGATGAATGCCTCTACCAATATCGGGCAACTTTCTGCATGTTTTGTAATACCTGTTGAAGATACCATGGACGGCATTTTTGATGCCGTAAAAAATGCAGCATTGATTCACAAGTCTGGAGGTGGAACCGGATTCTCGTTTTCGAGGCTCAGGCCCTCTGGGGACCTTGTAGGATCTACAAAAGGTGTTGCTTCTGGCCCATTATCTTTCATGAGAATATTTGATGTGGCTACAGACGTGATCAAGCAGGGTGGAAAAAGAAGGGGCGCAAATATGGGCATTTTGAGGGTGGATCATCCCGATATTCTGGATTTTATCACTTCTAAAGATTCAGACAACAAGATATTCAGCAATTTTAACATATCCGTGGCAGTCACTGATGAGTTTATGGACGCATTATTTTCCAACTCACAGTACAACCTCTATAATCCCAGGGATAAAAGCGTTGTTAGAACCGAAAACGCAAAGAAAGTCTGGGACCTGATAATATCACAGGCTTGGAAGACAGGAGATCCAGGCATAATATTTATCGATGAGATCAATAGAAAAAATCCAACGCCGCAATTAGGAGAGATCGAGTCCACAAATCCGTGTGGGGAACAACCGTTATTGCCATATGAATCCTGTAACCTAGGGTCTATTAACCTCTCTCTTGTCGTTACTGACGGAAAGATAGACTGGGATCTGCTTAGAGAGATTGTCAGGGAATCTGTTCATTTTCTGGACAATGTAATTGACGCCAATAAATTCCCATTAAAAAGCATCGAAGAGATGACCAAACTCACCAGAAAAATAGGGCTGGGAGTGATGGGCTTTGCAGAGATGTTACTCAAGCTAAATGTGCCGTATGACTCTGACGAGGCCTTGGACATTGCAGAGAAAGTAATGAAATTCATAAACGATGAAAGCCATCAGATGAGCGAAGAACTTGCTGAAAAAAGAGGCAACTTCCCGGCTTGGAAAGAGTCAAAATGGTATCCCAGAAAGATGCGCAATGCGACCACTACCACGATCGCACCTACCGGCACAATTTCCATAATAGCGGATACTACGTCCAGCATCGAGCCTTTATTTGCGCTCGCATTTATAAGAAACGTGATGGATGGCACACAGCTACTTGAAATTAATCCGCTGTTTGAAGAGTACTCTAAAAAACATGGGTTTTATTCTGAGGCACTCATGGCAGAGGTTGCAAAGACTGGATCAGTCCAGCATCTGGACATTCCCGACGATGCAAAAAAGATATATATTACTGCCCATGACATTGACCCAAAATGGCATGTATTAATGCAGGCCGCGTTTCAGAAGTATGTGGATAATGCTGTTTCAAAAACCATAAACCTGAGAAACGATGCTACGATGATCGATGTGGAAAAATCGTATCTAGACGCTTACAGATTAAAATGCAAAGGCATAACAATATACAGGGATGGCAGCAAGAGCGTTCAGGTGATATATAAAGGTTCTGGCAATAAGAATAAAGCGGACAGGGAGGTTAAGTCACTAGATCTGATACTAGAAAAGAAAGAAAACGAGGAGTATCTGAAAGTAAGTGCCACTTTTGATCCTGCTTGCCAGACTGGAAAATGTGACCTTTAACTTAAAAACTCAGATTTAAAGCAATTGCTGATTTTCAGGGTTATCAATCTTTAATTTTTTTCTATAAGTTCAGAAAAAAAAATATAGAGTATTAATATATACATAAAATAATGGATCTAAAAGGAGAGAAATATTTCTTAAACTTGAAAAACAGGATGTTTAAAGCACCTAATTTTACATGGACTTCATTAGTGATCATAATAGTAATCTTGATTTTCGAGCTTTTTGCTAGATTATCATTATTTAGCATTTTGTTACTGTTGATCTTACCTTTCATACTAGTGATCCTGTTAGATTATTTTTTTATTAAATTATATAAAATATTTTTTCCTGTAAATAGGATATCGCTTTTGAACGAAATCACATTTTTTATCTGTTTTGTTATATTCATAATATTATATATAATTACGAGGGACTTTGGTTTCAGCCTTCTGTTTTCATTTTCAATATCGCCATTTATAAGATTCATCTTTTACAGCCCTTTTCTGGACATCAACAATATAAAATACAATGTTATATCATATAACTATGTTCTGGTGCTGGCAATACTATATTACATTCATGACAAAGATCTCATATATCTCGTTCCGCTCCTGCTTTCTGGACTGGTCTTCATTATCACTGCCAGATTGTTCTTGAAATTTTTGATCTCTGATTTTGTAAAAGAGTATAATGATAACCCTTTAAACTATGTGGGCACTTTTGTAAATTATATGAGCACGCAGGCTGCTGAAGACATGAAATCATTGAGCAAGTTCATGCAGAAAATGTACTCGATAAAAGAGATTCCCTTGAGCTTCATTGTGTTTAAATCAAGAAATAGGAATAAGGCTCTATTTCTGTTTCCTTATGTTCATCCAGGCCCATTTGGGGAGGTTGGTTGCAGTAATTTTCAGTACAAGCTAAAAAACATGCTGTCCGATGTCTCTGAAAACATATTCATATTTCATACTAGCACCACTCATGACGACAATTGTGGCGGTGATGATGACGTAGAGCACATGAAAAGAGCACTCAAAGAGCATGTCACAAATCTTTATTTTGAAGAAAAAGGCAGCGGCATTAAAACATTTGAAACAGATATCCGATATCAGGCACAGCTGTTTGGGCGCTCTATGGTCCTGTCTCTCTCCCCCAAAAATTACGGGTTTGATGATATTGATTTTGACCTGGGCATGAAACTTATACGAAAATTAAGAAAAAGTTCCATAAGGGACGTTGCGGTCGTGGATTCGCATAACAGCTTTGATCCCCATTACACGCCCTTGAGGGATCTAGACAACAACAAGATACTGGAGCTAAAAAAATCGTTAAGCAGCCTGAAAGCTGACCAGCCACTCCAAATCGGCGTATCTGGCAAAACTGAGCACATGAAAAGTTTAGGGCCGCTCGGGATAAGCGTTGCTGTGATAAAAGTTGGCGAAGAGATGGACGCTTATGTACTATATGATGGCAACAACATAATCAAGGGATTGAGAGAGCGATTGGAAGAAAAGACAGGAGACAGAATAAAAAACATAGTGATTGCAAGCACTGACAATCATATTGTGAATGTCAAGGCTGATGATATGAACCCTGTAGGCAATTATGAAGAATTAGATAGGATCATAGAGGTCACAGATACTCTGATAGACCTTGCAATAAAGGATCTAGAGCCGGCAATGACCGCCTCCAAAACTGTGAAATTGAGGGTGCATGTGGCCGGAAAAGGATACATAGACAACCTCACAGTGATAACAAAAAAGATCATGAAGAAAGTGAAAACGTCCATAGTTTTTGCTTTGATAGGGATAGGATTTGCGATTCTGATATTTGTCTATTTCAAAGTTTTATATATCTGAACTGCAAGTTCCATGTCTGATGCGGTGTTGATGTTATAGAATGTTATGGCATCAAAATGTTCGGCAGAAACATACTCCTTATCGATCCTCGCTACCAGTTCGTGAAGTGCACTTGAAAGTTCAATATCTGGAAAATCTGAAATGAAATACAGGGAGTGTAAAGGTTCAATATACCCATTATACCATCTTGGTATCACGCTTTTTCCCTCAAATTTAGAGATCATGAATTCCACTGCTTCTTTCTTGATGAATGGCATATCCCCACCAAACACAAATGCAGGATTATCGATCCGGTTCATAGCAGAGTAAATACCGCTCAACGGCCCGGTTCCAATATTGTCTATAACAGTGACCGCGCCGGGAACATGAATATTCCTGATCGTGGACAGATATATAGTATCGAAAATATTGAAAGATTTAATGTTCTGTATCACGTATTCTATCAAACTCACCGAACCGAGCTTCATCATGTGCTTGTTTTCAAGCCTTTTTGAAATACCCACAAGCACTATTGCATCAATTTTTAACATACATGAAATTATTTTTTGAGGTCCTTTATTTTGCCTGGCTTGATCAATCCGAACTCCGTGATAAATCCTGTCACGTATTTTGCAGGTGTGACATCAAATGCAGGATTGTAAACTTTTGCTCTATCATCAACTATCTTGCAAGATCCTATGTACCTGACCTCATTCTCATCTCTTTCCTCTATAGGGATCTGTGAAGCGTCATTAATGCTGAAATCAATAGTGGATATCGGAGCTGCTACATAGAACGGCACATTGTTCTCCTTAGCCAGCACTGCCTTCTCGTAGGTACCGATCTTGTTCGCAAAATCCCCGTTTTTAGCGATCCTATCAGCGCCCACGATGACCATATCCACCTGTTTCCTGTACATCAACGATCCTGAAACGTTGTCGGCAATGACCTTGTGTGGAATGTCCTCCTGAATCAGTTCCCATGAGGTCAATCTGGCACCCTGCAGTCTTGGTCTGGTCTCATCGACCCATACAAATATTTCTTTGTTCATATTCTTAGCCACTCTCATCGGTGCCAGTGCAGTGCCCCAGTCTACAACCGCCAGAGCTCCGGCATTGCAGTGGGTAAGTATCCTGTCATTCTGCCTGATCAGCTCGTTTCCATATATGCCTATCTTCTCGCATTTTGACGTTATAGATGATGCATATTCTTCTGCTATCGCCACAGGGTCTTTGTTAGCCATATTGTTTTTCATGTAGTTTAGTGCATAAAAAAGATCATATGCTGTAGGCCTGGTCTTTTTTAGGCGCTCAAACACCATATCTAAGTTCTTGTTCTGCAATGCTGCCTGGGCAATGCCGTAAGCAGCAGCAACGCCTATCGCGGGCGCGCCACGAACGACCATCGTCTCTATGGCATATGCGACGTCTTCATAATCTTTAGCTGTATATAGCTCTATTGAGTCAGGTATCTTTCTCTGATCTAAAAACATCACCTTTTCATTTTCAAACCATACTGCCTTCATGTCCTTTACCGTTTTATCAAACTTTACTTTCAATTAACTCACCTTTTGAGTATTATAATAAATGATAATATTGTTTAAAAATCTTTTTATCTGAAGTAACTTGTCACGATTATGAAGTTTAGGCAAGCAAAAAAGAGATTCCTTCGTCGATTAATATTTGCTTCTATTTTGATTCCTGTACTTTGCATTTACGATGTTTTTGCATCTTGAAATCAAGGCTTGAAGTTCATTTAAAGGATATGGACTAAGTTTTCCAGCGCCTAAATATGTTGCATTGAACAAGTTTTGAAGATAATAGATTCTTGCACCTTTGATATACTGACATATCTCCCATATGTCTTCCATTGAATGGAGTTCCTTCACTAAAGTGGTCCTGAATTCATAATTAATATTCGAACCCATGATTATTTTAATGGATTTTTTAATGCTTTCTAATGTTTTATTGTCAATGTTTGTTCCTGTAACTTTGCTGTATGAAACCATATCAAGCCTTGTTTTTATATCCATTGCAATATAATCTATAATGCCTTCATCTATTATTTCGCGTATCATCATATCATTGGTTCCATTGGTATATATCCCTGTTAAATATCCAAAACTCTTGATCTTTCTCAGCATATCTGGCAGATCTTCGTTAACAGTAGGCTCTCCTCCCGTGATCACTACTGCATCTATCATTTTCTTGACACGTTCCAGATAAGAAAATATCTTTTCACTGCTAACAGGTTCAATAGTCATATATTTTTCTGGTATCACCAGCTGTGGCACATAGCAGAATGGACACCTGAAATTGCACCCAGCACTAAATAGTACCATTGCTATTTTATCAGGGTATTCTATCAGACTTATCTTCTGAAACCATTTAATGTTCATGAAATCGCCTTGTCAAAGTGCCGGCGCTGTTTGAATTCCTGCTTTTTCCCCGCGTTCCAGTGCTCTATCGGCCTCAGATATCCAACTACTCTAGAGTAAACTTCGGTCTCTCTTCCACATTGCGGGCAGGTCCAAATCTCCCCTGACAAATAACCATGAGCAGGACAGATACTGAATGTCGGGGTAATAGTGTAGTATGGCAACCTGTACTTTTCAGTAACTTTCTTGATCAATGACATAACTGATCTAGCTGGGGGGTTGCTATCTTCTAACCAGATATGAAACACAGTACCACCAGTGTATTTGGTTTGTAAAGGCTCTTGCAGTTTCAGTGCCTCAAATAGATCATCTGTGTAATATACCGGCAACTGTGTAGAGTTTGTATAATATGGCTTGGCTCCTTTTTTAGTTTCGTTTTCATTAGCCACTGTTATCCCAGGATATTTTTTCTTGTCTTCCCAAGCAAGACGGTATGATGCGCCTTCTGCAGGCGTGGCTTCTAAATTGTACAAGTTCCCTGTTTCTTCCTGGTAATTCATTATTCTCTCCCGCATAAAATCAAGCACCTTTTCTGAAAATTTCAGACCTTCAGGATCCCCTATCGTGATGCCCATAAAATTCAAAACACTCTCATTCATCCCCAGTAACCCTATTGTTGAAAAATGATTATGCCAGTATCCACCGAGTGGCATTTTTATTCCTCTCAGATAATATTTTGAATATGGGTATAAGCCTCTCTCTGTTAGTTTTTCAATCCATTCCCTTTTTAGTTCTAGTGACTCTTTGGCCAGGTCCATCATCTTTTGCAGGTTTTCAAAATATTCAGTTTCATTTTTTGATGTATAGCCTATCCTAGGCATATTTATAGTAACCACGCCAACAGAGCCTGTGAGGGGATTTGCGCCAAACAGCCCTCCCCCCCTTTTTCTTAATTCTCTATTGTCCAGACGCAGATGGCAGCACATGCTCCTTACATCATCAGGATTCATATCAGAGTTCACAAAATTCGCAAAATATGGGATTCCGTATTTTGAGCTCATCTCAAAAATCTTTGAAGCGGTTGAACTATCCCAATCAAAGTTCCTCGTAATATTTATTGTGGGTATTGGAAAAGTGAATGCCCTCCCATCCGCGTCCCCTTCCTCCATCACGTCTCCAAATGCTTCATTGAATATGTTCATTTCTTCCTGAAAATCACCATATACTTCATCTTTTATTGCCCCGCCAATTATGATCCTATCGTTCCTTATGAATTCAGGAACAGATAAGTCAAGTGTGATGTTGCTAAATGGCGTTTGAAATCCGACCCTTGTTGGCACATTCATGTTAAATATAAACTCTTGCAAAGCCTGTTTTACTGCACCATAGTCCATTTTATCGTATCTTATGAATGGTGCCAGATAGGTGTCAAAATTAGAAAATGCCTGTGCTCCTGCAGCTTCTCCCTGTAGCGTGAAGAAAAAGTTGGTAATCTGTCCCAATGCAACCCTAAAGTGCCTGGCTGGGTTGGAGGATATCTTCCCTCGCGCTCCTTTGAACCCGGAGATAAGCAGATCTTTGAGATCCCAGCCCACACAGTATGGCCCTAATATGCCGAGATCATGAATGTGAAATGCTCCATCCATATGCGCTGTTGCTATCTTTGGATTCTTCTTATAGTAAATTCTCTGAAGCCAGTAATCAGATATTACTCTTGAAGAGACATGAAAATCTAGAGACTGGAGAGAATAAGTGCTGTTCGCATTTTCTCTCACCATCCAGCTTTTATCCTCAAGATATCCGTCAACGAATTCTCTGATCTGTGCATGAAGTGCCCTGTGCAGGATATATGCTTTTGCAATATCGTAATTCCCTGTCTCCATCAAGATGTTTTCCACAGAATCCTGTACCTGTTCAACCGTAGGAGACTCATACATCTGTTCTAATCTCCGCAAAACTTTTTCTGAGAGTGCATGTGCAAGATCCTTATTATTGGGATATTTTATCTGAACCGATTTCCAGATTGCTTCGACAATCTTGTTTTCATCAAAACGCTCTTTTGTTCCATCTCTTTTTAATATATTTAGTATCATCAAATATAGATAATTTACGGGCGTTATTTAAAGTTTACTTTATTTTTTTAAAGTTTATTTTAATTACTGGTGTATGGATTTCATGCACGCATTATATACCAGCGAACCAACTCCCTTACCTAGATCAGTATGCATGCCAGTATACTTTTCGCCGTTTTCAGAGACTGGAAAAACCGCAATGGCATCAGTTCCTGTCCCGGTTGCAATGTTTCCATCCCCATCTTTTATGCTGGAGTTTACAAATGCCAGTGCCTTGGCCTCCGTCGCTACCATTACCAGATTTAATGCACCTGCTATGCTAAGCTCGGAAAAAGAGCTAATAAAAATATTTACCGTACCTATCTTATTATCTTTTTTCATAGGGGTTGTTGCATTTGAGTACCCGCATGTTAAAAAAACCTCTGCATGCTTGCCGGTCAAGTGCACAGTATTTTCTATGTTTACTGCAGTTAAAAATATCAGTGCGTTTTTAGCATTATGCGATTTCATGAACTCATCAGCCGTAATCTTAAAATCTTTTGTCACTGTAATGTTCTGTAGTTCTTCCGCCATGTCCAGCCCGATTCCATTGATCGATGTGTTCAGCACATTTTTCGATTCATTGAAAAATATATGAAATATATTTTTATCAATTTTCCATGTTATCATATGCAAACCTAATACTGCTTTTTTAATTAATATTTTTGATACGTTTAAAAAAGATCTATATATTAACAAGATAGATCGATTGAAGCAAAATTCATATATATGTTACCATTATTGGATTTTTACAAATCATTAAAAAAATTTGAGTGGTCATTATGGTGGATAAAGTAGATAAGAAAGACTTCAAATATATTGTCAGGATTGCAAATACAAATATTGATGGTAATAAATCTGTACTTTATGGTATAGCGGAGATTAAAGGAATAGGGTATAGATTAGCTAATTCTATAATCAGGCAAATTGATGTTCCTGCAGAGGAAAAGATGGGTCACTTGACCGATCAACAGGTAGAGATCCTTAAAAACGCGATTGAAAAAGACCTAAACCAGTACATTCCAGAGTGGATGATGAACAGAAGAGAGGATCCTATTACAGGAGAAAGTTTCCACAAGATAGGTGTTGATCTAGACTTGCAGGTACAGGATGATGTAAATATAATGAAAAAGATGAGGGCATATAAAGGGGTCAGGCACGAACGTGGATTGCCGGTTCGGGGCCAGAGAACAAAAGCCAATGGCAGGGTCGGAATGTCTATAAGCCTTGGCAAGAAGAAACCAGAGGCTAAAACAGAGACTAAAGCAGAGGTGAAATAATGGGCGATCCTAAATTCGACAGAAAAACATATGAATCTCCACGAAATCCTTGGGAAATGAAGCGTATCAAAGATGAGAACAACCTGAGATCCAAGTACGGATTGAAAAACAAGAGAGAGATCTGGAAAGCTATGTCTGTATTGAGGTCATACAGGGCAAAAGCCATTGAGTTACAGGCCAAGCTGAGATATAATGACGTACAAGCTCAAAAAGAGCTGAAAGAACTGTCAAAAAAGCTAATAAATTACGGCATGCTCAATGAAAACAGCGCCAATTTAGATAGCATATTATCATTAACCGTTGAAAACGTATTAGATCGCAGATTAGAAACATTAGTGTACATGAAAGGCTTGGCAAACACGCCGAGACAGGCACGCCAATTTATAGTTCATGGACACATATCAATAGATGGCAGGGCTGTAAGCATTCCCAGCTACATGGTCAAGAAAGAGGAAGAGCCATTGCTAACTTATAAAGAAAATTCACCATTAAGCAACGAGCTTCATCCAATGCGCGTTAAAGAAGCGCCGAAAGAGGGTGAGACAAATGAGTAAAACGGCAGTGGCACACTTATTCGCATCTCACAACAACACGATTATAACCGTTACTGACCTGACCGGTGCAGAGACTCTGGCAAAGGCTACAGGAGGAATGGTAGTCAAGGCGGACAGGGATGAATCCTCTCCGTACGCTGCAATGAAAGCTTCGGACATCATCACAGAAAAGTTGAGAGAGAAAGGAATTACGGATCTGATAATAAAAGTTCGTGCCCCCGGTGGCAGCAAAAGCCACAATCCTGGTCCTGGAGCCCAGGCCGCTATAAGGGCGCTGACTAGGGCAGGGTTCAAGATTACCAGAATTGAAGATGTTACTCCCGTACCTCATGATGGCACCAGAAGAAAGGGTGGCAAAAGAGGCAGAAGAGTGTAATTTTTCCCTTTATTTTATTGAAAGGTAGATGCATAATAGTGTTCACATTAAATAAAAACTCGTGGCATAAATCAAACAGTGGAGGAAAATATGAATATTAAAATCTTGGAAGATCAAGAACGATTTATAAGATTCGAGGTTACAAATATAAATTATTCTGTCGCCAATATGCTGAGAAGAACATTGATAAATGACATTCCAAAACTTGCAATCGACAAGGTTAAGTTTCATCATGGCAGGTTGCAGGATCAGGACAAAAACTCATATGACAGTATAACTCCTCTTTTCGACGAGGTAATTTCTTTAAGATTGGGCTTGATTCCACTGCCCACAGACTTGAAGATGAAGTTTAGAAAAGACTGTTCCCATCCAGCAGACCAGAGCTGTCCAAGCTGCACTGTAGCTTATTATATGAACAAGTTTGGGCCTGCAGTTGTATATTCCGGGGATCTGATACCAATAGGCAACGCGAAAGAATTTGAGCCTGTTGAAAAGAATATACCCATCCTCAAATTAAAGGAAAAACAGGCGATCCTGATTGAAGCCGAGGCAATTTTGGGCACTGCGAAAGAGCATGCCAAATGGCAGGTTACGAGCGGGGTATCGTATAGGTACTACAGAGAATACATGCTTCCAAAAAGCTCAGCTCTTGCAGCGAAGTTTATTGAAAAAGCAAAGAAAAACGTTGTCAGAACTGAAGAAGATTATCTGGTCGTGACTGACATTTATCCGACTCCGTTAAATGGTGAGCTTTATTCAGATAAACAGATTAAGTATATGGAAGATGATACAGACATAATATTCCAGTTTGAGACTGACGGCTCTCTGAAAGCCAGGGAAGCACTTGAATTTGCAATATCCAGGATCCAGGCAAGATTGGAAAATATCAAGAACACTGTTACCGGTTGAATAAAATGACTCAGCGGAAAGATCTTGAACACCGCCTGAAACTCGTGGAAGAACTGGGGCAGATGCATGTTAATCTTTATCCATCAAAACTGGAAAATAGCACTACTATTGAAAAAATAGTAAGTAATCCAGAACTTTTCATGGAACATACTGAAAAGATATCAGGGCGTATATTCGCGCTTAGGTTTCATGGAAAAGTGGCATTTGGAGATCTTGTAGATAATGGCTTTAAAATACAGCTATACCTGAAAAGCGAGGTTTTAAAAGAGAGGTTTGAGTTTTTTAATAAGTACCTGGACCGTGGCGATTTTATATGGTGTGAAGGTACAATAACAAGAACACAGCGCGGAGAGCTGAGCATATTAGTTTTAAAATTCGAGATTCTTGCAAAGTCTTTATATGACCTGCCACACCAGTGGTTCGGGCTTGAAGACGTTGAGACTAGATACAGGGCCAGATATCTAGACCTGCTGCTTAATAAAAACGTGTTTGAAATTTTCTTGAAGCGATCCAGGATCATAAGAGAGGTCAGAAACTATCTTGATCAAAGAGAATATATAGAGTTTGAAACCCCGGTTTTACAGCCCATATATGGCGGCGCGAATGCCAGGCCTTTTATCACGTTGGTAAATTCGATAAAGCAGAACTATTATCTCAGGATATCTGACGAGCTATATCTAAAAAGGTTGCTTGTCGGAGGTTATACAAAAGTCTACGAGATTGCCAAAGATTTCAGGAACGAGGACATAGACACCACTCATAACCCTGAATTTACTATGATTGAGATATATGAAGCGTACAAAGATTACAATGACATGATGGACCTGGCAGAACAGATGCTGAAAGCTGTGGCTTTGAAAGTGAACGGTTCTTACATGATAGATTTCAAAGATCACCAGCTGGACCTGTCCAAGCCCTGGAGACGCGTGACCATGTACTCACTATTGCGCGAAAAAGGGATAGATCCCAAAACTATCACCGACGAAGAACTGCAAAAACTGGTTTTGCAGCATGGAATAAAACTAGTAAAATATAGCAGGGGATTGGCAATCACAAAGCTTTTCGAATCGTTATGCGAAGAAGAACTTATTGAACCCACATTTGTCATAGACTATCCGAAAGAGAGCACTCCGCTGTGCAAGATCCACAGGGATGACCCTGAACTCATCGAGAGATTTGAGTTTTTCGTGAACGGCATGGAGCTTGCAAACGGCTATTCTGAGCTGAACGACCCGATCAGGCAGGAGCAAACTTTGAGGGAAGAAACTGCGCTGAGGAATCTGGGAGATGAAGAGGCACAGCAGTTTGACCAAGATTTTATCGATGCCTTGAGGGTGGGAATGCCCAATGCAGGCGGGATTGGCATTGGCATAGACCGGCTTGTAATGCTTTTAACCGCGCAAACTAGCTTAAAAGAAGTGTTGTTATATCCGATACTCGCAATAAAAAAAGAGGAATAGAGTTAATATATCCAGTTCATGTCTGATTTCTTATAGTTCAATATCTCTGCACTGTTAAAGAATATTGAAATCTCAAATTTAGCTCGTTCTTCAGAATCAGATGCATGTATTACGTTTTTCTGGATGTTGAGAGCAAAGTCCCCTCTTATGGTGCCGGGTGAGGCTTTAGCACCGTCAGTGCTGCCTATCAACAAGCGCACTACTTCTACAACCTGCTCTCCTTCCACCACCATGGCCACGATCGGCCCTGAAGTGATGTAAAGCATTAGATCCGTGTAAAATTTCTTGTCTTTATGGACCTCATACAGCTTTTCTGCCAGAGCAGGAGAGACCGCCAACATCTTCAAAGCTACGATTTTCAGCCCTTTTTTCTCTATCCTGCGGATTATTTCACCGATCAAGCTTCTTTGCACTGCATCAGGCTTTAGTAATATTAACGTTTGTTTCGTCACTCTTTTTCACCATATGTATTCTTACTTTCTTCTCTTCTTTATAGCTCTGGGTCCATAACACTTTTCTCGGGATTCTCTTTAATTTCAACATGTTTTTCTCGCATTTGCTGCTGCAAAAATAGAGGATCGTGCCATCTTTCCTTATGAACATTGTTCCGGTTCCCACTTCAAACGGGTTTCCGCAGAAAGAACATACTCTCTTGCTTACCATGATTTTTTTCACCTAGCCACAAGTTTTCTTGCTTCTCTTGCTGTTTCTCTGAGCATTAATATGTCCCCTATCTGTACTGGGCCTATAATATTTCGGGTAATTATCCTGCCTTTGTCAGTACCGCTTAATACCCTGACCTTAACTTGAATGACTTCTCCAGTCATTCCGGTTCTTCCCATAATTTCAACAACCTCGGAGGGTGTTGCACTATCTTCAGCCATTTAAAATCACTTTTTAATCTTGGATATTTCTTCACTGACACTCTTAAAGCTCTCTTCACCTTTGCCAAGATCCAATATTGCAACGCTGGCTGTAGATTTCAGCCCGATTTTACTGCCGAGATCTTTCATCGTAGATACAAATCCGTACACTATTCCTTTCTCATCGCAAAGCAATGGCACATGTGCTACTACTTCTGGCGGGTTTACATCTTCTGCAACTACTACGAATTTGGCCTCATTTCTCTCTATCGCTTTAGTAACCTCATTGGTTCCTTTTTTTATTTTTCCGCTTTCTTTTGCTTTTTCGACAACGCTCAATATTTTATCTTGTAGCTCTTTTGGTACTTCAAATTTTACATATATTGGTTTAGCCATATTCTATCTACCTCTTTCATCTGTTCGATCATAGGTAAAGAGATGTAAAAGGATCATAATATAAATAGTTTATCTAACAAAGACGCTGTCAATTTTTTGTTGAAAATATTAAAAATAGTATCAGTTATCATACTACACATATTTCAAAAAATATTCAGATTAAATGATCCAGATAAAAGCTATGCCTTCGACAAAATGAAATAATAAGCAATTATCAACGAAGAGTTGACATGATCCTAACAAAATACTCTGCAAAAATTTTGATTTTGAAACTTATGTGTATCAGATGGGTTCAAAATTCTTATAAAATTTAGTAATCTCTTCATAATCTTTCACAGAGTCCAGTGAAGCCCAGTACCCTTTATGTTTATATGCCACCGCCTCTCGATCATTGACAAGATCCTGAAATACAGTTTTTTCTATATCTGTTTCTGAATACGATCTTTTCAAATATGATTGAACCTCTTTTTTGATTATGTAGTATCCCGCGTTCATATAATAGTTTAATAACGGCTTCTCTTGAAACTGTATGATGCTTGCCCTATCAAGCTTGAGTATACCGTATGGACTTCTCATTTTGACCGCAACCAATGTCAGGATCTTCTGGTACTTAGTGTAAAATTTAAATAGCTTCTTAAAATCCACGTCACAGATAGTATCTCCATTCCTAAGTAATATGTCATCATCTATATATTCAAACAGGTTCTTGATAGACCAGAGCGTCCCCATCGGCGTATCCTCTTTCAAATAAACGAGCTCAATGCCTTTATATTCATTTTTAAACCTGTTTTCAATTATCTCTCCTTTATAACCGGTGAGAAGGTACACTGATTTTATGCCTGCATTTTTCATATCTAAAAGTTGTTTATCCAGTATTGTATAATTTTCTTTGATTTCAAGCAACACTTTCGGCCTGCTCTCGGTAAGTGGCAATAGTCTCTTGCCGTAACCACCTGCTAAAATTGCTCCGATCATAATAAGGAATTAAGATTATTATATATTAATATTTCTAGCACAAATACTAAAAATCTCATCCCCGCAAAAATCAATTAAGAAACATTTTAATAGTATTGAGCGATTAAAAGAGCACGTGCAAAAACATTATATTTCTGCTGGAGATTTAGAAAAGTTTTCGTATTGTCCTGTTAACTGGAAGATCAGTAAAACCAGAAAAGTGGATATTTCCGGTGGCGTCTCAAAACATAAAGATGCTGCAAGAGGTGGGTTATTGCAGAAAATGTTGATTGATGACCTCAAACAGCTTGAAACTATAATATTGATATTCTCGGTTGTGGGAACGATACTTTCTATCTTTGGGCTTACTTTCTTTATCAAGCCTCTCTCAATATTTCAATTATTGCTCATTATTTCATTTATCTGGATCCTTGTAGGAATAATAGAGATTTTGATCTCGCATCTTACACACTATAATAAATGGTTAAATATAGTACTTTACTCATCATTTTTATTGATCGTGTTATCGTTGTTTATATATTATTTTTTGCCGGGTAGGAGAGAAGTTGGCATAATATTTGAGATTGTGGGGGTATTGTGGCTCGCAGGAGCTTCTTTTGCGCTCTACTATTCATTATTGAAAGAAAACAAGCTAAATATCCTGCATAAAAAATACGGGCTACCAGAAGGGCAAATCGTATATGTTGACGATCTAGAAGACAATACCCCAGTTCTTTTCTCGGACAAGTATGATATCAGCGGTAGGCCTGACTTCGTGGTTCTTGTTAAAGGTGACTATATCCCAATAGAATACAAAAGCGGGAGGGTACCTAGGGGACCTCTGTTTTCGCATATAATACAGGTCACTGCTTATTGCATTTTGGTGGAGGAAAAGTATGGCAAAACTCCACCATACGGCATTATCAAATACGGCAAAAAAGATTTTCAAATAGAATATACCGATGATCTGAAAGAACTGGTCTTAAAAAAAGTGGCAGAGATCAAGCAGGCAGAATTAACGGGCATCGCGCATAGAAACCATAACAACCCTAACCGGTGTCTTGGATGCTCAAGACGCGAGTTCTGCGATGAAAAATTAGCGTGATAATATTGCTTCTTTCATTTTCATATACGATGCATGCGTTTTTATTCCCAAGGGATCAAACTGGGTCCTTGAAGCGTTGAACCCCATACTCTTTAACCTGGATATTACAGTATCCACTTTTACCTGCGACACCTTTAATCTGTTGCAGAGTTCTTCCGTAGAATAAAAAAATAGCATATTTTCAAGATTGAAATATCCCAGATATTTCTCTATAAGCTTATATGATGCAAAATACGATTCGTTTTTCAGTTTTTTTATAAAGTCTATGTTGTGAAGATCGCCGATCCAGAACGGCCCGTAATGCTTTGGCATAATGGATACCATGGCTATTGTCTGGACATTGTTTAAAGTCCTAGTGCTGTATCTTGCTCCTTTCTTGAACCTGATGAATGTCCTGTAATAGTAATCTCTGTATACTGATACCAATGGCTCGATGCCCATGTTGTTTGCAACTGCTACCTTTGCTATGTATGCGAGCATGATTCTTAACCCTGCTTCCTGTTTCAAATAGTTTCTTATTCCAATGCTTCCATATTTCTTCAATCCTTTATTCTTGTTTGTACCTGTAAAATTCGGGAGATCAGTGGCAGTAATGCCCATAATTCCGTTATTGTTAATGCTCCCGATTGCACTTTCTAAATAGGGTGCGAACGAGCCGTATGGATCGATATCTATATAATCATATTTTTTAGACTGTAACAGACAATTCAAGTCCATCTGAGTCACGTTTAAATCGATGTCATTCAGCTCCACGTTCCTCCTGATAAGATTCACTGCATACTGACTCTTGTCGTTTAGGTCTATCTTTATGCCCGTTTCTTTTGCGATTCTCAATCCTCTAATACCAGAAGATGCAAGCCCGTCCAGCGCTTTGATACCCTGATTATCCACAGCTTTTAAAACCATTACTGTCAGGTCTCGGGAAAAAATCATAGGCTTGCTATAGTATCCCCCTCCTTTTTTGCCAGGTCCCAGTTCTGTAGATATTTTTGGGATGTAAATTTCTGCAAGCCCCTCTTTCACTTTTAATATGCTCACACGCGCTCTCCCTTGACCAAGCTTACTATCTTAAATGGCAGTACGTTCCTGTTAACCTGCGTAACCTCTAATATCCTGATATCATCTCTTCTTCGTATTTCCTGCAATAACGAGTTCCTGGATTTTTTGTGCACCGTGATGATGATGTTCTTGTCCATGTCCAGTATCTCTTTGACCGCACTCACAAACTTTTTGCTCTCTGATTCCATCTTTCCCAGCTCATCAATCACTATTACGTCTGCTTCTTTTGCCTCTTCCAGAGCACGGATTCCTAAATCTTCCAGTAACTTGATGTCCAAACCATATTTTCCAACCTTGTACCTGCTCTGAAAGTCTTTGTGCGCAAATATTTTTTTCTCTTTTGTAGTCCAGTCTAACAGATAAAACCCCACTCTTTTCCCGTCTTCGACCACTTCTTCAGTGACAATACCCCCAATCTTGTAGCCTTGAGACTCGAGTATGTTAATCGTTTTTAGCAGTGTAGTGGTTTTGCCAATGCTTGGAAGTCCGCTTAATCCTATTTTTACAAACATTTCTATTCCTCTAATATATCTGATATGTACATTAATGGATAATCTATCTCTGCAATATAGTTCAATTTGCATATTACTTTTACTCTCTGATACTTTATGGTTAATTCTACATGTATCATGTTTCCAGTAAGCGTCAAATATTTATATGGCCCAGCACTTTTTTTTAATAGGGACCTGTCTATCTGAACTGATACAGAATCCACAAATGGCTGAACCTTGATGCTCTCTTCTATTGCCTTTTCCAGTATCTCAACATTGTCCTTGTTGATCGGTACTCCCACAAACTGATGATAAACAGTCCCCAGCTTGATCCCCGCCTCGAATATTGCACGATCGCGCATAGTGCAGTTGAAATATTGCTCTGCTTTATCTTTCATCCTATACCCTTATTACTTATGCAAATATTATCTTTTCTAAATTTTGTAACTTTTAAAAAGACGCTGTCAATTTTTCGTTGAAAATATTAAAAATAGCATCAGTTATCATACTACACATATTTCAAAAAATATTCAAATTAAATGATCCAGATAAAAGCTATGCCTTCGACAAAATGAAATAATAAGCAAGTATCAACGAAGAGTTGACATGATCTTTAAAAAGAAAAGTTATATAATATGATTATCATTTTAAGGTGATGGATATCGTATCTTATAAGGAGATCAAGAAACACAGGCGTAAGATCTATTTTTCAGTGCTCGACATGGTACTGATTATGCGTAAGGTTTATAAGTTGAGCAAGTCTGAAAAAGAGAGTGATAGATTAAAGATCAAGACTCTAGCTAGAAAAAACTTGAATCTTATCATAAAACTGGGGCCTACTTTCATAAAGTTAGGGCAGGTACTTTCTGCAAGAGCGGACATGTTTCCAGAAGAATACATAGAGATAATGGCAGAGTTGCAGGATCTTGTTCCTCCCGCGCCATTTGAAGACATTGAAAAAGAACTGAAAGAAGCGCTGGGTGAAAATTTTAACAAGATTTTTGAAAACTTTGAAAAAGTGCCCATACAATCTGCGAGCCTGGGACAAGTTCACAGGGCCGTGTTAAAAGGGAAGAACGTTGCAGTGAAAGTACTGAGGCCGGGAATAAGAAAAAGAGTGATTCTGGATCTGAAAGCTATGAAGACCATAGTTCCTTGGTACAGGTTCTTAGTGGGCAGGGATTTTGCATTTTCCATGACCATTGTGCTGGACCATATTCAAAATACCATATTTGAAGAGATGAACTATAAGCTAGAGGCTCAGAATTTAAAAGATATAAAAGAATATGTTTCATACGATAAAAAAATAAGGGTTCCTGACGTTTACGACGAGTACGTGACTGAAAAAGTGCTGACAATGGAATATCTGCCAGGCATCAAGATTACCAATGTTGAGGCAATTAACAGTGCGGGCATAGACCGTAAAGATCTTGCTAAGAGAATCGTGTACGTGTTTACTGAGCTAGTTCTTGTAAAGCCCAAGTTTCATGCAGACCCGCACCCGGGAAATATATCGGTCTTGAATGATGGGACCATAATATTATACGATTTCGGGATGGTTGGAAAACTCCCAAAAGATGTTCGTGGAAAATTGTTTTATTTGTATTATGCTTTGGTCAATAAAGATGCTGACAAGATCATTACGGCAATGATCGAGCTTGATGCTCTGGATCCTTATGTAAACAAAGAGATCATCAAAAAAGGCATTAATCTGGCATTTAAAGGACTAGAGGGAAAGACTATTAATGAATATGAGATCAGGGATCTGCTTAAAGCGGCAAATAAGGTGTTTTTTAATTTTCCATTCCGATTGCCTAATGATCTTGTGATGTTTATAAGGATGTACTCTCTGATGGAAAGCGTAGTGCTAACGTTAGATCCAGAGTTCAATATGATCGAGACTCTTGGCGAGCTTTTAAGTAAGTCCGGGTTGAGAACAGAACTCGTTAACTACATGGTAGATAGAGAAGTTAACAGGGTCATAAATTCCATATCCAACCTCCTGGATGTACCGGATAATATTAACACGTATATAGATTATAGATTATCTGCAGAGCATGCCAAAAGGGTAGTTACGTTAGAGTATGCTATTGCTGGCAGTGGTGTTCTGATTGCGTCTGCTCTGTTATTTGCCATATCTATTGAATACTTTTTAATAGGTGCAGCAATAAGCGTTTTGTTGTTTGTATTATCGTTTCGATCAAAAAATTGAGAAATGTTTTTATAGCCGGGCATATTAATAACCTTGCGAGGTGAGTAACTTATGGATGATATGATAAGATTAGTTGCTGATGACATTAAAGAGGAAGTAAAAAAAAGAGTTAACGATAGATTAAGCGAGAGATATAAGGGATTTTACAGATTTATATTACCACCAATAGACATCATTGAAAAAAAGGATTCTTTGATCATTATTGCAGATTTGCCAGGGTTCAACAAAGAGAATATTGAACTTAGCATGGTCGGCGAATACTTGAAAATCACAGCACAGCGAAAAGAGGAATCGGATGGGACCGTTCACCTGAGAGAAAGACCAGATCATATTTACAGATACGTGAAAATACCCATTCCGGTCGAGAAAGAAAAGATCAGCGCCAAGCACGAAAACGGATTGCTGACAATAACATTGCCTGTAAAATCAGAAATGAAGATAAACGTAGAATAAATCTTATAATTTTTTTATTTGTCTTTCTAAAAGAATTCTGTAAGAGAGTAGTTAATAGATTCAAAGCTTAATGGATGTGGATTGCATGTCCATGCCATATCCTTCACAGTAAGGTTTTTCTCTATTGAGATCGTGAACTCTGTAATAAGCTCTGAGGCATTATGCGCATATATTTCTGCGCCTATAATTTTTAAGTTATCTGGATCATATATTATTTTAATCCATCCGGCCGTTTCATCTAAAATTTGAGACTGGGTGTCTTTAATTAGGCTCTTCTTTAATGATACATATTTTATATTCTTATCTTTGCACTCTTTTTCAGATAATCCTACTTTTGCTATTTCTGGATAGGTAAATACAGTGAATGGAATAGAGTCATAGTTTATCTTATAAATCGGTGTTTTGTTCATTATGTTTCTTGCCACGATCAGGCTCTCTTTTACAGCGGCATGAAACAGCATTGCTTTGCCAGTCACATCACCTGCTGCATAAATACCTGGAATGTTTGTTTGAAGGTGCTCATCAACCCATATTGCACGGTTTTCAATCTTAATGCCCGTATTTTCCAGACCAAAATTATTCAACTTTGGTCTTCTTCCAACCGCAATTAGCACCTGTTCTGTTTCTAAATGTTCTATCTTGCCATCTTTTAGATATGACAGAATATATCCAGTTTCAGTTTTATCAATAGACTTTAGCATGGAATTAAATAAAAAATCTACGCCGAGAGTGCCCAGCTTTTTTATCACTTCTATGACAAGGTCATCATCCATACCCGCAAGTACTGATTTTGGAAGCATTTCCATTATGCTTGTTTTGACACCAAGAGGGGCTAACATATTTGCAACCTCAAGACCTATATAACCTGCACCAATGATGACAATTGATTCTGGTAATATTTTCATGCTATCTCTATACCTAAATAGGTCATTGCTTGTAAGTACTTTATTTGCATTATTGATTGGCGGAATAACAGTTTCTGCGCCTGTAACAATAACAATATTTTTGGCCTTGGCTACAAAATCGGTCTTGCCTTTAACTGTTATTTCATTATTATTTATAAACTCGCCATGCGCTTTGAAAAAGCTTAGATTTGGGATATGTTCTTCAATCTCTCTCATATGTTGTTCATATCTAAGCTTTTGGACCCCGTCTTTCTTAGCAGTTGCCAGAGTCCATACTTTAGCTTTATCTGCAATAAAACCAAACCTGTTACACTGTATTGCCTCATTTATTATGTACCTGACGGTTTTGCTGGGAATGCAGCCAGCATAAAGACAATCCCCTCCGAGATTTCCTTTTTCGTCGATCATCAATACTTTTTTACCTCTCTCTGCCAGATAAAAAGCGCCTGGATAAGATGCGCCTCCAGCACCAATAAATATCACATCATATTCTTCTTTTTCCATAAATCATTCGATACATCTAATCATATATTAATTTTATCCGGCAGATTTCAAGTGATTTGAAGATGCTCTATTTAAGTATAATTTTTGCAATTCGCTCCGCGAACTCTTTCACATTTTTCTGCTCTTCATCGGTAGGTACCATCTTCGCTATTAGCAAATTGAAATGCATAATTGAATGCTTTTTCGCTGCTTAGTCCATCTAAATATCTCTTAAGCTCCAGTAACTCACCGATTCTGATTGATCTAGGACCGCGTATGGGAAAACTCAAAACAAAAACTTTACTATCATAAATAGTTTCTTTCTGAACCCCTAACTTAAAATTGCTGTTTCCTGTGTACCTGCTATAGGTAATTTTTCCAATAAAGCAAATCACTACTGGCTTCTTGATTTTTATTGCCTTGTTCAAGCGCTTGACACCATATTCTTCTTCCCCTCTTTTTAAACCGCTCGTATTTATGGTGGGTCTGTCTACAAGATTTATAAAGCCATATCCAAATTTTTTCGAGAACTCGTACAAATAAAAATGTTTTAGCTTTCTGTCATCCTTTAGATAAATTCGATCTTTATCAATAAACCCTGCATCTGCAAGATTATACCAGAACGTTTTGTTGTTTGAAAAAGGCACTCCCCGAAGATATGATCCTGGATGGGGATTTATGCCCACAAATAACAATGTTGCATTCTCAGGAACTATATATCTAATCATTTTTCACATATGTCAATCTGCCATCTTTTATCTGTGCAAATGCTGTGATCTTATGCTCTTTGGCAGACTTTGCAGTTGAAATATGGTTTACTGCAACGCCGTTTGCCACTAGCGCGTCGGCAATTAGGGACCTATGACACCGATACGGGTTTCCTTCAGCACACATCAATACTGTTTTTTGCTCTGCCGCAATCTTCATAAGTTCGGATATCGCACTCCAAAACTGATCAGTCTGCATATAGTCGGCAAAGCCTCTAAAGCTTGCGTTTTGCCATGCTGTATTTATAGACCCTTTCACAGGTTTTCTTAACCCTCCTAACTCGATCATATGCATATACTTGATACTGTTTTTTTCTAACGATATTTTCAGTTCTTGCTCATTAAACTCAGGCCTGGCTCTTGATCTCGGTATTGTTCTCACATCTACCAGCTGTTTTATTCCGTGCGATTTCAATATATCAAGAAACTTATTAATATCTAGAGTAGAGTATCCAATAGTAAATATTGTTAATTTCGCTTTCACAAAAAAACAATATCTAATAAACTATATTAAAATTTATGATAATAGCTCGATTTCTAACTTAAATCAAAAAACGCATTCAAAATAGTTCATAATTATGGTTATTAAGTGCCCATGAATAAATATTTCTGTTACTGGGTATAGTAAAAGCCCAGTAAACATATAGGTTTTTAGAAAATGTCCATCATTCATCACCTCTATGCCTATATTAATTTTATCCGACATGGTTTTACATGTTTTTGAAAACGCTATTTTAGTATATTTATCGCAAGTCTCTCTGCAAACTCTTTCACGTTTTTCTGTTCTTCATCGGTAGGTACCATCTTTGCCCTTATAAAAGGCTCTGGAACACTGAACTTCAACGCGCGCAAACGATCCTCAATCATCTTGGCTGCTTCTCCGCTCCATGCATATGTACCAAACGCAGCGCCGATCTTGCCCCTGACATCGATAGTAGTAAGGCTTGCCAACAGGTCCCATACAAACTTCAGGGCATCAGCCTGTATTGTGGCAGAGCCCACGATCAATGCATCGGTGTTCTCTATAATATCTACAAGCGCGGAAATGTCCACTCCTGTAAGATCCATTAAGGTAGTATGGATTTTGGATTTCTGTAATGTATGCGCAATCGCCTCAGCCATTTTTTCAGTGCCACCGTACGATGATGCGTAAACTACCAGCGCTGACTTATAATCTTTCTTCGGGACCGTAGACCATTTTCTGTACAGGTCCAGATATTTTTTTGGATCAGACCTCAATATCAGGCCATGCGACGGCGCAATGATTTCTATGTCAAGTTTTTCGATCTTGTCCAGCGCATTAATAGAATACTGTTTGAAAGGTCTGATTATGGAGTCAAAATAGTATTTATATGCGTATGAAAAATCTAGAGCCTCGTCATCGAACATCGTGTCATCACAGTAATGGCACGATAAATAATCACAGGGAAACAATATTTTGGATTCTCTCAAATATGTGGCCATGGTGTCTGGCCAGTGCAAGAACGGTGTGCTTATGAACTCAAGAGTCTTGTCTCCCAAAGATAGCTTGTCTCCGTCACCAACCAGCACCGGATTTATGTCTCTGTGCAGTATCTCTGGCAAAAATGGCTTTGCGTTCTTGCTTGCATAAACCCTGGCATTTGGTGCAAGCTCTAAAAGTTTCGGGAGCGCGCCTGAATGATCGGATTCTGTATGGTTCACGATCACATAATCTATCTTGCTTGGGTCAACGATCTCTTTTATATTAGAGATAAACTCCTGCTCAAATCCTTTTTTAACCGTATCTATCACTGCTATCTTTTCACTGCCCATGATCAGATATGAGTTATAAGAAGTACCTCTGGGCGTTTTCATTATCACGTCAAATATTCTCAACTTTCGGTCTTTCACTCCTATCGAATATACTCCTTTTTTTATTTCCAGCATTTTAGGACACCTCTATTATTTTTTTTATTTCCTGTAAATCTAGATAATATTCATTTTCTCCCTGCGGAGTTTCTAAAATGAAAGGTATGGATTCCAGCCTTTCATCGTCCAGTATTTTTACGAATCCTTTAGCTCCAATCTTCCCTTTTCCTATATGTGCATGCCTGTCTATCTTGCTTCCTAACCCTTTTTCAGAGTCGTTTAAATGTATAACCTTAAGTTTATTTAAACCTATTGTAGCTTCAAATTCTTCAATCACGTTTTCATAATTATTGGCAATGTCATATCCGGCAGCGTAGATGTGGCAGGTATCTATGCACACACCCACACGATCCTTGTTTTTTACCTTTTTTATTATGCTTTTTAAATGGTCGAATGTGTAGCCTATGTTCGTACCCTGCCCAGCCGTGGTCTCAAGCAAAAGTACTGTTCTATCGCTGCGGTTCAGTGTTTCATTTATTGCTTCTGCGATCCTTTCAATTCCGTATTCTTCCCCGAAGCCATTGTGAGAACCCGGGTGAAATACAAGATACGGGATATTTAACTGGGCACATCTATTTATTTCTTCTAAAAAAGAGGCTTTGGATTTAAGCCATAAAGATTCTTCATTCGCTGCAAGATTAATTAAATAAGATGCATGAGCAACCGTTATAATCCCATATTTTTCCGTGCTGTTCTTGAATGATTCTATCACTTCTTTTTTCAGTCTTTTAGATACCCACTGCCTCTGATTTTTTGTGAATATCTGTATTGCATCAAGATTAAGGTTTTTACCTCTTTCAGGTGCATTTTCTATGCCCCCTGAAATGGATATGTGCGCACCTACAAGCCTCTTTTTCGAGTTTTTAAAGATCATTTTTATCAGATCAAGAGATATACAACAAAAATTATTTAAAAAAGTTTTCTGAAAATATCATATTATTTCCAATATCAAAGATATTATAACACAGATATATTAAAAGCAATATCTAATAATTCTAATAAAAAAATTGAATTACTGCTGTGTTGAATAAATATTCTAAAGTTATTTCCATAAATACTTTTGAAAAGATTATATTTTTTAGGTCTAAAAATCTAATTTTCTTCATATAGTATTGTGCCCAAATTAAAATTCCAATCTGATTTATTCAACAAAGCATTGAATTACCTGTGACAGAAATAAAGCGTTAAATTTATTACTATTTCCTTGCTTTTTTATTATGTATTAAAGTACATTTGTGATAGTTTTTCTTTAAAAAGTACATACCCCATACACTTTTAATATTTTGGAGATCAACTATTTTACGATACTTTTTACTTATGAGTATATAAATGTGGTCTAACGGTTTATTTCTGCCATAGTGAATTACAAAAAGTTAAAATATAGATATTTTATAGAGTAAATCATGGTAGATTCTACTGATTCTGATTCTAAAGAAATATATAGAAAACCTAAATCAAGTGACTATTCTCTTTACACCCTAAAATGGAACCCTGGTGGCAAGATTAATACTACCCAATATGTGTTATATGCAATACAGATTGCAGTTGTAATATTGTTATCATGGCTTGGTGTGATTGCTACGCCCGTTGTAGGCCCTGGTATAGGCTTTTTGTACTGGGCGTACCCATTCTTTGTCGTTTTTACGCTTTGGTGGGGCCTGTGGGGCGTGATAGGCGCTGGTATCGGCTGTTTTGTAGGTGCTGGACTACTGACCGGCATGCCTTTGGTCCCTGCCCTGGCATTTAGTGTTGGAGATTTTGTGCCCGCACTATTAATACTGATATTTTATCGTGGAGTGTTGGTAAAGAGAGGCATTGATCCGCTTGGCAGAGACATCCTGAAAAGCAAAAAGGCAGCGTTCTGGTTCGTGATATGGGTGATGGGCATTACCAACGTTATTGGTGGCATGTGGGGAGTCTGGAACCTCACACTTCTTGGATTTGTACCGAAGAACGCGTACTGGTTAGGCTCTGGATTATGGATATTGGGCGATGCTATTGTGTTGCTCATAGCGCCGTTCTTGATAGTGTCGTTAACACCGATCGTGCGTAGATACGGATTATTGGCGAAAGGATTGATCTCATAAACATAATATACATACACACATTTACAGGGAACATTCATGATCAGTGATAGAGAAAACTGGAGCGGAGAGAAGAAATTTGTAAAGACTATTTTATTTTATGCAAAAACAGATTCTCTTTTTGTAAGGCTCAATCCTATCGCAAAGTTTCTCATATTTGTCATCGTGTCCGTAGCTGTAATAAGGGCAATCACCGAATCTTATCCAGACCTGGTATTTTCAATGATCGTGTTTTTTATAGTGATCGTGTTTTTTATAGACTCTAAAACTATCAAATATCTGGTTAAAAGTTATTTGGTATTGCTGATCATTGCACTTTTTGTACTGTTCATATGGTGGCTGTTTTTCAACCAGGTTGGATCATCTGTCCTTTACCAGACATCCCTGTCCACAATAAAGTTAAAAATAACCAGGGAATCTGTATATATCGGGCTTTCAAAGGTGTTTGGCTATGCGGCCATGGCTTTCTTGACATTGTTGATTATCATGACTACAAGGGACATTGATGTAGTTGCCGGCCTGACAAAGGCAAAATTCCCATTCAAAATCGTTTTTTTCATCTCGCTGATATTCAGGAGCTTGAACATAATGACCGAAGATCTCGAGTCTATCAGGCATGCGCAGTATGCAAGAAGCGGCAAGATTAAAGGGTTTAGATTATTGAAAAAGATTAAAGAGTTTATAGCGTTATCCATTCCGTTAACTGCTTCCATGATCAAAAGGGCTGTAGAAATGGGCTCAGCGCTGGAAGCGCGCGGGTTTTCAAACGCGAAAAAGCTATCAGAGCCACTGGAACAAAGAAATTTCAAATATTATGATTATCTTGGCATATCCTTCGCGGTTATCGGACTCGTGATCGTATACTTTTTCAATCTCTCGATAATGGTAGGTAGATATATATGAGTGAGAAAGCTGTGGAATTGATAAACTTTTACTGGAGATATCCGACGTTTACTGAAGAGATGGGAGAGTACACTTTAAAAAATATCAATTTAGAGATTTACAAGGGTGAGTTTTTTGGGATAACAGGGCCTACCGGCTCTGGAAAAACAACACTATGCTATTCTATTGCAGGGCTGATTCCGCACCAGGTAAAAGTGCCGCTGGATAAGATAAATGAGCATATGAGCGGTAAAATCCTGGTATTTGGAGAGCCTGTATCCGAGATCGTGACCACCGATAATACTGTAAAGATAATTGGAAAGCACACTATGGCCCCTACTATCGGCATAGTGATGCAAGATCCTGAAAACCAGTTTTTGACTATGAGCGTGTTAAGTGAGCTTTCTTTAGGATTGCAGATTATGGGACTTGATAAAAAAGAGATCGAGGCAAGGATCAAGGATGCACTCGAGAGAGTTGGACTGGAAGATCTGTACCATGTCGCTTCAAAGATCCATCCTAGCGAGCTTTCTGGAGGCCAGAAACAGAGGTTGATCATTGCCAGTTTCCTGGCAATGCATCCAAAGATACTAATCCTGGACGAACCCACTTCAGATCTGGACCCGGCTGGAAAGATGGAAGTGATCCAGGCCATAGCAAAGCTGAAAGAGAGAGGAGACATAACTGTAATTCTGGTAGAGCACGATCCTGAAATCATGAAGAAATTCGTGGATCGTATGGCTGTAATATATAATGGAGAGATTGTGGCAGTTGACACTCCCGACAATATTTACTCAGACCCAAAAACTAAAAACTACATTGAGATTCCCGAGATTTTGAATATGAAAGAGGAGGAGATCATAAATAGCGTGGACGTAAACATTGCCCGGACGTTCAGGGTCAGCAGGGTCGTCAAAGAGTCTGGCACGCTGGCCATAGACGTGAAAAACTTGCAGTTTACGTATACTGACGGCACAAAGGCCATTAACGGACTGGACCTGAAAGTCAACAAGGGAGAGTTTATAGCGTTGATCGGGCAAAACGGGTCTGGAAAAACCACGCTTTCAAAAATATTATCAGGCTATGAGACTGGATGGAGCGGTTATATAAGGATACTAGACATGGACATCAAAAAGAAGAGCGTGAGATCAGAACTACCCAGATATTTAGGATATGTGTTCCAGAATCCGGACCATCAGATCTTCAACAGGTCCGTGCATAATGAAATAGAGTACGGGCTGAAAAATTTAGGCATTCCGAAAGATGAATCAGAAAATATAATCAGGTACACGCTGCAAAAGGTGGGACTCTATAAAAAACTGGATGAAGACCCTCTCTTTTTAAGTCGTGGCGAAAAGCGCAGGCTTGCAGTAGCAAGCGTCATGGCCATGAAGCCTGAGATACTGATCGTAGACGAGCCTACTACGGGCCAGGACTACAGAATGTCCAGAGAGATCATGGAAATCCTGGACGAGCTTAACAAAGATGGCAGGACAATAATAGTCATAACGCATGATATGAGGCTGGTGGCTGAATATTGCAGGCGCGTAATGGTGATGAAAAGAGGAAAGATCATATTTGACGGCCTGCCTGAACAATTGTTTGTAAACGAAGAGCTTTTAAAAGATTCTTCGCTGATCGCCCCTCAATCTGTCCGGATCTCAAAAAAGCTGAAAGATGCAGGCGTGATCCAGGATCTTCTGATCAATGCTAGAGAATGGTTCGAGTTTTTCAAGTTTGAAAAAGAAAAAAAGAGATATGTGGCTCTGAAATTTGACATGTTAAAACACTATGCAAAGCAGCTTGCAAAAGAGATATTAGAGAAGTACGGGACTCCAGAATCCATCATATACATTGAGCGCGGGGGCATGGTAATAGGCAGGTTGCTCAGCGATTATTTGCAGGTGAAAGAGCTGATTGGAATAAGGGCAAGCTACTATCTTGAAGATGGCACTCCCAGCACTGCTGTAAGCATTGGCTCTTTCGAATATTTGTCGATCACGCAGAACGGCTATATTTTGCTCGTGGACGATATTGCCGATACTGGCAAGACTCTCGAGCAGGTCCTGAAAAAGGTCAGAGAAAAGGTTAACAAAAAGATCGTGGTCGCCACTATTGCATTTAAGCCTCAGTCCATAGTGAAGCCTGATGTGTATGCTTATACAGTCGACAACGAAACATGGATCATATTCGATTATGAAGAAAATGAGACAAAATTAAGGTTTTTAAAAAGAAATAATGAGAATGGGTTGCAGTTCATGCGCGAGAACTTTCCATAATCTTATATATTTAATTTTTCACCAGGCTTGAGTGTCACGACCTTAGTATCAAGCTTTAATTTTCGCACTTCGTTTTCAAATTCTATGGCAGTGCCCCACAACGCTGGAAAGGTCTGGTAATGCATGGGTATTGCAATCTTGGGGTGGATCAGTTCCACCGCTTTTGCAGCTTCGTAAGGACCCATCACAAAGTGCCCGCCAATCGGCAGCATTGCAACCTTAGGCTTGTAAAACTCGCCGATCAGCTTCATGTCCATCATTGCGCCCGTATCGCCAGCATGATAGACTGTGCTGTTCTTGCCTATTATGACCACTCCGGAAGGAGAGCCCAGTGCAGAGCTGTGTGTAGCGCTGGTCAGTACAAATTTCATGGCCTCGATCATCGCTGCGCCCCCTATGTTTGCGCCGATCACGTGTTTTGCACCTTTTTCTTCATAGCTGTTTGCAAGCTCAAACATTGCCAATAGCTTTGCTTCTGGATTGTTTGCAAGAATCGTATCCACGTCCCCCGTATGATCTTCGTGGCTGTGGGTAATAACTATTACATCCACGTTTTTGATGTCTTCAGGCTTTGTACTGGATAAAGGATTGCTAATCCAGGGATCGATTAGTATCTTCTTTTCGTCAATGTTAAGCTCAAAGGCAGAGTGCCCGTACCATATCAAATAGTCCATATTATGATCACCTTCTCATGATATATGTTTTTATTTAAATACTTTATCTCACAAGCTTGGAATATATGGTCAATAATTCCAGTCCTTTCTCTATTCCTCTCTTCAATTCCAGGTCCGTTAGCTTGCTCAGGATACTCTTTATTTCATGCTCTTTCTTTAGCCCCAGATAAGGTACCGATATTTCTACCAACCGCCCTGCATAGCCTGTGCCTGCAAACACTTTTAACGTTTCTTTCACTATTGTTTCAAAGTTTTTTAATATATATGCCCTGTTGTATGGGCACAGTGCTGCCGAGATATAAAATCTTGTAGTATCCTGCTTTTTGATGTCTCCGCTTCTGATCAGGCTTACCACTTTATCCAGTTCTGACTCTGGCAACCATCCCATCGCGCCGATCAGATACATTTTATCTTCATCCTTGTCAGTGGCCTTGTACTTCTCCATCAGCGCATCCAGGTTTTTGAACACGAGTGCCGCTGATTGCGAAATCGCATTTTTCATATCAGGATCAGATTTTTCAAAGTCCCTGAACCTGGACGCCATAGACTCTGCAAACTGCTTGTCCAGCAAGCACAGGTCTAAAGCGACAGAGCCACGCAATATGCGATCGTTTTCTGAAGCCATGCCCTGCTCCAGCCTGTCCAGATGCGTCCTGAAATAAGACCTGGCAAAATCACTCAATTCTGCATCATTGTCCAGTATCAGCAACAGCGTGGACAGCTGGGATTCTATCTCTTTAATAACAAGGTACTCAGTTTCATTTTTAAATGCACGGATCTTCTCAACATACTCTGCCTTGCTTATCAATCCGGCCAGCAAAAATGCAAACGCATCATTTACAATTCCCCATTTATCCAGCTCTGATAGCTTGTCTTTGTTTCTTATTATGTTTTCAAACAGGTAGCTGTCATATTTCACTCTGTAAAATCCGGTCTGGTTTATGTTCAGCTTTATAAAGCCCTCGCTTTTTATGGTTTTACTCTCTTCCTCTAACAATATTGATTCTGCGCTGCCCGCTCTTTTAATGGTCAAAGGTACTGGCCAAGAATCTTTTTCAATAGTTCCATCTAACAGGAACCGGGTCTGTTCAATCTTGATCAGCTCTCCATTCCTGCTTGCAGATATCACTGGATATCCCTCTTTCTCAATCCATGCTTTCATTATCTTTGACATCGGCTGTTTTGTAATTGCCTCTATCTCGTTCCATAGATCCTGTCCTTCAGCATTCGAGTACGCGAACTTGGTCAGGTACTTGCGCACTCCGTCCCTGAAATTATCGAGCCCAACATATGCCTCTATCATTCTCAATATGCTTCCACCCTTTCCATAGCTTATCTCGTCAAATATCTGGGTTATCTCTTTTGGATCTTGCACTTTTACATCAATCGGATGCGTGTTTTTAAGAGAGTCTCCTCTCAGAGCCCCGGAAGTATCTCCAAGCATCAGCTCTGCCCAAGAGTCCCATTGCGGATAGTAATGGTCCAGAACCTTATATGCCATAAACGTAGCAAAGCTCTCATTGAGCCACAGATCATTCCACCATTTCATGGTCACAAGATCTCCGAACCATTGGTGCGCAATTTCGTGGCTGATCACTTCCGCAACCCTTTTTTTGACAGCGTTGCTTGTAGTCTCATCCACGAGTAACACTACCTCCCTGAACGTTATCGCGCCCCAGTTTTCCATCGCACCTGCAGCAAATTCCGGGACTGAGATCAAGTGCATCTTTGGCATTGCATATTTGATATTAAAATAGTTCTCGTAAAACGTTATTGCTTTCTTGGCAATATCGATCGGAAAATCCGTGCTTTTCAATGTTCCTGCAGGAGCGGTCAGAATCACGTTCTTGTTTTTTAAATGCTGCGATTTCTCCTCGAACTTCCCGATCCCTATGTACACAAGATAAGTGGACATTCTCGGAGTTTCTTTGAACTTGACCAGTTTTCTATTTCCTGACACTTTCCTGAATTTAACGGGCATGTTTGATATTGCATCTAGATCTTTATCGATCAGCAAAGAGATGTTGAATTTTGCCTTATAATAAGGATTGTCAAGGCACGGAAACGCCCAGCGTGCCTGTGTTGGCTCAAACTGAGTCGTATACATCTTGCCATTCTTGCTGTTGGCCATGTACAGGCCCATGAGATTCTCGTTGATTTTGCCTTCAAATTCCACTGTTACGGTTACTTGGCCGTCCACATACTCTGATATCGTGAGCTCTTCTTTTTCAGCATTGATGCTGAATTTCACGTTTTTCCGGTCAAGCTTTATGCTTTTTATGTTCAGGTTAAAAGAGTTCAATACCAGTTGCTCGTTAGCGCCCAATACTTTAATTTTCTCAGTTCCTCTGTAAGAGTCTGAGGCACTATCCACATCCATATAAATGTCATAAGATTCAATTATCATAAGTGTGTTATATACGTTAAAGTTATTAAGTTTTTTTAATTTTTGTGACCGGGGGATGTTATGATGTAAGTTAACATAAAGATTGAGTATTTTTTTACATATGTAAATAGATACTGTGCACTGTGAATCTAGAGATAGAGGGTATCAGGCTTGATAAACACTAAAGTCTCAGCATAGAGAATAGCAGGTCAAATAAAAAATTCTCATATCAGAAGATCTAACGAACATAATCTATGAAACAACTTTTATAAATTAAAAAAATTATTTGTAATTAAATAATAATTTCCAGTTTGTAATCTTAAAACTAACCATGGCTAGAAATATAAGTATGAGATATATAATCGGCATTGCTATTAAATTTAAGATATCAACGTCCGTATAATTTAACGAAAAAAAAGTGGCAAATAAATAAAAATATGGGAACTGTGTGAAGAATATAGTGTTTATGCCAATTTGAGCATAATTAATGAAAAATACAATGACATAGTAAAATATTACTATTATCTCAGGCAAGAATCCTAACCTTAACATCATCGATCCCAAGAAAAATAATGCTCTTGAAGATAATAATGTAAACAGTGTAGCAATAAGAAACAATTCCAAACTTAGAAATTTAAGATCACCGATTATAATAAATGCTGCAAATGAACCTACAATCAAGGATATTAAATCACACATTAAATATGGAATTTGCTTTGAAACAACAAATTGAACAGTATTTATAGGATAGGAAACGTATGTTTTTAAGATACCACTCTCCTTATAATTTTTTAGATTCTCAAGCATTGATGTAGCCCAGAATAATCCAAATATTATAAACGTAATAAGTGAAAATTGAATACAATCCGTTACTAAAGAATTATTTTCCATTTTTATAATCATTATCAAAACTAAGAATATTGTTATGTTTATAGATAAATATAAATAAAAATTGTGATTTTTCCATTCAATCTTCAGTAATGGCTTTATTGATTTCATCAAGAAAACTCTCCCTCCTATCTAAAATTTTCAATGAATAAATTTCCTTATCAAATGTGGACAGCAATCTTAGAAGTTTGTTTAAATTGTCAAACTTGACAATCAATCCATTATCAGTTATCTCCGCTTCAAAATAATTTTTTAATAGCTCATAAAGGAGTTCATTGTTCTCTGACGATATTTGTATGATCCTCAGTTCCAATTTCCTCGGATATAGTTCCTTAAATTTATTTTCATTTATTATTAATACTCTATCTGCGATGCTGGCCAATTCAGAAATATCATGAGATGAAATAATGAATGAAATACCACTATTCTTTAGATCCATAATCATTTTTAGCATTATAGACACTGCATATTTGTCCACATTTGAAAACAGTTCATCCGCAAACACAATTTTAGGGGAATGAGTTATTGCAAGCAAGAATGAAACTCTTTTAAGATACCCTGCTGATAGTTCCCCAATTCTTAAATCCATTACCTTTTCAATATTGGCTAATTGAATCATATTATTATCAGGCTTTCTTCCATATATCTCATTTACTAATTCTATGTAATCTCCTACTTTGATGTTAGCAGGGTATGATGGTTTATCCGGAACAAATCCAATGGAATTCTTAACATAATCCGGAGATTTCCCAAGAATATTTATATTACCAGCATAGTTTTTCCTAACTCCCACACACATTTCAATAAATGTTGTTTTTCCATACCCATTCGGTGCCACCAAACCTGTGATTCCACCCCCTGTCTTGCAATTTGCATCCTTAAATACAAAATGATTTTCATATGCCTTGGTAAGATTTAAGCATTCAATAATTGGTTTTTCACGGTTCATTTCGCTCATATTTACGCCTCTTGTGTTTTCTGTATGCAATCAATATTAAAATAATTAACACAGGAACAATTATTGGAGCCCCCATAATTATGAACACCACAGAAAATGTAGTAATTATATATAGCCAATCTGGAGGGAATACTATATAGTTTGTCTTATTAAGTATTATATGCAATGGAACAGGATAAGTATTGTTATCTGCTTTATATGCTATCCCAAACACTTCCATAAATAATGGATCTGAATCTACAAAACTACTCATTATAAAAAGCTGTTTGGAATCTGCCGAATACTCATACTCTTCAAAGGATGTTGATAAAAATATTCCTGGATGGAATTGATATATCCCAGGATCTGTAATTATTGATCCGCCATCATTACTGCCATTGTTATAATTGCCTCTAAATTCAGATATAACAGTATTACCTTCATAAAAAAATGGAAGGATTACTCTGCTTCCATTATAATAAAAATATCCATTTTTTTCTATGAAAATCAGAGTTTTGACATCATGAAAATAATAAGATGGCTTGGCCAGTACTGAAATCCAAACATTTACATCTACCGTTGTTGACGATATTCCCGAACTTACATTTATATAGCCTTTAAAGTTATATGACATATCCCCGAGTACTGCGAATTCATTTAAAGAATAATTTTCATAACTTCCCGGAAGATATGGCTTCTGATTTGTTGTATAATAAAAACATATATTCCCATTATGGACTGCAAACATACCTGAGAAAAACAGCCCCAACACTAAAAAAATAATAATTATAATTAAAAAATTTTTTGTTGCAAGTTTCATTTTCACCACTTTAGTAATTTACAGTTCCACATCCCCAAGAGAATGTTCCAGTACCATAGGAATTAGGTGGGATATTATATGCACTGTAAAATCCTTGTGTTATCGAAAACCAACCCATTCCGGCAATATAGTAACCATCACCATACGCTGTCTCATTTCCTGGAGCAATCTGTGCCCATTGTGGTGATTCTAATTTTACCGAGGAACCCCAAAGTGGCGCATTTGCGTGCCAGTATGGTGCATATCCCTGCATATATGTACCGTTTTCTCCATAGTATGTCCAATTAGCTTCAAATTCTGATTGTACTACTGTGATGCCCAAGCCGTTTGTATAATGAACTATATAAAGTCCAGAAGATGCATAGCCGGTCCATGTAGGAGATATTGTTTGCGGAGATAGATTAGATACATTAACATTGGTACTTAATAAAATCAAAGCCAAGACAAAGGTTGTTAATACCGCAAAAGCTCCGATCAGACCTTTTCTAGCCGATCTAATGTGTTTTACGTGGCTGTTTTTCTTTTTTTTGGTTTCATCCATATTTTCCCTCTCCATCTCCATTTTAACTTTGACTTTTCCTATTTTAATATGGAAAGTCAAGTTAATTGGTAATGCTCAAACATATATATATTTTTTTTATTCGCAGTAACTGGTCACGATTATGAAGTGGCAATCTAAAAGAAAGTGCCTTTAATACAATATATTTTTAATTTATTATTACAAAATAAAATATATTATCTATCCTTTAAATACGGTAAAAATTACGCATAATACTCATTTTTATGAACCATTAACTTCAGAATCGTGACCTATTGCTATTTTCTTCCAAGTTTATTATGTATTACAAGGCATTTGTGATAGATTTTCTTTAAAAAGTACGTACCCCCTACACTTTTAATATTTTAGAAATCAGCCATTTTCCGATACTTTTTACTTATGAGTATATAAAGGTGGTCTAACGGTTTATTTCTGGCATAGATTTTACAGAAAACGATAAATACGGGTAACAATTATTTTAATTGTGCGTGATGAAGCTATGAAAATTTGTAAGACTCAACAGATGCGCGATATGGATCATGCAGCCATAAGCAAGTTCGGCATTGCAGACCAGATCCTGATGGAAAATGCAGGCAATGCTGTTTATTTTTGTATTTTGAACACATTCTCGAATGTATTAAAAAAGAAGTTTGCAGTGTTTGCAGGGCCTGGAAACAACGGCGGAGACGGTCTTGTAAGTTCCAGAAAGCTGATCTCTAACGGTGCAGAAGTTAAGGTATTCATTCTTGAAAGCCCTGACAAGTATCAGGGCTCTGCAAAGTTGAACTTTGAGATAATAAAGAAGATTACAAAAATAGAAAAATTCGAAAAGAATAGCGCTGAAGAGTATGTAAAAAACTGTGATGCAATCGTAGACGCAATATTCGGCACAGGGTTATATAAGAACGTAGAAGGAAAATATGCAGATGCCATTTCGATTATCAACAACAGCAAAAAACCGGTATTTAGCATTGACATCCCGTCCGGCATAAATGGCGATTCAGGAAAAATAATGGGCATTGCAGTAAAGGCAGATTACACGGTCACTTTCGGAACCCTGAAATCCGGCATTGTACTCTATCCCGGCTTTGAATATTGCGGCAAGATCATGGTATCGCGCATATCGTTTCCCCCAGCCCTTTATGAATCAGAGTCTTTGCTTACAGAGATCAATGATCCTGTTTTCATTCCTGCACGAGGTAAGGCAGGGTACAAAAACATGTTTGGAAACGTGCTTGTTGTTGCAGGCTCGAAAAACTATTATGGCGCGCCCTATTTTTCAGCATTATCGTTCTTAAAGGCTGGCGGAGGGTACGCGAGGCTGGTCATACCAGAATCGCTCATACAGTCTGTTTCAGACGCGAGAGAGATCGTGTTTTATCCTGTATCCGAAACATATGACGGATCTGTGCATTACAGCGAGAAAACAGGGATATTAAACCTTGCAGAACTCTCGGATTTTGTGGTTTTGGGGCCAGGATTATCTTTGAATGCTGAGACGCAGACTCTTATTGCAGAGCTGGCGTCAGAAATAAAAAAGCCGATATTGATCGATGGCGATGGATTGAGCGCTATTGCAGATCATCCGGAAATATTAACATCCAGAACTGCAGACACCATCCTGACTCCCCATCTCGGAGAGATGAGCAGGCTTGCAAAAAAGGATATAAACGCCATTCTTGAAGACTCGATCGAATTTGTCAGGTCTTTTGCGCAAGCCAATCATGTTTATCTCGTTTTAAAGGGCGCTCATACTCAGATCGGCACACCCGCCGGAAAAGTGTACATAAACATGACCGGCAATGTGGGCATGGCCACTGCGGGCAGCGGAGATGTGCTTACGGGCACTATCGCCGCCATGCATGGGTTGGGGCTCAACACTGAAAATGCTGTGAGAATGGGCGTGTTTGCGCATGGCCTGGCCGGGAACCTGGCTGCCAAGGATAAAGGGGAGGACGGCATGGTCGCTAGAGACATATTAGAGCATCTGCCAGAAGCGCTTTTAACGATAAGAACCAGGTTTGAAGAGCTCAAAAAGATGTACGGGTTTGAGGTTATCTGAGAAACTTAGAATAAAGCTTCTCTACTCTTTCAGTTATCTTGCTGACGCCTATCCCGTTCTTTTCGGCAAGATATACTGCGCCTCCCGCGCCCACACCTTCTTTCACCATTCCAGATTCATAGTCTCTCAATCCTTTATACTTAGATCCAGAAAAATTTAATGGTGCTGAATAATACTCTGCTCCGATCTCAGCTGCAGTTTTTTTAAATGATGAAAGCCTGTCTTCTGTGATGTATCGGGTAGTTGCGATCTTTTTCACTTTTATGCCCTGCTCTTTCAACAATGCTGCCACTGCAAGCATCTGGGTTCCTCCGGCTAGGTATACAGCACCTTCAAATTCAGGAACAAAGCCGTTGATAAACGCCATCATGGGATCTCCAAGCTCTTTCAGTACAGTTTTCCATGTTACTGGAAACTTTATTCTGGACATTGCTTTCTCTACAACCTCTTTTTTCAGACTTATCGGATTTTCAATGTCTGCCGAAGAAACCTGCGCATCGTATCCCAGCGCAGTCAATACCGCCTGTGCAGTAGTGGTGCCACCCGGTATGCTCTCTGCTATCATGATCTCGCTCTGGTGAACCTGCCTTGCCAGTATTCTGGCATTGTTCATTATTACCTCAATATCTTTTATGGCAGTTTCGTTCACAATGTTTTCTCCATGCCGGTCAGTAATATGGATATACGGCAGGTTCGGAGCTATTATAGAGCCGGCCCTTACAACCATCACGGGCATGTTCACGAGTTCTCTTACAGCCTTGGTAATTATGCCAGGCGTTGGGTGTCCGGCAGGGGTTACAGGTACTGTATCTATGCATAAAGGTCGCTCATAAAAAAGGTACTCTGCATCTGCGGGAGGCGTATATTTCACGATCTCCGGATTTTCGCCCGCAACTGTGATACCTGGTATCTCCGCAACATTGGTATTGGATATGACGAGCAAGAATAACATATTTAAGCAAAGTTGATATATGTAAAGTGTATTTTAAGTTTTTGCAATGCTGGATCTATTTGGATTTTTTACCAGAGTACCGGTAAAAGGAGAGCTGAGTCGAGCTACTGGACAACTCTATTTTATCTCGTTTTTAGCGTTCTTGATCTCTCTGGTGCCGATAATAGTATATATAGTGTCAGAGCATTTTCTGCCTCATTTCCTCACAGTATTATTTTCTTTGATTTCTCTATACCTGATGACTGGAATACTTCATCTTGACGGACTCTCTGATTTTGCGGATGGTGTGATGAAAAAAGGATCAGTAGAGAGCAAGATCAAGGCCTTGAAAGATGTGAACACGGGAACTGCAGGCGTGGTCATGATCATATTCGTGCTTTTGGCAGAGTTTATAGCTATTGATGTTCTGAACTATTCGATATTCAACATCGTTGCCTTTTTTTTAGTAGCTGAGCTGTCTGCCAAGTTTTCGATGCTTGGAGGATTGCTATCAAAAAAAGCGCCGGAATCAGGATTGGCAAGACAGTTTATGGAGCATTTTAACATTAATATATTCATAATTGCAATGCTATTATCAGTTTTGTTTGTCCCCATCCTGAAGCTTTATTATTTATTCATTTTCACAGGCTTTATTGTCTCATACGCAATATTAAGGATCTCACTAAAGAATTTCGGGTTTTTGAACGGGGACGGGCTGGGTGCAATGAATGAGATTGCAAGGGCTGTGACGATGGTGATATTATGCTTGGTATTATAATGGCGGGTGGAAAGAGCAGCCGGATGGGCTCTGAAAAACTGGTATTGAAAGTTCATGGAAAGGTGGTAATAGAGTATGCTATCGAAGCCATGCAAAACTCTAAAGTTTCAGAGTATTATATTGCCATCTCACCGAACGCGTCGTTAACAGCCCGGTATCTTGGAAACCGTGAGCGGTTGCTTGACACGCAAGGCAACGGTTACTGCGAGGACATTGCGCTCTTGATCTCAAGATTCAAGGTACCGTTTCTCACATTAAGCGGAGACAGCATGTTTGTCAAGTCTACCCATATAGATGAGCTGATAGACCATTATACCAGAAACAGCATGGCTAGCGTCGTAATAGTTGATAACAAGATCAATTACGTAGGCTTGAACATCGTGGTGCCTGGAAACATTGACGATGAGCCCTATTATTTCAAAGACCCGTTATTGGCATTGAACATAAATACTCGTGAGGATCTGGAAAGGGCAGATAGTATCATGGCAGAAAGGAGCAGGGAAAAATGATCTGGTATCTGATTTTTGTTATTGCAGTATTAGTAGATTTAATCATAGAGTACCCGAACATCATCCATCCGGTAGCATGGATCGGAAAGTTCATAAATTTCTTTGATAAGAGAAGAAAAAAGCGTGGTCACATGAGAGAATTTGCAGATGGAACTGTATTGATCATTGTGACCATACTGCTTGCCTCGTTGTTTTTGTACCTTATCACAAAGATACCGAATTACTGGATCCGGTTCATAATATACATCTATGTTTTAAAAAGCACTTTTTCGATCGGGGCGCTGATCCGGCACGTTAGAAAATGCAGTACTGACAACATTGAAACGCTCCGGCACAATGTTTCCATGATCGTATCTCGCGACGTAAATAGCTTGGATAATGAGCACCTTTATTCTGCAGCGATAGAGTCTGGCGCAGAAAACATTGTAGATTCAGTGATTGGGCCAATGTTCTATTTTTTGCTATTTGGCATATTCGGAGCAGTAATATACAGGATCATAAACACTGCCGATGCCATGATCGGGTACAGGTCTGAAAAATATGAGTATTTCGGCAAGTTTGCAGCGCGTGCGGACGATGTGCTGAACTTCGTACCCGCCCGCATACTCGGCGCGTTTTTGGTACTGTATTCAAAAAGACGGGTGCTGGATAATTACAGAGCGTACAAGAAACTGAAGATAAACGGTATGTACTCTATTGCCGGATTTGCAGCACTGTTAAATCTCACTCTAGAAAAACCAGGATACTATAAGATCCCGGGCGCCAAGTATCCTGATATGAATGATATAAAAAAAGCGATTGGATACATTGCGTTTTTCTCATACCTCTTTGTTTTTATAGTACTTATTATATTGGTGATAATAAATGGAAGTATATCATGGTGGAGCTAGAGAAGGCGAGGACAAATACCTGGATTTTTCATATTCAAGCAATCCGTATGCTCCTAAATTTTTAAAAAACGCCATAAAATCAGCAAGCTTCGATAGGTATCCATACTGTGAGAGCACTCTGGAAAAACAGATCAAAAAAAGATTTGAGATAGGTGGAGAGGTGGTCATAGGTGCAGGTGTGACAGAGCTGTTGAATATGGCCTCATATTTGTTCAAGGGCAAAACTGCAGTAATGTTAAAAAGCACGTACGGAGAGTATGCCCGCATTGCAAAATTGTTTGATATGAAAATACGGTATGTAACAAATCCAGATCCTGAACTTGAAGACTTGAAACTACATAATGAGGTTCTCTATTTTTCCAATCCCAACAATCCGACCGGCAAATATTACCGGTTCTTGAAAGAGCTGGCTGAATACAGCGCAAAGAAAAATAGTTATGTGATAGTGGATGAGGCATTTATAGACTTTGTAGAAAAGCCGGTTAAAGAGTACCGTGAGAACATGATCATCCTGCGATCTTTTACCAAGTCCTATAACATTGCAGGAATAAGAACCGGCTATGCAATCACAGAACCTGGCATTGCATCGCAGCTACGGATGTTCAGGATGCCATGGAGCATCGGAGCGCTGGGATGCTCTGTAGTCAGGGCTATTGTTGAGGATTCAGAGTACCTGTCTACCACCCTTCCAAAAATTGAAAGAGAGCGAAAAAGAGTTGAAACGCGTTTAAACCTAAAAACAGACGCAAACTATTTTATTGCGGATGTTAAGAATGCAGCTGGCGTAACTGAGAAATTAAAAAAGAAAAACATGCTTGTGAGAAACTGCAGCTCATTCGGATTGGATTGCTGTATCAGGTTTTCAATAAAGAGAAAAAATGAAAACAGCATGCTATTGGATGAACTGGAACAGTTTGAGCCAAAGATACCGAGGTGGCTGAGAATTTGAAAAAATACGCGCCTATCATGGTTCTGGGAACCGCGTCGGGAGCTGGAAAATCGTTGCTTGTTACTGCAATGTGTCGCATATTCTCAGATATTGGCATCGACGTTGCGCCTTTCAAGGTTCAGAACATGTCTTTGAACGCGATAGCAGTGCAGGATGGAGAGATGGCTTATGCACAGTACCTGCAAGCGTTGGCCGCAAGGGTAGAGCCGACAGTATTGATGAACCCCATACTCTTAAAACCTGAAAATGACAGGACTCATGTAGTTCTTCTGGGCAAGCATTATAAGACTATTAAAGCAAATAATTATATGAATACGGAAAAAGAGGATGTTTACAGAACCGCATTAAAATCGTTCGAAACGCTGCAGAATGAGCATGAACTAATTGTGATTGAAGGTGCCGGATCTCCAGCCGAGATAAACCTTGCGCATGACATCGCAAACCTGAAATTTGCAAATGCTGTGGGTGCAAAGGTCGTGCTGGTCGCAGACATAGACCGTGGCGGTGCATTTGCAAGCATTGTCGGCACGCTAGAGCTCATTGATAAAAAAAATATGATAGGAATCATAATAAACAAGTTCAGGGGTGATGAATCTTTGCTTTATCCCGGATTTGAGTTTTTAGAAAAAAAATATCATATTCCTGTGCTCGGTACCATACCATACATCTCGCACGCAATACCTGACGAAGACTCTCTGCGATCCTGGCCCGAAAAAGAAGGATCTCTGAGAATATCTATCATCAAGATCCCGAACCTCTCTAATTTCACGGATTTCAATGTTTTTGAGCATGTTGATGATGTGGGGTTGAGATACGTAGATACCCCAGAGCATTTGAGTGGCTCGGACCTGATCATTGTACCGGGATCAAAGCTTACGGTTCTGGATCTGGCATGGTTGAAAGAGCGGGGATTTGAAGAGGTCTTGAAAGACGAAAAAAATAATGAAACGATGATAATGGGCATATGTGGCGGGTACCAGATGCTTGGCAAATACATAATTGACAATGTAGAATCTAGAAAAGGAAAGGTTGCAGGAATCGGGATACTGGATTCAAAAACTGTTTTTCGCCAAGTCAAACATACAAACGTGATATACGGAACCGTAATTGCGTCAGAATTTGAAAACTTGAAGATAAAAGGATATGAAATACATAATGGTGTTACCATCTCAAAAACTCATTTTTCGAAGATTTACAGGGTAAATAACAAGCATGTTTCAAGATTTGACGGGTCTTATGAAAATAACGTGATAGGCACATATTTTCATGGGCTGTTTGAAAACCTGGAGTTTACAGAGATGTTAATTAACATGATCAGGGCAAAAAAGTCCCTGAAACCCTTAAAAATAAAGTTTGAAAGCGTTGAAGCGAGCATTGACAATCTGGCAAAAGTTGTGAAAAAGAGCATTAAGATTGATGAACTGATATAAATGGCAATACCGAAGATCACAATGTGGCAGGCTACCGCGATAGGGCTGGGCAATATTATAGGGGCGGGAATATTCGTGCTTGCAGGCACCGTGATCTATCAGGCCGGGCCGGGCGCAATAATTGCGTTCATATTAACGGCAATACTCGCAGCCACTGTTGCGCTAAACAGCGCTGAGCTCTCATCCAAGATCATCACGCATGGCGGCTTGTACTCATTTGTAAAAGTGACGATGGGCGATTCTCTGGGGTTCATAGTAGGCTGGCTCAGAGCTATATCGTACTCTATCGCCGCGTCTGCCGTGGCGCTGGGGTTTGCATCGTACCTTTTATCCATGTTTCAAATCTCCTCAAATGTCATGATCATCACGATATCCATAATCATGATTCTCGCAGTTACAATAATCGATTATGTAGGCTTGAAACTGGTTGCGAAGATTGAGCAGTTTCTGGTGTTCATCACTATTGGCGGCCTGGTAATATTCATATTAGTTTCTGTATTTTATGGCTCATGGAACACTGTAAGGTTCACGCCCTTGCTGCCCAGAAGTCCTATGAGCATCGTTGAATCTGCATCACTGGCATTTTTCGCCTATTCTGGCTTCAACACTATTGCCACGCTCACGCCCGAGGTAAAAGACGGCGCTAAAAACGTGCCGAAGGCAATAATCATTGCGCTCTTGACCAGCACGGTATTATATATTCTGGTAGTGGTGGGCATGCTGGCACTGATGCCCTGGCAGTATTATGGCATCACGGCAGATCCTCTTGCCAACGCACTGACCTATGTGCACGCCTCTCCGGTCATAGAACTGATGATCAGCATTGTCGCAATCCTGGCAACTGTGACCGTGACCATATCCCTGATTGTGGCAGGATCCAGAACATTGTTGCAGATGAGCGAAGACGGCATGTTTCCAAAATGGATCGGTGGCATATCTGGCGATTCTCCAAAGAGGGCGGTCTTGATAATCGGAGCGGTAACAGTGTTCTCGCTGTTTCTTGGAAACCTGAAATACATTGCATTGGCCTCGAACTTCGGGGTGATATTTTCGTACAGTCTTACAGGGTTAGCAGTGATGGTAATACGGAAGAGAAAGATGAAAGGCCCTTTTCGTTCTCCATTATATCCTGCTATTCAGATTCTCTCAATCATATTATCGGCATTGATCATGTTCGCGCTGGGAACGCAGGCACTGTACCTTGGCATGGTGCTTATTACGATAGGAATAATACTTTACGCGTTACATAAAGAAAAAATAGTGAATATTTGAAAATCCTTAAATTTGCGTGTATATATCCGGCTGTAATGATGCATCTGGATAAAGAGATAGAGATAACTGACGAGCTGCTGTACAAGGTTCTACTGCACTTTAAAAAGTATGGCACAGATTATGCAAAGTCTCTGGGGCGTGATCTGGATCTGAATAAGAGAGATGCATGCAAAGTTTTGAAGCTGGTGTTTGAAAAAGGATATCTTGACAAGAGAGGCAGCGGTATGCTAAAGAAAAAAGATGCAAAATTGAAGAGGAGAGTTACCACTCACCCGCATCATACTTACTATGTGTTATCTGAAAAAGGTGCTATGCTCTTAAAACAGCTTGAAGAAAAGGAGCCTCCATGACCGTTAAAAAACAGGTAATGCAGATTGTTGCTACTACTAGCTTTTTCAGGTCTTTTTCGTACGGTGCGTTATGGTCATTTTTAATGTTGTTTCTGACCACCAAGCTTGACGTTAACATTGCCATCGCGGGATTGTACATGCTGTTTGCAGGGGTAACGGGTGCGGTGTTTCAGGTAGTTTTCGGCGCGATATCAGACTCGATCGGAAGAAAAAAGATCATGATTCTGGGGCAGGCTGGACAGGGATTGATGTTCATGGTGATGGGCGTGGCGCTGATGGACCGGAACCTGTACCTGATCATCAGCGCGCTGGTAGTGCAGAGCATCTCGAGCGGTGCGGTATTCTCATCTTTCAACGCTATGATCGCGGACGTGCTTGACGAGAACGAACGGTTCAGGGGCTATGCTCTGCAGCGTGCTACTGCAAACCTGGGATGGGGTATAGGCCCTGCAATAAGCGGATTTTTGTACGTGCTGAATTATTATACATTCTCTTTTCTGTTGGTTGGAATAATGCTTGTATCCCTGGTAATATTAATAAACAGGATACCAGAAACCAACAAGGCCAGATACACTTTCAGGTTCAGGGACCTTTCTAACACGCTGTTAAATGTGAAGTTTTTATTGTTCAGCATAGCGGGATTCATCGCGTTTTTGGTGTTTGGGCAGCTGAACAGCACGTATCCCATATATGAAGAGACTATAAACAGTATCTCTACCTCAATAATAGGGCTTACATGGGCCCTGAACGGGTTTATGGTGGGGGGACTACAGTATTATATTGCTAAGTTCGCAAAAGTGAAAAATGCGTATTATTTCATGATATTCGGGATACTCATTTACGGTGCCGGCTATTTTATGCTCTCATTCTTCTCTTCTATAATATGGTTATTTTTCACAATGAGCATTATCTCGTTAGGAGAGATCGTGTATTCAGCCACCGTGACTGCATCAGCAATAAACATGGCACCGAAAAAGGATATTGGGAAATACACGGGTACCTACGGGCTGTTCACCAGCATTGGCCATGCTGCAGGACCGTTTTATGGTGGCGTGATATTTTCCATAACCGTATCTTCGTATTATAGATGGTCCATAATCTTTGTCACTGCTGCCGTTTCATCATTGATTTACACGGTAGTAATGTACATGCTGCACGAGCGCGAAAAACGTTAATTTCAAACACTGTATTTTTCCAGCAATTTCACATACTCTTGCGGTATGGGAATCGGCGAAAAATCACGGTTTATAGATGCGATCGTGAGCTCGCATCTGGCTGCCTCTTTCTGTTGTGTTTCGTTGAATATCTCGATATGGTACGTGATATGCTTTTTGCCAAGCTCTTTGATCTTTATCTCTACGGTTGCAATATCGTTAAACCTGAGCGGGTATTTATAGTCGCAAGTGGCCTTCACTCTCGGAAAAGATATGTCTTGAGAGCTGCTGAACGATACTCCTAGCGAGTTTGTAAACTCTTCTTCCGCCTTTTCGCAGACCCTGAAATAATTTGAAAAGTGCATGACTCCGAGCGCGTCAGTATCCACCCATGAAACCCGGTATTTGGTCTTGAAGCTGTTCATAATAGTGAAATGTGCAATATTTATTTTAATTTTTGGTAAATGCAAGAAAAGTTTATTAGAGATTTCTTGATGTTTATTGCCATGCAAGAGATCAAGATCAGAAACGCAACAATGCGTGATAAGCCACGCATCCTGGAATTTTGCAAGAACACATGGCAAGGCATGGAAACCGGACTTGAGGATACCCAGCATGATTATATCAGCTTTGTTTACGATTCTTGGATCAGGAAAAAATCGATGATCACTGCCGAGATAGATCACAGGCCGGTGGCAATATTAAATGTCAATCCCTGCAACGACGGCAGTGCATGGCTGGAGGGGATGAGGGTGGATCCTGAATACAGGAGAAAAGGAGTGGCTAGTGTTCTTACGTCATATGTTCTTGAAAAATATAAAAAAGTGAGGATGTCTATTTTTGACTGGAACGAGCCTTCGAAGAAGCTAGCGGGAAAGCTGGGGGCAAAGTTGATTGATACATACATTTTCATAACCCTTGACGATTTTAAATATAAAAATGAGAATTGCAAGTTTGCTAAGCAACCAGAGCGAATATTCGCACTTACAGACTATGGAAAAAAGCCGGTGTTTGTAGACTGGAGCTATTTTTACCCGGATCTTGAAACGATCAAGACACTCGTAAAAAAGAGGGCTATCATGGAAGATACCGATGGTTTTGGATACGTGCTGAGATCCAAACAGGACGTTTCATTGATCATCGACAATGCCGTAAAAATTGACAGACTCTTAAACTCTTTCTGCAACAGATACAAAAATAGAAAAAAGTTCTTGATATTATCCTCCGCCATATACGATTCTAATAAGCATTTTGTTTTTACTAATACTGAAAAATTGAATATTTATGAGATTTCTCGATGATCATTTATATTTTTCTAGTACCTCATTTTTGAGCTTACTGTATTCATGCTCTTTGATCGATATCCTGATCCGCTCCATCAGCCTCATCATGAACGTGAGATTATGAATGGTTAAAAGACGCATTGCCAGCATCTCTTTCTCCTTGAACAGGTGATATATGTAGGATCTTGTATATGCCCTGCAAGCATAACATTCACATTCTTCATCGATCGGCTTCGTATCATCCTTGAACATTGATTTTCTGAAATCCAGTACTCCCCCTGAGGTAAAAGCCATCTTGTGCCTCGCATTGCGCGTAGGAAACACAGAGTCAAATATGTCAATGCCGCTTTCTATGGAATTGAACACTTCTGATAACGAGCCCACGCCCATCAAGTATCTCGGCTTGTCTTCTGGCAATAATGATTCTGTATAGCGCGCAATCTTGATCATTATGTCTAAAGGCTCGCCTATTAACAGTCCTCCGATCGCATACCCGTCAAAATCAAGAGGCAGCAGATCTGCCACGCTCTGTTCCCTGTATTTTTCGTAGACAGAACCCTGCACTATCCCGAAACTGAGTCCTTTCCTGCTTATTTTAAATCTCTCAGCCCAGTTTTTATTTAATATAAGGCTCTTTTCAATGTTTTTCATGTTTGTGCCGTATGGAACGCAATAGTCCAGCATCATTGCTATGTCCGATCCCAGCTGGTTCTGTATCTCTGCGCTCTTTTCTGGCGTGATAAGATGCAGAGCCCCGTCTTTCGGGTCTCTGAACGTTATGCCCTCGCTCGACGCCCTGACAAAAAACGGGGTTTTGATTATCTGAAAACCGCCGCTGTCAGTCAGGATAGAATTATGAAAATTCATAAAATCATGTAACGTCCCATGCTTTTCTATGGTTTCCAGCCCTGGATGCAAGTATAAATGCAGGGAGTTTGAAATGATCACTTTCGTGTTCAACTCTTGCAGCTCTCTGGCATCAAGCGTTTTAACCGTTCCTTTTGTAGCCACCGGCATGAAAACAGGTGTGTTTATAATACCGTGAGGAGTATCTAATGCTCCAAGCCTCGCGTCAGAATCGGTTTCGATTATCTTGAACATACAAAGCATAATATGCAGGTAGGATAAAAAAGTTTTAATTTGAAAGAGTGTTTATCATCATCATATGTACAAAGATTATTTAGAGCAAATAGAGCATATAACTGTTAAAGAACGGGTGAGCAAGAATATTGAAGTATCTGAGTATCTGATCAAAAATATAGGCACACCCGTTTATTTTGAGAATCTGGACGGATACAAAGCAGTCGGAAATATGTGGGCGAGAAGAACCAATTTTGCAAAGATCTTGAAAATTGATGAAAAAGATCTGAAGCTAAAGATGTTGCAGGCAATCGAAAACCCAAAACCGGTGAAAATCGTTGAAAATGCACCTTTCATGACCGAAACTACCGACTTTTCTCTCAAAAACTTGCCGATTCCAAAGTATTTTAAAGATGACGGCTCAAACTATATTACGAGCGGCATCGTGTTCTCTGAACTGGACGGCAAAAGAAACGTATCGTACCATCGAATGATGATCCTTGATGAGAGACATGCGGCAGTGAGGCTTGTTCCAAGGCATCTTTACCAGATGTACAATACTGCCATTGAGAGAGGCGAAGAGCTGAGATTCGCAATGGTGATCGGCGCTGATCCTTCATTTTTGCTGGCTGCAGCCACGTCTGTGGATTATAATATCGATGAGAGCGAGATTGCCAGCGCATTGGATTATTATTGTCTTGGTAGAAGCGCAGAGATGGTCAGGTTGAAAAGCGGATTGATCGTGCCTGTAAACTCAGAGTACGTGTTAGAAGGCCGGTTCACAAAAGCTGTAAAAGATGTGGAAGGCCCATTTTTGGATATTATGAGAACTTACGATGTAAAAGAAAATCAGCCGATTGTGGAATTTGAAAGGCTGTACAAAACTGAAAACTCGATATTTCATCTGTTATTGCCTGGTGGATACGAGCACTATAATCTGATGGGATTGCCGAGAGAACCTACCATTTACAAAGAGATCAAAGATGCAAATATAAACGTTATAGATCTCAAGCTTACAAACGGCGGAAGCAACTGGCTTCATTGTGTTATCAAGATCAAAAAAGAAAACGAAGATGACGGATTGAAAACATTAAACGCTGCTTTTAAGGGACATAAGAGCCTGAAACATGCCGTGGTTGTAGACGAGGATATAGATATAAACAATCTTGAAGAGATCGAATGGGCCATTGCAACCAGAGTGCAGGCAGACCGTGATATGATCACATTTAAAGAGCGTGGCAGCTCTCTGGATCCGAGCAGGTATGAAAATGACATTACCACAAAAGTGGGAATAGACGCTACCATGCCTTTAAAAGAAAGAGGCAAGTATAGAAAACTATTTTAAATATTAATAATAAATACCAAATAGATGTAACTGAATTAAAGGATTGAGAGTGAATATGGATACCAAAATACTGCAAATAGCACATGGACAAATAATACCGGAATACACGAGCGGATATACTGATAGATGCTACAGCATATTCAGAAACGCAAACAGGAAGATCATATCTGTTGGCGGATTGACCTTCAGAGACCAGACCACAAAGGAGATTGAGGGATATAGATCTCTCTTCTTGACTTTATATTCGGCTATTAAAGGTAACAGGTCATTTGAAATCTTATTGTCAGAAAGAATATTTTTGAGAAGAAAGTATATTAAAAGGTTGAATGAACTGATTGCTGAAAGCGAGATCATAGTTTATGAAGGACCATGGCAGTTCCCATTTACAAAAGATAGAATCAAAGAAAAGATAGTAGTATACGATGCTCATAATGTTGAAACATATTTGAGAATTGGAAACAAATATTATAATAAAGTTAAAGATATCGAAAAAGAGTTAATATATCGTGCAGACATAATATTCGTAGTTTCTGAAGAAGACCTAAAAAACATGATCAATATTCATAATGCAGACCCCCAAAAAATATTTTTGATACCGCACCAATTATCGTTAAAAGAGTATGGTTGGCATGGAATAGATTCTAACAAGATTGTGTTTATAGGGTCTATGTACCAGCCAAACATAGATGCATTAAAAGTAATTGAGCACATTGCCGAAGAGTTAACACAGTTCGAGTTCCATATTATTGGCAACATAAATAAATATCCAAAAAAGAAAAAGTTGCCAAATATCATATATCATGGCATGGTCGATGAAAAAGAGAAGGATGAGATCCTAAATGCATCTTTGCTAGCATTAAATCCTATTAATACAGGAGCTGGAAGAAATGTAAAAATGGTAGATTATATGTTGCATGGATTACCAATAATAACCACGGAAATTGGCTTAAGAGGATTTAACCTAAATGAAATAAGAGATTACATATATATCGAGAAAATAGAGAGATTCAAAAATAAGATTCTAGAAGTATCCATGAACAGAGAGAAACTGAAAACAGATTCTTTTAAACTCTATGATTATTCAAAAAAATTATATGAGAAAGAAACCAATATTAAAGCTATAGATGTTATTGAAAGATGTTATGATCAAAAATTTAAAAAAGTATCAAAATGAGTAAGTTTGCCTGTGATTTGGAAGTTCCATGAAAATTAGTAAGGAAAATCTCAACAATATTGTGTGATTTACTACTTTTTACGCTTTAGTTCCAGTTTCTTCCTCGTGGTTATTTTTATGCCTCTGCTCTGAATTGCCTTGGGCAATGTTATTGATAGCGCGCTTAAAAGCTTTGAGCC